>JBMDXW010000359.1:0-14464 GCA_048594965.1 Chryseobacterium sp.
ATTACTACCAGAAAGTGAATGAGGCCAATACAAAGACTTTAGCGGAATACCAGTCGTACGTAGGAAAACTGTTTGGCGTATTGGGGTATAAAAGCGCAGACGCTTCAGCCAAAAATGTCGTGGATTTTGAAAAACAGCTGGCGAATTATTTATTAACGCTGGAACAGAACAGGGATGCCAATTTAAGATACAATCCGAAAAATGTCTCCGAATTGCCGGCCCTGGTGAAGAACGTAAATCTTCAGAAATATCTCAAAGATGCCGGCGTGAACACGGACAGAGTAATCATCGGCGAGCTGAAGTACTACCAGAATATGGATTCTTTCCTTACCCAGAAAAATCTTCCGCTGCTGAAGGATTATCTTAAATATCATCTGATCAACGGAAATGCAAGTAATCTGGATGAAAACTTGGAACAGATCAGGTTTGATTTTTACTCTAAATATCTTCAGGGACAGAAAGAGCAGCGTCCCATGAACAAGAGAGGGCTTTCTCTTGTAAACGGCGTTTTGGGCGAAGCTTTCGGTAAATTGTACGTGGAAAAATATTTCACTCCAGAAGCCAAAGCGCAGATGGAAACCTATATCGATTATATTTTAAAGTCTTTCAAGACCCACATCAACGATATGGACTGGATGTCTCCGGCCACTAAAGTGAAAGCCCAGGAAAAGCTGTCTAAATTCACGGTGAAAATTGCTTATCCCGATAAATGGAAAGATTACACCCAACTTAAAGTGGAGTCTCCGAAAGAAGGGGCAACCTTATATTCAAATCTTCAGAACGTGTCCGCATGGCAGTATCAGAGAAACCTCGATAAAATAGGGAAACCGGTAGACAAATCCGAGTGGGGAATGACACCGCAGACGGTAAATGCCTATTACAGCGGTTCAAATAACGAGATCGTATTCCCGGCAGCCATTCTCCAGCCGCCATTCTACAATCCGAAAGCCGATGCAGCTGTAAATTTTGGAGGGATCGGTGCCGTAATCGGTCACGAGATCTCTCACGGATTCGACGACAGCGGTTCGAGGTTCGATGGTGACGGAAATCTTAATAACTGGTGGACTGATGAAGACCGTAAAAACTTTGATGCTAAAGTTGCGCAGTTGGCTGCTCAGTACAGCGCTTACGAGCCGGTAAAAGGCAGTTTCGTAAACTGAAAATTTACCAGCGGTGAAAATATCGGTGATCTTGGTGGGGTAGCTGTTGCCTATGACGCGCTTCAGATGTATCTGAAAGACCACGGAAATCCCGGACTGATCAGCGGTTTTACTCAGGATCAACGGTTCTTTATGAGCTGGGCAACCGTCTGGAGAACAAAATCTACCGATCAGTATATGACCAACCAGGTAAAAACAGACCCGCATTCTCCGGGAGTTTTCAGAGCATTCGGACCACTGGTGAATCAGGATGCGTTTATTAAAGCATTCGATATCAAACCGGGTGACAAAATGTACAAAGCTCCGGAAGACAGGATAAAAATTTGGTAAAGCACCAAAAATTGTTAGAAAGGAAAAACGTATCAGAAAATGATGCGTTTTTTTATTTATTTTTCCTAGATTAGTAGTATCGTAAATGTTCATTTTTGATTAATATTTATCATTTAAAGTAAATATTTCAAGAAAAATCTTAACAAAATTTTGTATGTTACAGTTTTTTTTTAAATTTAAACATTGGATTGGTCAGCTATTTGATGCTGGTAAATACGATTTACACCAAAATAGAAAATCTCAAAATAACAATAATATGGCAATGTTTAATTATGGCGTTGGCGGAAACGAAGTGAAAGTAGACGCTAATGAGGCTATTCAGAACATACAGGAAAATAAGTCGCTCATTGTAAGCCAGCTTACCACCGAAGAGTCTTATGTTCCTGAAATTGTAACCGGTCTAAAGACTGTGGAAGACGTCTTCAAACATTTCCAGCCTTCTGTACACGTGCAGCACGAAACGGAAGACGGCAATGTAGTGGAAGAAGAATTCCGTTTTCAAAATCTTGCGGACTTCACCCCGAAAAATCTTACTCAGAAATCATCTTATCTTCAGCAGCTCAGCATGGAGCAGGAGCAGTACAACAAGATCGTACGACAGCTGAAAACCAATAAGATTCTGCGTAATATGCTCGAAAACGATCAGACAAGAGCGGCGTTTATCGAAGTATTGAAGGAAGTGGCACAAGAACTTGAAAAATAATCTAAAGACTTTACATTAATCATGGATAGTAAATTACAGGCAGCTGAAAGCCAACAACAGGGGCAACAGCAACACGCAGGTCAACCGAAGGGTAATCCGCTTGCCGAACTCAATAAAATAGGTGGCTTCGGTTTTGTAGAATCCGTTGTAGACGGGATCGCCAATATGAACCCCACCAGAAAAGCCAGGAAAGAAATTTTTCTGAATGACAGCAATAAAGAGGAAGAAAGAAAAGAGCTTCTTCAGAAAATTAATCTTTGGGTAAATCTCCTGGAAGGAAATGATTCGGCAGATAAAATGGCTGACACCTGCAAATCTAAGGCACAATCTGCAGAGCAGAACCTGAAATCAAACCTTAAAAATACACTGGACGCAGTTCGTATGCTTGAAACCAACTACCGGACCGTGGCACAGTTTTATAAAAATACGGAACTTGATAAAGTCGATAACGTAAGTATCGTCAATGCAAGCTTAGACCAGGTTTCCGATCTGGATAATCCTTTGTTTATCGATGCGATTGCCGAAGAATTCAAGAATTATTACGACCGGCTTGACCTTAGGGATAACTATTCAATCCTTGCAATTCCGGGATATTTAGGATCAAACAAAGTCATTGAAAAATGGGCGAAGATCTGTAACGAAAACAAAGTGATGATGGTCACCGATTTTGCCAATCTCGACAAGCCGGATGACGTGGTGGATCTTTTTCATTCTGCCAATCTTACGGGAGGGGAACTTCACCGAAGCAATTTCATCATGACGTGCAACTGGCTGGTAGGCCGCGGGAAAGCCGAAGAAGTAGGAGAGGAAGAGAATGTAGAGCTTCCGCCATCCACTTCACTTGCCGGAAAGATTCATAAAACCCTGATGTCACAGGTAGCGGCCGGTAAAAAGCATGGAAATATCAATGAAGTGGATGCTGTAAAATTTGAATTAAAGAAAAGTGAAATTTCGCAGCTTGAAAAAATGGGCCTTGTTCCGATGGTCAATGAATACGGTAAAATCATGGCATTCTCCGCCAAAACTTTATTTACCGGTGACAATATTGGACTTCAGACCTATTCCGTTGTTAGGGTATTCGACTATGTAACGAAAGTTTTATTGGATTTCCTCAACAGAAGAGCTTTCGAGAACTGGAATGCTAAAAATGAAGACGACCTGAGAAGACAGATCGTTCAGTTCCTCGATAACATCAAAGGTCCGGATAAACTGATCGAGAAATTCAAAATCGTACGTTTCGAACAGGACCGGGTCAATAAGGACCGGGTTTGGCTCGACATCCGCCTGACCCCTTATTTCCCGACAAAAAGTTTTGTAATAAAACTTGATGGTCACAAAGGAGACGATGGCAATGAATGGGAAGCCGAATATACCCAGGATTAAAAATATTTTCAAAAAACCGATGCATTTTCACATCGGTTTTTTTCTATCAAATCATTAAATATTCATTATGAAAGGCAGATTATCTTATTTTTTGCCATTATTTGTTTTGGTTTTCAGCTGTGAAGAGAAAAAGTTCCAGCGTGAGCAGGTAGTCGATCTGTTTGCGGATGAAAGAAAGGAAGGGAAGGCTTATGTGATGAGTGAACAGGAATGTTTCGATGCCAGCGACCTCGTTATTTCCACCTCCGATGTCAAATTAACAGACAGTTCCAAAGGACGCGGAAAAGCGGTTTTTATTTACCAGATAAGGTCAGGGGAAGTTTTAAAAACAACCAGAGATTCCGTAGTCACTTTTCCCATGCAGATTTTGTCAAACCAAAGGCTGAAACTGAAATCCCCGATGTATGCTTATCTCAGAAAACTTGAGGGATACCGCTTTATCGCAAAAGAAAAACACCTGAGATACCAATGGCTTAAAGCAGCTCCGGTCTATCCGGTAAAACAGGAAAATTAAACTATCTTTGCAGCCCTAACGGAGATAAATTTTGGAAGCAGTAAACAATTCAGATCTCAGGCCGATTGGTGAGAAGCTTTTAAGCTGGTATGAAACAAATGCCAGGGACCTGCCTTTTCGCAAGACAAAAGATCCCTATAAAATCTGGATCTGTGAAATTGTTTTTCAGCAGACCAGGATCAGCCAGGGACTCGGACATTATAACCGGTTCATTGAAAGGTTTCCGGATGTGAAAACTTTGGCAGAAGCCGATGAAAATGAAGTTTTGCTGTATTGGAAAGGTTTGGGATATTATTCCAGGGCGATCAATATCCATAAGGCGGCAAAGCAGATCATGAGCGATTACAATGGCATGTTTCCGCAGGAATACGAAGAAATTTTAAAATTAAAGGGAGTTGGCAAATATACGGCGGCGGCAGTTTCCAGTATCTGTTTCAATGGGAAAATGCCTGCGGTGGATGGAAATTTTTACCGTGTTTTAAGCCGGATCTTTGCTGATGATTTTGATATTTCAAATTCAAGAGCTTTCAGTTACTTTTCGGAATTGGCCCATCTTATTTTACCGGATCATGTGGGCGATTTCAATCAGGCGATGATGGATCTGGGCTCCGAAATCTGCAAGCCTAAAAATCCGCTTTGCAGCGAATGTCCGTTAAATGAAAACTGCCTGGCTTTTTCCATGAACAGAGTCTCCGAATTCCCTGTTAAGGCCAAAAAAACAAAAGCGAAAGACCTCGAATTAAAGTATTATTTCGTCCATAGAAACGGAAAATTCCTGATTCAGCAGAGAAAAGACGACTTTATCTGGAAAAAACTGTTTGAATTCCCGCCGCAAATTTCCGATGCATTGGTGCCATTCATCATAGGGATGAAAACTGTCAGCCATAAACTGACCCATAAGAATTTAACCATAGAAATTTACAATGTAGAAGCAGCCTCGGAAGAAGCGTGGAATCATTTTATCAAAGAACACGACTATATCGTGACAGATGTTAAAAGTTCCCACGAAAAATCCTTTCCGAAGCCGTTGGAAACGTATATTCAGAATTTTGAGGAGGCTTACCGGTTTTTGTAATCATAAATTTTGCGAACGAAAAAGCGGTTAGTAGTTAAAATTCCTGGCGACCTCCGCGTTAAAATAAAGTCTTTGATAATTTCATTAAGTCAAATAATTCTGTCTAAAAATGCTTAGCAGAAGAGAACTTTACGCGCTGTCGGTACCAGCTAAAATATTAAATTCAGCTATCATTTGCTGAGTGAAACGCCATTGCGAACAAAAAAGCGATTAGTATTCAAAATTCCTTGCGACCTCCCGTTAAAATAAAGTCTTTGATAATTTCATTAAGTCAAATAATTCTGTGAAACTAAAAATGCTTAGCAGAAAAGAACTTGGTGTACCGGTGTTCAAAAGCAGCATTCACATTAAATCCAAAACTCCTTGAAATCCTGAAATTTGTCTTCCCAAATCTAAAATCTAATTTGTACTTTTGCAAAATGTTTAAAAATGCCATTTTTATTTTTGCAGTTTTACTTCTGGTATCCTGCGGAAAGGATCCCCTTCCGAAGCCTTATGGAGAGCTTCGCCTGGAATATCCGGCACCGAAATACCAAAAGTTTGAAAACAACTGTGCCTACACATTTGAATATTCAGATTTTGCCACAATAGCGGATGCAAAAAGACCCTGCTTGTATTATCTGAACTATCCGAAAATGAAAGCAAAGGTTTTCGTGACGTATTATCCGATAAAAAATGATTTTGCGGCACATATCCGGGAAGCGGAAAAAATGGTTTATGAGCATACGATCAAGGCCAGCGCTATTGAGACCAAGTCATTCGAGTATCCCGAAAAGAAAGTGTACGGGAATTTTTATGAGCTGAAAGGGCAAAGCGCATCAAACCTTCAGTTCTACATTACCGACAGTACGAGACATTTCGTAACGGCTTATTTATATTTTAACACAAGGCCAAAACCCGATTCTCTGGCCCCGGCAGTAGATTATATCAAAAAAGATATGAAACACCTGCTCGACACATTTGAATGGAAAAATTAATTTACTTTTAATATACTTTGAAAATAATATGAAACTTTTAGTTGTAGGAAGTGTTGCATTCGATGCAATCGAAACGCCATTTGGTAAAACGGACAAAATCCTGGGAGGTGCAGCAACATATATTGGGATTACTTCATCTATTTTGGGGGTAAAATCAGGAATCGTTTCCGTAGTGGGAGGCGATTTTCCTCAGGAACATCTGGATATGTTTACCGGCAGAGGCGTAAATATTGAAGGAATAGAAATCGTAAAAGAAGGCAAAACCTTTTTCTGGTCTGGTAAATACCACAACGACCTTAATACAAGAGACACGCTGGCAACAGAAGTGAATGTTCTCGAGAATTTTGATCCTAAAATTCCTGATTCTATGCAGGATGCGGAAATTTTATTATTGGGTAATCTTCATCCCGGCGTACAGCTTTCCGTACTGGAAAAAATGCATAACCGTCCGAAACTGGTGATCCTTGATACCATGAATTTCTGGATGGATACGGCTTGGGATATTTTAATGGATATGATTGCCAAAACTGACGTGATCACCATTAATGATGAAGAAGCCCGACAGCTTTCGGGAGAATATTCTCTGGTAAAGGCGGCCAAAAAAATCCATGAAATGGGACCTAAATATGTCATCATTAAAAAAGGAGAACATGGTGCTTTGCTTTTCCATGACAGTAAGGTGTTTGCGATTCCTGCATTGCCACTGGAGGAGGTTTTTGATCCTACCGGCGCTGGAGACACTTTCGCAGGAGGTTTTGCAGCTTATCTGGCCAAAAAGGAAAAAACAGATTTCGAGACCATGAAATCCGCTTTGATCGTAGGTTCTGCCATGGCTTCGTTCACAGTTGAAAAATTCGGAACAGAAAGAATAGAGGAAGTAAAAGAAGCTGATATGTTCGCAAGACTGAAGCAGTTTAAAGAATTAACGACTTTCGATGTAGAACTACAGTAAATACTTCTTTTTTAAGAAATATTTATAATAAAAAATTTAGTGTAATTCGTTAAGAATTTTAAATTTGCAACTTGTTTAAAATAGTAAAATGATAAATAAACTTAAAATCACTTTTCTTTTTGGAATTTTCATCATCCTGTTGGGTACAAACATGATGAATGCTCAGCTCAAGCAGGGAGATTTAGTGGATGGTATTGCTGCTGTGATCGGTGATGAAATTGTTTTGGAATCTGATGTGAATGAGCAGATGAACTATGCCAGACAGCAGGGAGCTTCCAATATAGATAAGTGTGAGTTTTTGGAAAACCTTCTCAACAACAAGCTTCTTGTTTATGAAGCAAGAAAAGATACCTTAATCGAAAACCGTTCTGCGGCGATCAAAGAACAGGCTAACGCGAAATATCAGCAGTTGCTGTCACAGTTTCCTGACGAAAAAACCATGTTGGCCGCTTACAAATTCAGAAACGGATATGAAATGAAAAACGCTATCGAAAAAATCGATACCGATCAGTATTACGGACAGGCAAAATACCAGAGAATTACGGAGAAAGCAGACGTAACGCCGAATGAAGTAACAGATTTCTACAATATGTATAAATCCCAGCTTCCTGAAATTAAAGATGAGGTCTCTCTTTCACAGATCATGATGTATCCTAAACTTACTGATGCCCATAAAGATGAGCTTATCAATAGGTTAAAGAAAATAAAGCAGGATATTCAGGGAGGGGAAACGTTTGAAAGCCAGGCAAGAATCTATTCGGAAGATCCGGGTTCCGCTTCCAACGGAGGCCTGATGAAGAATATTTCCAAAGGTCAGATGGTAAAGCCTTTTGAGGCGGCTGCTCTGAATCTTCAGGAAGGCGAAATTTCAGACCCTATAGAATCTGAATTCGGATATCACATCATACAGCTGGTAAGAAAATCCGGAAAAATCTATGATGCGAGACATATTCTTTTAATGGCAACACCCACCGATGAAGAAATTAAAACGGCAAAAGTAAAACTGGACAGTATCAGAGGTTTAATTATCGATGGTAAAACGACCTTTAAAGATGCTGCTTTCAGATTTTCTGATGATAAAAGAACGAAATTCAACGCTGGGGTGATCCCCGGAGCAGACGGTTCTAACAAAATAGAAAGAGAAAGCATTCCCGGAACAATCAGTTATGAGCTGGCTGGTCTTAATAAAGGAGACATCACCAATGCTTTTGATGACAAAGATGAACGAGACAGAAAGGTGGTGAAGATCATCAAAATGGAAGATGTGATCCCTGCTCACCAGATTACCCTGGAAACTGATTATGACAGAATAAAGCAGATGGCACTCAATAAAAGAAGAAATGAAATGGTTGAAAAGTTCGTAAACTCCAAACTGCCAACGACATTTATTTCGATAGACGGCCGCTATGACAACTGCGCTTTTAAAGCAACCTGGAAAAAAGATGCAGTCAAAAAATAATTACCAGAACCTTCAGAAGCCCTGAAGGTTTTTTTTATGTCTAAATTCCCTTTGACACTGGTTTTTTATTATTTTTACAGCATGAGCAATCTTATAGATTTTAATTCAGCAAAAAAGCTTCACGAAATGCAATCATCACAAAATAGAATTACAGAACTATTTAAAATACAATATCCAATCATTCAGGCCGGTATGATCTGGCACTCCGGATGGAGGCTGGCTTCAGCGGTATCCAACTGCGGAGGGCTGGGATTGATTGGTTCTGCAAGTATGTATCCTGACATTTTACGCGAAAATATCCGGAAATGTAAGGAAGCAACGGATAAGGCTTTTGGGGTAAACGTCGCCCTGCTTTACCCCAATTTAGAAGAAATCATCAATATCATTTTGGAGGAACGGGTAAAGATTGTTTTCACCTCCGCAGGAAGCCCTAAAGCGTATACGGAGACTCTTCAAAAAGAGGGTATCAAAGTAGCACACGTCGTTTCATCTACAAAATTTGCCATCAAATGTGAAGAGGCGGGAGTTGACGCGGTTGTCGCGGAAGGCTTTGAAGCCGGAGGTCATAACGGGAGAGATGAAACCACGACTTTCTGTCTCATTCCGAATGTGAAGAAACATATCACGAAACCGCTTATCGCGGCAGGAGGAATTGCTTTGGGGTCACAGATAAAAGCAGCAATGATTCTTGGGGCAGACGGTGTGCAGATCGGTTCACGTTTTGCCGCAACGACAGAAGCAAGCGCCCATGAAAACTGGAAGAAAAAGATTACTGAGCTGCAGGAAGGAGACACCCAGCTGACATTAAAAGAGCTTGCACCGGTAAGGATGGTTAAAAACAAATTTTTCAATGAACTTGAAGAGATCTACAATGTCGGAAGAAACAGAGAATCACTGACCGCTTCACTAGGGCGTGCCAGAGCCAAAAAAGGAATGTTCGAAGGGGATATGGAAGAAGGTGAGCTTGAAATCGGCCAGGTTTCAGCCTTGATCGATGATGTTCTTCCTGTTGAAAGGGTTTTCGCCAATTTAATTCAGGAATTCAGGAATGCGGGTAATCCGGATTTTTAATCCTTTGAAATAGAATGGCAGGAAAAATCATCGATCTGGGTGGCAGAAAACTTTATGTAGAATATTATCAGCCTTTTAAAAACAGGCCGACAATTGTTTTTTTACATGATTCCCTGGGCTGCTCCCAACTTTGGAGAGATTTTCCGGAGAAGTTGTCTGTACAGACGCAATGTAATGTACTGGTTTATGACCGGCTGGGCTACGGAAAATCTTTTCCTATGTCTACCTCTGAACGTGAGAACGATTATATGGAAACGGAAGCTGATACATTGAATGCTTTAGTGAGCATTTTAGACATTCAGGATAGCATTCTATTCGGACACAGTGACGGCGGAACCATTGCTCTCATAATGGCCTCAAAATATCCCGAAAAGGTACGGGCTACTATCTGTGAGGCCGGCCATATTTTCGTGGAAGATATCACCGTGAAAGGGGTTCGGGATGCGCTGTATGCTTATACTACCACTGATCTTCCGGAGCGTCTGAAAAAATACCATGGCGATAAAGTCGAAATGATTATCAAAGCTTGGACGGAGATTTGGTTGAGTGACCGTTTTCGAAGCTGGAACATAGAGTATCATTTGAAAGAGATCAAATCACCGCTTTTATTCATACAGGGTGAAGATGATGAATATGGAACACTGATGCAGGTCGAGAAAACCGTTTCTCAGGTAAGCGGAATCGCTGAAAAGTTTGTGATCGCTGGTGTAGGGCATACTCCTCACAAAGAAGTTCCTGAACTTGTTTTGGAAACAACGGTGAGGTTCATACGTAAAACATCTGATAAGGCTGAAGTTAATCCGATGCTTCAGTAGCAAAACGGTATTAGTGATAAATAAAACAAACGCTTTAAATTGATAAGCGAACTTAATCAAAAATTTAAAGATTCAATTTCGGCCCGAATATTTTTTCTGGCCTGAACTTCATAATTTTCGATAAAGTAATTTGTTTTAAAGATGCTTTCAGAATCCAGAAAATGTTGCAATACCTTTTTTCTGCCGGGTTTATAAAGCAGGTCAGGATATATAGAATATTCTTTTCTTATTTTCTGAGTGTATGCTAAATAATCGTCGGGTCCGGCTCCAAGAATCGAAAGATCTGCATCCAGAAGATAATTGATGTCATTATCGTGAGACCGCTCATGAAGTTTTGTTGCCAGAATCTGTTCTGAAACTTTTTCTCTAAACCTTAGATCAGTACCTAATTTTTGAAGATGTTTTATGGCAAATTCCGCACTTTTCTCTTCATTGGATTTGGAAGTGGTATTATAAATGGCATCGTGATAAAATATGGAAAATGAAACTGAGGTGAAACACGTTATTTTATTCCGTACGTTTTCAAGCTCAGTAAACATATTGTCAAGATGTCCGAGGTTGTGATAATGTCTTCCTTTTTCAGCGTATTTTTTCTCTATTTCAGCCCATAATTTTCAGTAAGTTTTAAATCATTGGTAAAAAGTGAGCATATACCTGAAAATCTTTCTTTAAGATTCATACATTCAAATTATCTGTAATTAACTTTGTGATCTAATTCTATCGGATTATTATTTTTAATTAGATTTTCCTGTATTTTTTGAGTTAATTCTCTTTCATTAACGGGCTTATATCCACCAGCCCCATCATCAGTCACGACTTTTTTACCACCAAGGGCAACCATATTCATAGGTGCATTAAAATAGTCAAGCAATAAACTACTATATTGTTTCCATGTTATCTGTTTACCTCCGTTAACTTCATATAATGAGTTGTTATTATTTTTTCGTAATTGTGTGAGCTTGAAATCATAGTCACTAGTATCATCTTTTATCTGGATAATTAAACCAGGCAATCCATTAAATAAATATGGACCTTCTGATATAGGAATATCTTTCGTAAACCATGCGGTCCAATTCCGACCCCCATATTCAACTTGTGCCTTCTGACAATTATATTCCCCTATTTTAGCTGTTTCAGTACTAATTTCCCAATCTAGCTGTTTAAAGTCGCTTATAAAAAAGCGGTCTCTGCTTAGTGGTGATACGTAAACTTTTTGTACTATTGATTCTTTTATTTTTTTAATTAAGTATAATTCATATTGTGAATTGGCATTATAGCCCATTCCAAACTTTCCGTTGGCTAAAAGTGAATCTGATCTTCTTCGCATTTCTGTTCTGAAAATCGATTTCCCATCTATAACATCTAGGATATAATTCTGTTTTCGGGTTTCCTTTTTGTCGCCATAAGAAGCATGATTTGTAAGCTCATAAAATATAGTTAAATTTTGAGCTGGAAGAATACCAAAAATAAAAACTAGCAGAAATGCCGTTAAACTACACTTTAGCTTCATCTAAATTTATTATACAGTTAAAAAAAATCCTCAGTAGACTGAGGATTTTGAAATATTTATACGCATCTGTAGGCCCACCATTGCCCATTAGTATCTGAACCGGCATAAACTTCACATCTTAATCCATACTTAGCACAATCTTCACTACCATGACACATGTCCGGATAGTCCGGCACTATTGGTAATTTCCCTCCTTGTACTTTTTTTAATTCTTTTCTTGAGATTTTTTTTAGATTTTTCATGATTAAAATTTTAATTAGACAACAAATATAAGAAAATAATCTATTCCCTGTATAGGGAATTTTATTATGTTAAATTAAACTAATTTTATTGCTTTAAAGTGACCGCTCTAAAAATGAAATTTCTCTTTAGAACAAAGTATAAAATTAATATTCCATTGATTGATTATATAAAAAAGACACAGTTAATTGAAAATCTTTTTATAAGATCCACAAGACAATTTTTAAATAAAAAAGGGAACTTTTAAAAAGTCCCCTGATTTGCTTCTATCGCCTGTTTCAGTTCTGCCCAGCCTCCGCCGTTGTAACCTTCTTTAAGGCCTTGAGTGTTCAGGTATTCCAGGGCTTTTCCGCTTCTGTTTCCGCTTCTGCAGAAGATAACTACCGGTTTCTCGATAGACAGGATTTCATCCTGCCTGTCTTCTACCTCTCCCAAAGGAATATTTTTAGCACCGTCTATATGTCCGTCCATTTCAAGCTCCATAGGCTCGCGAACGTCTATTAATTCGTAATTTCCTGATTTTAAAACTTCTGATAATGACATAGTAATGTGATTAATTAATACCTAACGAAAATACGTAAAAAATGTGATAATTAATCATTAAGTTCTAGAATAATGTATAGCCGAGGATAAGAGATACGGTTTGATATTTAGAATCTAAGGGAATATAATTTTGTAAAAGGTTTCTTTGTGTTGTTGCACGTAACTCAATTAAAAATTTATCATTATACTTGTATCCCATACCAAAAGCAATATTAGAACCAGAATCAGTCTTAACTTCTAAAAAATCAAGTTTGACTGTCGACTTGAATTCGAAATCCATAAGATAGGCGAGATTGAAGAAAATCTTCGATTTTTTATTAAGAAATAGGTAATATCTCACACCAATAGGAACTTCCAGAGATTTATAATCCACACTTCTTGTTGATTTCATTTCAAAATATTGCCCTGCAAAAGCAATAGATTCCTTTTCGTCTTGGTAATACTGGTAGGTAGGTTCTGCGAATAAAGCCCACTTGTTTTTGTTGAAAGGAAGAATAAATTCAGCTTCGATACCAATCCTGAATGACGTTTTATTACCAAATTTTGTACTTTCTGTTAAATTATAGGCTGAGTTGGTAACTTCAAACGAAGAAAAATTGATTCCCGGTCTGATGTTTAGGTTGAAAAGATCTGTTTTTTCAGTGGATTTGCTGTAATTTACGGCAGTATCTCCTTCGCTACAGGAATTAAAATTCATAAACAAAGCTGCCAGGTTTTTTCTTTCGTAACGAGCTCCTTTGATTTTTTGCTGCTCAACGCCGCATTTTAGAATTTGTGTAAGCTGTGTTTTATAATCTTCGTTATAAGTTATCTGATTATTGTTAATATAATAGGGTTTATAGATCAGCTGCACAGGATCAGCATCATCGACGTTATAGAAAAACTTTCTGATCTCTTTATCTTCATAATAAAGCAGATCGGCTTTTCCGTCTACAATATATTTCAGAAATACGGTTTCTTCTTTGAATTCAGGTTTTCTATCATAAGACATTGCGTTCAGATCATCAGAAGAAATGTCGATCAATACTTTTTTTCGTATAAATCTGCTTTCATTATCAATACCGAATTCTTTGATATTGTTGATGTTTTCTTTTTTTATGGAAGCTGATTCGCTGGTTTTATATTCAAACTCTGTCGGATTGTTTTTCCAGTCGATATTTCTGATCAAAACTTCATCTCTTTTACCGGAATTGGATATAAAGTATCCTTTTTCAAATGTGATCTGTGCTTTGAAAAGGCTTGCTGATGCTAGAACAGCCACTAAAAAGATTTTTTTCATGGTTATTAAGTAAATTCTAATTTTATAAATTCAGCCGCAAATTTATAAAATAATATTAGTTTTGCACTATAATTAATGGATTTAAACGCTGAAAAATACACACAGTTGATCAAAGCCAGGGCAAAAAGTTTTGGATTTCAAAGCTGTGGGATTTCCAGAGCAGATTTTCTCGAAGAAGATGCCAGGCCACTGGAAAAGTGGCTGAAAAATAATTTTCATGGGGAAATGAAGTATATGGAAAATCATTTCGATAAAAGGCTTGATCCGAGATTGTTGGTAGAGGGTTCAAAATCAGTAATTTCACTTTCTTATAATTATTTCCCCGAAGAAAAAATCTCCACCCTTGACAATTTTAAAATCTCAAAATATGCTTATGCCGAGGATTATCATGAGGTTATTAAAGATATCCTGCGAGAAATGGTAACCGGCTTACAGGAAGAAATCGGCGAATTT
>JBMDXW010000036.1:0-64192 GCA_048594965.1 Chryseobacterium sp.
ATGATGATTACAAGAAGGAAATGGATTCTCTTAAAATAGAAAAATTCAAAGTACTGAAAAAACTGGCAGAAGAGTCTTTTGATCAGTATTTTTCCTCTAATATGGAACTGGAAGTACCGGAGGAAATGACCGCTTTCAGAGATGCGGATTCGGATGTATTTGTCTATACGGATTATGGACGGCTGGTTAATAATGGAGTGTATGGTAAAATGATGAAACATTACGAGTTTGGCAGTCTTTTCACGTCTGTATATAATTCCAATTCATCATACAACCTTTATTTTGATAAAGATAAAGTAAGGCTGGTCAACAGTTATCAGCATTCAGATCCCGAAGTTCAGAAAAGCTTTGGTGAAATCTATAACGGCAAAAAGAATAAGAAGCTGGCAAGGCTCATCAACGATAAAAGCATCGGGTATTATGCCATCAATATGGATGGCAGCAAATACTTCGATATGATGTATGCACTAATGAAAAATGCCGGGGATGTTAAATATAAAAAGGAGGCGGAACTGATCATGGAGACCGTGAAAATTGTCCTTGATGAAAAAGAAATCTCTAAAATTGCTCCCGGAAACGGTATTTTTGTTCTCAATGAGCTGAAATCTAAAACAGTACCATACACCGATTATGAATACGATGATGATTACAATGAAAAAGAAGTTAAAAAAACAAAAGAGGTAGTCGTTCCGGATTTTACTTTTGCGTTTGCCACTGAAAACGAAGGGTACTGGAACCGGGTGTTCAATCTGTTGGCTACCAATAAAAACACTTCAAAGAACTTCTCTAAAAAAGGAAAGTTCTATATTTTTAAAGATGATAAAGAAAGCGGGTTTATGGATCAGATTTTCTTTACGGTAAAAGAAAACATTGTGTATGTTACCACTTCTGTGGAGAGCTTAAATACTGACAGTCAAAATGCTAAGTCTAAAGACTGGATGAAAGACTCTTCAAAATATCCGGCTTCCGGAAGATTTGATGTCAGGAATCTGCTGGTTGGGATGGAAAAAGAATTTAAGAGCAGTTCAGAAAGGAAAATACTGGATCTGGTACGTAAAAATGTCGGAGAGGTTTATTTTAAATCACAATCCAAAGGAAACCATATCGAAACGGAAATTGATTATTCTATTGAAAATTCATCTGAAAACAGTCTGATGTATTTCTTCGATCTGTTCGATGAGATCTATAAGCTAAGCGAATCAGACAAAAAACAGCCTGTTCTTTAATGAAAAGAAAACTTATTGTCATCTTTGTACTGCTCGCAGTGGGTATCATCTATTTTGTTTTTTATCATACGAAGAACAGTGATACGCCGGTTCCCATATCTGCGGATGCCGTCGTTTTAATAGATGCCAAAAAAGTAAAAAGAAGATATCTTGCTGATTTTTTGAGGCACCCGTCAGTTTGGTTTAAAGAGGGACGCAAAAATTCGGATTTCCTCAAAGATTCGGGGATTGTCATTCCTGATTTTTTCCGGTTTTTTCACCTTAAGAACACCTCGCCGACCGACTGGTACGGTATTTTCGACCTGAAAGACACAGAACAATTTTTAAAGTTTTTGAAGTCACAGAAATTTAAGGCGCTGAACGGAAATGTATTTAAGAAAGATCATATTTTCATACTGGTATACGAGAACGGATGTATTGCAGGAACCTCGGAATCTGGATTGGAAGGTATTTATAAACAGGTTTTTAAACTTTCACAAAAAAGTATTCTGAATGCAAAGTCTATGGTTAATAAAGGTATAGGCACTGTTATTTTTTATAATGGGAAAGAAAGCTATCATCTTTATATTGAATTGAATCCCGATGAAATTGAAATCAGGACCCATTCAGATTTCAACGATTCTCAGCCTGTTACAGGAGAACTGCTAAAAACAAGGTCATTTCTTGAGACGGAACTGGATGCCGGGAATATGCGTTTGCTGAGTTCTGTTTTTTGTTTTAAACTGGGAAATGATAAGGTGGATTATTTAAAAGCCAGTGCAGACCTTCAGCAGGTCAATGACACCATTATCACTTACCAATACGATGATGATTTTAATGAAATTGAAAAGCAAACCGTCCGGAAAATTGTGCAGCCTGCTTACATGGTTTCTCTTCAGAGTTCTGATCCTGAAAAGACTGAGCAATATTTTCAAAATAAAAAGTGGATTAATGCCCAGCGACAGTTTGTGGCGATTCCTTTTCAGCCGAATGTGATCGAAAGGAAAGAAAGAGGCTTTGAAATTCGGTCAACAGGAAAAAATATCCGGCTTTCACCGAGACTCAACAAAAATTATATTTTGATCAGAAATAATGAGTTATTATATGCAGATCTAAAATCGTTTACCCCAAAGGAAAAGAAAATAATCTCTGATATTGACTATATTTTTTATAGTCAGAAGAATCGGGATTATCATGTTAAAATTAAATTTAAAGAAAATAATCTGCCGCTACTTCTAAGGTGGTAGCGCGTCCAAAAAAGATGAATTTATCAGACCTTATCAACGCCAGAACCTTTGTGCATTATTTTCTGCATTTTGTTTTTCCCGTTTTTATTGCACTGGCTTTTTACCGCAAAAACTGGAAAAAGGCCTACCTTATTTTACTGGCTACCATGCTTGTAGATCTGGATCATCTTTTTGCCGACCCTGTTTTTGATCCGGACAGGGCAAGTATCGGATTTCACTTTTTACATTCGTATTTTGCTATTGCGGTGTATTTTTTGATGCTCTTTTTTAAAGGAAATATCAGAATTATCGGCATCGGGCTTCTGTTTCACATGCTGACGGACTTCCAGGATTTTTACTTCTGGAACCATTAAAATAAGATTAATATTTTCTTTTGATATTTCAGAAACCATAGATTTTTTGTATTTTGTAATCACTTATGAAAATAAAAGAACTTTTACATTATACCTATATTTTTCCTGTTCTGGCGGTGGGATATTACTTCTCCGGCCTTATGGGAGAAGGGATTGTTTTTGATATCATTGCGGGAATTTTATTGACGGGAAGTGTGATTTCTGCTGTTCACCATGCGGAAGTGGTCGCCCATAAGGTAGGAGAGCCTTTCGGAACGATCATTCTGGCACTTTGCATTACGATATTGGAGGTAGCGCTTATTATCTCGCTGATGGTGGCTGGCGGCGATCAGGCGATCACACTGGCCCGAGATACGGTTTTCGCAGCCGTTATGCTTATTCTTAACGGGATTCTGGGAATCGGAATCCTTGTGGGAGGGGTGAAATATTATGAACAGTTTTTTGCAAGAACATCGGCCACTACCTATCTGGTGAGCATTGTTTCAATACTCATCCTGACGCTGGTCCTTCCCAATTTCACTTCAAGTGTCAATGGTCCTTTCTATAACCAGGCCCAGCTGATCTTTGTTTCGATAGCCTGCCTGGTGATTTATGGCGTTTTTCTGATGGTGCAGACGGTGCGTCATCGCAATTACTTCATTGTCCCGGATGAGCATCCCGAAGAACATTACATTCCCTCTTTTCAGAAAACGATGATCAGCTTTTTTTTCCTGGTCATCTGTCTTGCGATTGTGGTGCTGATGGCAAAAGGACTTTCGGGAACCATTGAAAATATGGTGCAGAGCCTCGGTGCGCCGAAATCCCTCGTAGGTGTCATCATTGCTGCGGTAGTTCTTCTGCCGGAAGGGCTGGCAGCGATCAGGGCGGCTCGGAGCAATCAGATCCAGTCCAGTCTCAATCTTGCTTTGGGTTCTGCCCTGGCGAGTATCGGACTTACGATCCCTGCTGTTTCTATTGTGTGCATCATGTACGATATTCCTTTGGTTTTGGGCTTGGACAAAAAGGATATTATTCTTCTTTCTTTGTCCGTTTTTATCGTTATGCTTTCTTTAAGCCGGGGAAAAACCAATGTTCTGTACGGAACCGTTCTTCTTGTAAACCTGGCAGCTTACATCTTTACGGTCATCGTTCCGTAATTTATATTTAATTAACTTAACTATAATCTTCTCGCAAGATCCATCTTGAAGGCCATCAGTTTGGCAATATTCTCGGATTTGTAGATCGCCATATCTGCATTTTCGCCTGTAAAATTTTCTGTAATGGTCGTTTTCCAAATTTCAAGCCAGCGGTCAAAATGTTTCTGTTCCATCGCCTGGATTTCGTTGATCGGGAAGTGTGCACCCATGGGATTACCCTTGTAGGTCATCTGCCCGAATAAAATGGATTCCCAGAAAGAATACATTTTCGGTAAATGTTTGTCCCAGTCTACTTTAGCAATATCGGTAAAAAAGAAACTTATCGTCTCATCCTTAATGACTTTTGCATAAAATGAATTGACAAGATGCTCAATGTCTGCCCGTGATTCCAGCTTTTTCATAGTTCAAAATTAAGGTAAAATTCTTTGTAAAATTCAATGGTTGAATTGATAAATTTCATAGACTATGAATTTTTTAATCTTCCGAGCAAAAGTTCCTGTTCATCTTGAAACGTTTTATTGTTTTTATTTTCCTCATAAATATATTTTTCCCAATATCTTAGCGGATCTTTAGTTTATTCTTTCTTTTTTTATCGAAGAAGGGGGTAAATTTCATAAATACAATATCTTATCTTTGCATGCTTTAAAAGAATTAAATTAAAATAAAGATAAAATGGCAAAAGGATTCCGGCAGAAAATTAGCCAGAAAAATACGGATAACAGCGGCTTCGGAGAGAATGCTTCGGGACGTTTTATCAATAAAAACGGGCTTCCCAATGTCAATAGGAAAGGGGTTAATATTTTCAGCCGTTTCAGCTGGTATCATACGATGCTGGATCTTTCAACGTTTAATTTCCTTTCGTATCTGGTGATCGCCTATATTCTGGTCAATCTGTTTTTTGCCCTGATTTATTACCTGATCGGAGTAGAACATCTCACCGGAATAGACAAAAGTGATCCGATCAATGAATTCATCGATGTTTTCTTCTTCAGCTCGCAAACCTTTACGACCGTAGGTTACGGAAGAATTGCCCCGATAGGTTTTATGGCGAGCCTTGTAGCTACTTTTGAAGCGTTCCTGGGATTGCTTACCTTTGCCATTGCGACCGGACTTTTTTACGGAAGATTTTCAAGGCCGAGAGCCTATCTGAAATTTTCTGATATTGCAGTCATTGCTCCTTTTAAAGATAAAACAGCACTGATGTTCCGGCTGGCACCGTTCAAGAATAATGCATTGACGGATGCAGACGTCATTGTTTCGGCCGCTATTGAAGTGATTGAAAACAGCACGCCTAAAAGTAATTTTTATACCCTGAAAACCCAGTTGAATAAAATCAATACACTGGCTCTGAACTGGACCATTGTTCATCTGATCGACGAGGATTCTCCGTTCTTCGGGTTTTCTGAAGAGGATTTTAAAAACACGGATATTGAGATTATCGTACATCTGCGTGCATTTGATGAAGTGTTTTCTAACACTGTCGTACAGAGAACGTCCTATGTGTCAAAAGAAATTGTATATGGAGCCAGATTTGTCCCAATGTATTATCCGGATAAGCTACACCTTTCAACAGTGCTTGATCTGGACAAAATAAACCAATATCAACAGGCAGAGCTTCCGGTATTTCAGGAAGAAAATAAGTAATGAATTTAGAATTTTACAAAAAACAGGCTTTACAGAAGCAGAAAGATCATAAAAAGTTTTTGGATGGTATTAAAAAGAAGCCGCCAAAAAACCTGGATTACATCGTTCAGGAAATACATGATGAAGTTTTTGAAAAGATCGACTGTCTACAATGTGCCAATTGCTGCAAAACGACCGGACCGCTTTACACGGAAAAGGATATTGAGCGAATTGCAAAACATCTCCGGATGAAACCGGCAGATTTTGAAGCAAAATACCTGCGGGTGGATGAAGATCAGGATAAAGTTTTACAGAATCTTCCCTGTTTTTTTCTGAACAGCGATAATACCTGTTCAATTTATGATGTGAGACCTAAAGCGTGCCGGGAATATCCGCATACCGACCGGAAAAAAATCTATCAGATCAATAATCTCACCATGAAAAATACGCTCATTTGCCCGGCTGCATACGAGTTTGTAGAGAGAATTATGAAAAATTTAGCAAAATGATTTATTATTCAAAATCATTCTTAAATAATTATAAAGTACGTTAAATAAAGGCCTTGCAGACAATATTCGGGAAATTTGCGGCGTTTTAGCTAAACAAACCATATTAAAAATATTAATTATTATGAAGAAGTTAGTTTTAACAGCAGCGTTTACATTAGTCGGAGTAATCGCAGTATCGGCTCAGACGGAACAACAAAATCCGTCTCAAAATCAAAATTCTAATAATCCATCGACAACTCAAACCCAACAGGATCCCCAGGCCGCTTCAAGCATAGGAACAAATGCCACTGCCGCTCAGGATCAAAATACAGCGGCTACGGCTACGGTAGATGCATCTGCTGCAACCACTGCTACTGATGCTTCAGCAAGTGTAAGCGCAGATCCGAATGCAGAGGCTACCAAACCTAATGACGAGGCTACTAAAGAAGATAAGAAGTCTAAAAAGAAAAAGTCTAAGTAAGTATTTAAGTGAAAAGTAGAAAAGAAATCCTGGAATTTTATATTCCGGGATTTTTATTCAACCGGTTAATATGTAAATTGTCTTAATTTATTATAAATCAAGTTAAAACACTTCGTCATACCTACCACTTTGTACGATTATTGTACTTCATTTAACACAACCAACCACAAATCATTTATATTATGAAAAAGTTAATTTTAGCGACAGCATTCGCAATGTTTGGAACGATCGCAGTATCTGCACAAACGACAACAGTTGACACGGCAAGACCCGATACAACCAAGAACAAGGACATGAGAACCGATAACATGAATACAGGTTCTATGAACAGCGGAAATACCAACGGTACCATGGACAGCAACAAGGACTGGGACAAAGCAAAAACGGATTCAGCCGCGTGGAAGAATAAAGATGCAACCACCGGTGACCGAAAATCTAAAAAGAAAAATAAATAATGCATCATATTGAGAATCCTGAAATTTTTTCAGGATTTTTTTTGATCTTTTTATCAATATTTAAAAGAAAGCCAACAAAAAAAGCGCTGAATAATCAACGCTTTCTCCTTTCACTTTTTACTTTTATCCCATTTATAATCCCGGGAACAGGTTTTATCAAAAAAGGTCGGGAAATTTCCCAACCTTTATATTTTTATACAACTCCCTGAGCGAGCATTGCTTCTGCTACTTTTACGAAGCCGGCAATATTAGCCCCTTTTACGTAGTTTACATAGCCGTCTTCTTCTTTACCATAGTCTCTACACGCTTTGTGAATTCCGATCATGATTTCTTTCAGTCTGGCATCAACTTCTTCAGAAGTCCAGTTCAGACGGATAGAATTCTGGGTCATTTCCAAACCTGAAGTGGCCACACCACCTGCGTTTGAAGCTTTCCCCGGAGAGAAGAGCACTTTATTGTCAAGGAAATAATTAATCGCATCCAAAGTAGAAGGCATGTTGGCCGCTTCCGTTACACAAACGCACCCATTTTCTACAAGAAGTTTGGCATCTTCCAGGTCAAGCTCGTTCTGGGTTGCAGAAGGGATGGCAACATCACATTTTACTTCCCACGGGCGTTTTCCTGCAAAGAACTGAGCAGAAGGATATTTTTTGGCATAATCTTCAGCTCTGTTGTTTCCTGAAGATCTTAATTCCAGAAGATAATCGATTTTTTCGCCGTCGATTCCGTCTTTATCGTATACATAACCGTCCGGTCCGGAAATCGTTACTACTTTACCGCCCAATTCAGATACTTTCTTGATCACACCCCAGGCTACGTTTCCGAAACCTGAAACCGTTACCGTTTTATCTTTAAAAGTCTGGCCGATCGTCTTAAGCATCTGCTCTGCGAAGTAAACGACCCCGTATCCTGTTGCTTCAGGACGGATCAGGGAACCTCCGTAAGCAAGACCTTTGCCGGTAAGCACTCCCGTAAATTCATTTCTGATTTTTTTGTACTGACCAAACAGGTAACCGATTTCTCTGGCACCCACACCGATATCTCCTGCAGGGACGTCAGTTTCAGGACCAACGTGCTTGCAAAGTTCAGTCATGAAGGCCTGGCAGAAACGCATAACTTCCATATCTGATTTTCCTTGAGGATCAAAATCCGAACCTCCTTTTCCACCGCCCATCGGCAATGTAGTCAGTGAATTTTTAAATACCTGCTCAAATGC
Organism: Chryseobacterium sp.; assembly: GCA_048594965.1. GTDB lineage: Bacteria > Bacteroidota > Bacteroidia > Flavobacteriales > Weeksellaceae > Chryseobacterium. The sequence continues at coordinate 8,205 of JBMDXW010000036.1, forward strand.
TAAGAATTTAAGAACCGATAAATTTACGGTAGGGTGGAAACGGATTCCTCCTTTATATGGTCCGATAGCAGAGTTCATCTGAATTCTGAAACCTCTGTTTACCTGGATTTCTCCCTTATCGTCAACCCACGGAACTCTGAAAATGATGATTCTTTCAGCTTCCGCCATTCTTTCAAGAAGTTTCATGCCCGTATATTCCTTCTTAGTCATGATAAACGGAATTACTGTCACAGCAACTTCTTTTACGGCTTGTAAAAATTCTGGCTCATTAGGGTTTTTGGCCTCAATTTTTGCGATAAACTCTTGGATTTTCTGGTCAATATTATATTGTTCCATATATTAGGGTTGAATATTATTGCCAACAAATTTAATTTTTTTTTCAAGATTCACAACACCTGAATGAATGATTGTTGAAAGTTTAATAATATAAATACTTAATATTATTAAATTGATAATTTAGGCTCTAATATTGTTAAAAATTAAATGTTATGTTTAAAATAATGCAATATTAAGAAAAGGTTAAATCTTATATTGCCATAAATTGTCTCCCTGAAAGTGATTTTACCCTCCCTAAAAGCTCCAGCTCCAGAATTATCGGCAAAATTTTGTGGGAAGGAAGTTCTAGTTTTTCAATCATATCATCCAGAGAAATATAGGGCGTGTCTGAAATGGTGTTGAATACGAGATGTTGACTGTCAGTGAGTTGGATATTAATTTCGCTGCGACAGAATAATTCTTCCATTTTCATTTGAGGCTTTTTGATTCCTAAATTGTCAATAAGATCTTTCACCGTGGAGATCGCGGCAGCTTTGTTCTGAAAGATCAAATGATTGCAGCCCTGGCTTTGTTTGTCCGTAATTTTTCCCGGAAGCGCAAATACCTCCCGGTTATACTGATTGGCAAAAGTGGCGGTGCTTACCGAGCCGCCGCCGAAAGCTGTTTCCACCACAATCGTGGAAGGAGAAATCCCTGCTACAATTCTGTTTCTCTGGATAAAATTTTCACGGTCGGGTTTCCGTGAAGAATTAAATTCCGTAAACAGTGCTCCGCCATTCTCTACTATTTTTTCAGCCAGCTTCCGGTTTTTTGAAGGATAAACGGTATGAAAACCGTGCGCTAGAACTGCTGCCGTTTGAATTCCATGATGAAGAGACCGCTCGTGAACTTCTTTATCAATGCCTAAAGCAAGGCCGCTCACCGATATAAAATGACAGGATTTCGTTTCTTCAAAGAAGGAATTCAGGAAATGGCTGCCATAAGAAGTCATATTTCTGGTGCCTACAATGCTTACTTTTTGCTGCCGGTCGTTGAATTTTCCTTTTTGATAAAGAATGGCCGGTGCGTCATAGCATTCATGAAGTAATCTGGGAAGCTGGCCGAGATGCCGAAGGTTAATCAAAATGTTATTTTTTTCACAGAATGCCAGCTCTTTTTCAGCAAATTTCAGATGATCGGAATTACCGATGTCGGCTACTATTTTATAACCGAACCCGTCAATGTTCCGATAGTCTTTTTTGGCAAGGTGCCAGGCATTTTCTGCGCTGCCAAAGGCCCTGATAAGCTTGTAGAAGTTAATATCACCGATTAAATTACATTCGCGGAGGGCGATAGCGTATAATTGTTCTTCAGAATACATTTGTGCTGTTTTCGCAAATGTAAAAAAAATATTGTTAATTTTTCAGGACATAAAAAGTAAAATTTATTTTCTTCTGAGTTCTTCCAGGTGTTCCCAGATGTCATCTTTCTTTTTGTAAGGCAGTTCCATAAAATCGTCCGGATGGTTTTCCTTGTATTCCTGCCAGAGTTTGTCGTCTTTCTCACTGTAATAATTCGGGAATTCCCAGATAAACCTTTTCTTTTTGTCCCCTACTTTTTTAAACATAAATGCCAGGAGAATCCCCACAACGGCACCGGCAAGATGCGCCTGCCAGGCAATCTTACTTGGTTCCTGGAGATTGTAGAACAGTTCTTCCGGCAGCATTCCCCAGACAAGGCTTCCGTAATAAAGGACTACCAGGAGAGAGATCGTAAGCAGCTTCATATTCCATTTAAAAATACCGCTGAAAAAAAGAAAGAAAGCCAGGACATACACCACACCGCTGGCGCCAATGGTACAGGTATAAAGATACTCCCCCGTCATAATGTCGATGGGGGGTAAAAGCCATACCAAAAGTCCGGTAGCGAGCCATCCCAGGATAAAAACTTTATTGGCCACCAACGGATAAAACTGATACAGCAGAAACATCAGAATAGCAATCGGAATAGAATTTCCTACAATATGATCCAGGTTTCCGTGCAGAAGAGGAGAGGTAACGATTCCCAGAAGACCTTCCGGCAAAAGCGGAATAATAGCACCAAAACAACTTTCAAAAAAGCCGTGCTGCTGAAGAAAAAAGCCCAGCCACATGGCCGCAAGCATTAGCAAAGGGTTGATGAGTGCCTTTTTTGAAATTATATTGTTTTTTAGCATATACTGTCTACGTCAAATGAAAAGCCAATGATAAATTTCGGAAAATTTGTCGATGAATGAGGCGGTATTCATATTATTTCAGCCAAAAAGTAATATTATTTTTCTTTGCCCGAATTATTTATTGCCATCAAAAATTTAAATAATAAAAACCTTTAAGACAGAGATTTGTACAGGGATGTTCTGTTGTCAAATTTATATTTAATATTTTTGTGTAGAATTTTGTAAAATGAAATCGCGAACTCATGAAGAAGTTTTTATTAATTCTCACTTTTTATGTAGGGATTTTCGGCCATGCACAGGTGATTCTGGACACGGCTTCTATTAAGGTAGATACGGTAAAGCACTGGTCGGTTCTCGGCAAACAGTCATTAATGATCAATCAGGCCGCATTCTCCAACTGGGTCGGCGGAGGCGCCAATAACGTCGGATGGCTGCTGGGTGCAGATTACAATATTACCTATGAAAAAGACAAAGATCTTTGGGAAAACATTATTCTCCTGAATTACGGTCAGAATGACACCCAGGGAATCGGAATACGGAAGACTCAGGATGTCATCAACGTATCTACCAATTACGGAAGGAAAGTATCCAAAAGCTGGTATTTGTCTGTAGGGGCTGGCGTACAGTCTCAGTTTACCGTAGGATACGAAGACGGTAATAATCCTGAAGCAAAGAAAATATCCAATTTTATGGCGCCGGGCTATCTGAATGTCGGAATGGGGATCACCTATCGGCCAAATGACAATATCAATGTGACCCTCCGGCCTTCCAATGCCAGGTGGACTTTTGTTTTTGATCCGGACCTTCAAACGGCAGGAACCTACGGATTGAAAGCTGATGGTGACAATAGCCTCTTACAGTACGGTTTTCTGGGAACGGCCTATTATAAATTTAAATTAATGGAAAACATCAATGTCACCAATACGGCCTCTGTTTTTTCCAATTACCTTGACCATCCGGAGAGGCTCGTTCTCGCTTATGGGATGATTTTGAATTTAAAAGTAAATAAGTTCATTTCGTCAAACATTACGGTGGATGTGTTGTATGATCACAACCAGATCAAAAAGACGCAGCTCAAACAAACCCTGGGCGTAGGATTTGCCTATACCCTGGATAACGGTGTTAAAAGGTCCGGAAGAAAAGACAGCCAGTGGTGGATCAAAAAATAAACATTTTCATTTGTATACATATTAAAATATTAATTAGAGTGGGCTGTGGTCCACTTTTTTAATTAAGCCATGCAAAGAAAGATTTTTAACAAAAAAAGCATCCCAAAATCGGAATGCTTAGTTATTATCAATTATATATTGTTAAAACTCTATATCAACGTTAAGCTTCTCTGCCAAAAGCTTTGAGATTTTTTCTTTCAAAGGTTCGATATCGATGTTCTGCATGGCATCGTTGGCGAAAGCGTACAGTAATAAAGCCTGTGCTTCCTTTTTGGAAATTCCCCTTGCTCTCAGGTAAAACAAAGCATCTTCGTTCAACTGGCCTACTGTACAGCCGTGTGAGCACTTTACATCATCTGCGAAAATTTCCAGCTGTGGTTTGGTATCGATGGCTGCACCTTCGCTCAGCAATACATTGTTGTTTTGCTGATAGGCATTTGTTTTCTGTGCAATTTTATCAACAAAAACTTTTCCGTTGAAAACACCACGGGATTTTCCGTCGAAGATCCCTTTGTAGTTCTGGTAGCTTTCGCAGTTCGGGAAGTTGTGGTGAACCGCCGTGTGGTGGTCTACCAACTGGTCTTTACCGATAATCGTGATCCCGTTCATGAACGAATTGATGTTCGATCCGTTCTGAATGAAATCCAGGTTATTTCTTACCAGCTTACCACCGAAAGAGAATGTATTTACCGTCGTTAAACTGTCTTTTTCCTGCCTTGCGAACGTATTGTCGATCAGGTAAGACGTATCGTTATCGTTCTGCAATTTATGCCAGTCTGCTTTTGCATTCGGATAAGTAAAAATTTCCGTTACCGAATTGGTCAGAACATACGTGCTGTCAAAATTATGGTGGCTTTCAATGATTTCCACTTTGGCACCTTCGTCAACAATTAATAAATTTCTGGTATTATAGAAGGTGTTTTCTTCCTGATTCTGAGAAATATAGAAAATATGGATCGGCTTTTCAATCACTACATTTTTAGGAACCTTCAGGAAAAAACCGTATTTACAGTAAGCCTGATTCAGATTGGTAAATGCGGATTTATCGGAAGCGATCGTATTGAAATACCGGTCGAAAATATCCCGGTGCTTCTCATCATTTAAAGCATAATTGAAGGAAAGGAACTCAACGTTTTCAATCGAAACTTTAGACAGTTCTTTATGAAGTTTGCCGTTGACAAAAGTGATCCAATCGAAATTTTCTTCACCCAGGTGCAGCTGATCCAGTTGCTCTTTGGTAATGTTATGATTTTCTTTCGGGAAAAAATTATAGGCTTTTTCCGTAATCTCCTTTAAGTTGGTGTATTTATATTCTTCGTCTCTTTTTGTAGGAAAACCAATGCTTTCAAATCTTTCCAGAGCTGCTTTCCGGTCTTCATCCAAAAATCGGTGACGAAGACTTTCCAGGAATTCCTGATGGTTTTCTGTAATCTGTTCTTTTAATGCCATTACTGGTATATCTGTGGTTTGCACCATTTTTTCTTGTTTGTTTTGGCTGAATTGTTAAACCGGAAGATCAATCGTCAATCCCCGAATTTTTCTTCTTTTAATTAATTTAAAAGCCAGTCGTACCCTTTTTCTTCAAGCTCTAAAGCAAGAGATTTATCACCGGTTTTGATGATTTTTCCGTTGGCTAAAACGTGAACGAAATCAGGCTGAATATAATTAAGCAATCGCTGATAGTGGGTAATCAGCAATACTGCATTTCCTTCGTTTTTGAACGCATTCACTCCGTCTGCAACAATTCTCAAGGCATCGATGTCCAGTCCGGAATCGGTTTCGTCAAGAATAGCCAGTTTCGGATCCAGCATCATCATCTGGAAGATCTCATTTCTCTTCTTTTCTCCTCCTGAAAACCCTTCGTTCAGGGATCTTGAAAGGAAATCTTTTTTAATGCCCAATTTCTCGGATTTTTCACGGATCATTGCCAGCATTTCTTTGGCAGGCATTTCTCCCAATCCGTTGGCTTTTCTATTTTCATTCATCGCCGCTTTGATGAAGTTGGTTACAGAAACCCCCGGAATTTCTACCGGATACTGGAAAGAAAGAAAAATCCCTTTGTGTGCTCTTTCTTCAGGAGCATCTTCAATAATGTTTTCTCCCCCGAAAATAATTTCCCCTCCTGTCACTTCATAATCTTCTTTTCCGGCGATAACGGAAGAAAGGGTAGACTTACCGGCTCCGTTCGGTCCCATAATGGCATGAACTTCACCCGGCTTTATTTCAAGATTAATTCCTTTTAAAATTTCTTTGTCGCCATCTTCAATTTTGGCGTGCAAGTTTTTTATCTCTAACATATATTCAAATTTATCGCAAGGTTAGACTTTGAGTAGATCCTCTGTAAAACTAAACCACAATTACAAAGGCATTAACGCCAGCGAATGAAATACTATTTTTTATTTTTAAACATTAAGAATTTAAGCAATTTTCAATGTATTATTTTCTATAAGGAAATCAATAAATTGATTTTAATTAAGATCATTTAAGGTCTTTCGGTTCTTAATCTCATCAATATTAAATCATTCCGGAAGTTTAGTGAAATATTCATTTACTAAAGGAATCATCGATTTCGAAATATTATCCGTGTAAAAATTAATCAAAAGACCTTGAGGTTTTTTCAATATTTTCATATAAGTCATCAGTTGTGCCTGATGAACGGACAATAAACTTTCTACCGTTTTGATTTCAATAATAACTGTGTCATTCACAAGTAAATCAATTTTCAGCGGAGTTTCAATTCAATTTTTCCATAATTGATTTTGGTACTGATCTGTTGATTTACTATAAATCCCTTTTCCTTTAATTCATATGCCAAACACATTTCATAAACACTTTCCAATAGGCCGGGACCAAGTTCTTTATGAACTTTGATTGCGCAACCTATGATATCATAAGAAAGCTGTGTTATTTGTGTTTTTGTCATCTTAATTTTCTTCACAAGAATTGCTTCATCAATTCCTTAATTTTTTACACATCAAGAATTTAAAAAAAATCTTAATTTCTTAATATTTAAACAACATTATCGTCCTAATTTTCTTCATAAGAATTGATTCATCAATTCCTTAATTTTTACGCATCAAGAATTTAAAAATCTTAATTTCTTAATGTTTAAATACCTATCCCACAGACCCTTCCAAAGAAATCTCCAGCAACTTCTGCGCTTCAATGGCAAACTCCATCGGCAGTTTGTTTAAAACTTCTTTGCTGAAACCGTTCACGATCAGAGCAATCGCTCTTTCCGTATCGATTCCCCTCTGGTTACAGTAGAAAATCTGGTCTTCCCCGATTTTTGAAGTGGTCGCTTCGTGTTCCAGCTGTGCCGTCGGATCTTTAATTTCGATGTAAGGGAAGGTATGCGCGCCGCACTCATTACCCATCAGCAGAGAATCACATTGGGAGAAGTTTCGTGCCCCTTTTGCGGAAGGCATTACTTTTACCAGCCCTCTGTAGGAGTTCTGTGATTTTCCGGCAGAAATTCCTTTGGAAATAATCGTTGATTTCGTATTCTTTCCGATGTGGATCATCTTGGTTCCCGTATCGGCATACTGGTGATTGTTGGTTACGGCAATCGAGTAGAACTCTCCGATTGACCCGTCACCTTTTAAGATACACGAAGGATATTTCCAGGTTACGGCAGAACCGGTTTCTACCTGCGTCCATGAAATCTTGGCGTTTCTCTCGCAAAGGCCTCTTTTCGTTACGAAATTGAAGACCCCGCCTTTTCCTTCTTCATTCCCCGGATACCAGTTCTGAACGGTTGAATATTTAATTTCGGCATTGTCCATAGCGATCAGTTCCACTACCGCGGCGTGAAGCTGGTTTTCGTCTCTCGATGGTGCGGTGCAGCCTTCGAGATAAGAAACGTAACTTCCTTCATCGGCAATCACCAGCGTTCTTTCAAACTGGCCTGTACCCGCCTGGTTAATACGGAAATAGGTAGAAAGTTCCATCGGGCATTTTACGCCTTTCGGGATATAACAGAAACTTCCGTCAGAAAATACCGCAGAATTCAGGGCAGCATAAAAATTATCGCCTCTAGGAACCACTTTCCCCAGGTGTTTTCGTACTAAGTCCGGGTGATTCTTGATTGCTTCGGAGATAGAGCAGAAGATGATGCCTTTTTCCATCAGGGTATCCTGGAAAGTCGTCTTTACGGAAACCGAGTCCATCACAATATCCACAGCCACTCCGGAAAGTCTCTTCTGTTCTTCAATATTGATTCCCAATTTGGCGAAAGTAGCCAATAATTCAGGATCTACTTCATCCAGGCTTTCGAGCTCCGGTTTTACTTTGGGTGCAGCATAATATCGGATAGCTTGGAAATCAGGCTTTTCGTATTTGATGTTGGCCCATTCCGGTTCGGTCATTTTCAACCAGATCCTGAAAGATTCCAGGCGCCATTCCGTCATCCATTCCGGTTCTTCTTTTTTGGCAGAGATAGCGCGGATGATGTCTTCATTCAATCCGATAGGGAATTCTTCGTAATCGATTTTGGTTTCCCAGCCGAATTCGTATTTTTTATTTTCCAGATCGACTCTTAGGTCGTCTTCAGTATATTTATTCATTTTATTAGATTTTAGATATTAGATATTAGATGTTAGTTTTGCAATCCGCTAATTTCTAACCTCTAAATTCTAATTTCTAATTATAAAGAAAAACTTTCACCGCACCCGCAAGTTCTGGATGCGTTCGGATTATTAAAAACAAATCCTTTTCCGTTTAATCCTCCCGAATATTCAAGAGTGGTTCCTGCTAAATAGAGGATGGATTTTTTATCTACAACAATTTTAATGTTATTGTCTTCAAATATTTGATCAGTGTCTGTTTTTTGGTTGTCAAACTTTAAAACATATTCTAAACCAGAACATCCTCCGCTTTTTACCCCTACTCTTACAAAGTCTTCGGCAGGGTTAAAGCCTTCTTCTTTCATCAGCTGAATCGCTTTTGCCTTCGCTTGGTCTGATACTTTTATCATTGTATTTATTTAGAATGATTTAATGATGCAAAAATACGAACTAATTTCCGCAATCTCAAATCGAAGATGTCTATTTTAATGATTCTGTTCTCATAATGCGATTAATATGAATTAAATTAACGTTAAAATTTGATAAAATGTTTAGCCGTAAACCATTCGGACTGTTTTTGATTTAACTTTGAAATGTAATTCTCATCTATAAAAATGTGGGAATGGCAGGAGAAATAACAGTTTTTCTCCATAAACTGCCGAAATTATGATCGTTCCCGTTAATGGCATAATCCGGAATACGATAGACTTAAAATAAAAAAAGATATTATCAATGAAAAAATTAGGAATCATTGCTTTAATGCTGGTTATGCAGACCGCTTTTGCGCAGGTGAACAGGTTTGTGTACCAGGTAACGATGAAGCCGGATGCATCCGATAAAAATGATGTAAAAACAGAAAATGCATATCTGGATATTTCTCCCGAAAAATCGGTGTTCTATTCAGAGAACAGGATAAAAAGGGATTCAATCATCCAGGCTACTATGCAGAGTGGGGGTGCAAGAGGCTTCAACAGGAACCAGATGGAAGGCCTGCGGTCGGTTATCAATTATTCTGTAGAAAAAGATAAGAAAAACCAGAAAATTACTTTCAAGGACAGGATCGGACGTGATGTTTACACGTACGAGGAAGACCGGCCTCTCAACTGGAAAATCCTTCCGGAAACCACCAAAATCGGAGAGTACAAAGTACAGAAAGCGGAAACAGATTTTGCCGGAAGAAAGTGGACGGCCTGGTTTACCACCGATTTACCTTATCAGGACGGTCCGTACAAATTCGGAGGGCTGCCGGGGCTTATCGTAAAAGTGGAAGATGACAAAGGCGAATATTCTTTTGATCTGATGAAAAATTATAAAATTGCCGATTTTCCTGCTATAAATCAATTCGGAAACACCATTAAAGTAAAAAGAGCTGATTATGTAAAGCAACAGAAAAAATTTATGGAAGATCCGATGTCTTTCATGAGCCAGGGCGGCGGCCAGATCAGGATTGGTGGTGGTGACGGCGGACCGCGTGGCGGTGGCGGTAATCCTCCTGCTGATTTCAGAAAAAGAATGGAGGAAAGAGTAAAAGATGAAGCAAAAAGAAACAGCAATCCTATAGAATTGCAGTAAAATAAAAAAACCTGAGAATTTTTCTCAGGTTTTTTATTTTGTTATTTCAACAGCTGGTCGAAAGTGTCGCCTTGTCTGATGTCTCCGGTATTATAGCCTTTCATGAACCATTCTTTCCGCTGGGCAGACGAACCGTGGGTAAAGCTTTCCTGGTTTACATATCCCTGGGATCTTCTCTGGATATTGTCGTCACCAACAGCTTCTGCGGCATCAATGGCCGACTGGATATCTCCCGGTTCTAAAATATGTTTTTCAGCATCCGTTCTTTTTGCCCAAAGCCCGGCATAAAAATCGGCCTGAAGTTCCGTAGCTACCGAAACCCGGTTCATTTCTGCTTCACTGTATCGGCCGCTTCTCCTCATTTGATCTACTTTCTGGGTTGTTCCCAAAAGTGTCTGCACATGGTGCCCCACTTCATGGGCGAGAACATACGCCACGGTGAATTCTGTAACTTTAGCTCCGAATCGCTGTTGTAGCTCATTAAAAAAGGTCATGTCCATATAAACAGACTGATCCGCCGGACAATAAAAAGGTCCCATTGCTGCCTGTGCTGTTCCGCAGCCGGATTGGGTCGTTTCTTCAAAAAGGATGATCTTCGGAGGTTCGTAGGTCATTCCGTTTTCTTTAAAAACCTGCTCCCAGGTAATGGTGTTCCATTTTCCCATCATGTCTACCATTTCCCCGACTTTCGTTTCTTCAGGGGTTAGCTTACGCTGTTCGGTCCTTGCTGATCCGGATCCGCTTCCGGAAGATAATATGGAAGAAGGGTCTCCTCCGAGGAAAAAAATAATGGCAGCAATAATCAGTGTTCCCAGTCCGCCACCTACCACGGCTCCACCGCCCAGTCCACGCCGGTCTTCCACGTTGCCGCCTCTGTCGTCAGTCCATCTCATAGTTTTATTATTTTGTGATATATAAATTTAACTATTTAAAATGTATTTTCTATGGATGAAAAGATATTTTTAGAAATTAACGGTTCAGTTGGTTTTTCTTAAGCCAGTATGAAGTTGACTGATAGGCTGAAATGGTCTGTTCGACAAGCTTTTTATCCTGGGCATCCGGCTTCAGGTATTTTTCATCATAATAAAGGTTAAATTCAGGCTTCAGGTTGTTCTTTTGCTGTTGCAAAGCATATTGTTTGACCTTTTTTACCGGAGAAATAATGGTCAGATGATTATCTTTAATGAGCCCTAAATCTTCATACGTTGCCACATAAGCTTTGGGCTGAAACGTTTTGGTGAAAACGTCCTGTCCCAGAAATTTAGATGGGTATTTAAAATTCAGGAGGCCTAAAAGAGTGGGCATCACATCGATCTGTGACATGGTCTGTGTGAATTTTTGAGGCTGAATAAATCCTTCGGAAAAAATCATCGCCGGAATTCTGTATTTGTCCATAGGAAGTTCCGTGTCACCTGCGCTGGATGCACAGTGATCGGCAATAATCACAAAAACGGTGTTCGCGTACCAAGGCTGTTTTTTAGCCATTTCAAAAAACTTTCTTAAGGAATAATCGGTATATTTTACACCACCTTCACGGGATTTTGCATCTCCGGGAATGTCTATCTTTCCATTTGGATAGGTAAACGGACGGTGGTTGGAAACCGTCATCCAGTGATTGAAAAACGGTTTACCGGATTTTGCTTCGGCATTCATGGTCTGAATGGCCTTTTTGGCCATGTCTTCGTCTGCAACACCCCAGACATTGGCAAACGTAATTTCTTCAGGCTTAAAATTATTCCGGTCCACGATCCCGTAGCCATTTCCTTCGTAGAAATCTTTCATATTGTCAAAGTAACTGTAGCCGCCGTACAGGAACTTCACATCGTAACCTTTGGATTTGAAAATACTTCCCGTCGTAAATTTATTTTTATTGTTTTGCCTTTTGATGATGCTTTCACCGGCAGTCGGAGGAATACAGAGCGTTAAGGCTTCAAGCCCGCGCACAGTTCTGTTCCCCGTAGCGTATAGATTGGTAAACATTAGGGAACGGTCCGCAAGGCTATCTAAGAATGGAGTTATTTTTTGGGTGTTTCCGTAGTGTTCCATGAAATCTGCCGATAAACTTTCGATAGAAATTAATACGACATTTTTCTTTATTTCCGGCTTTCCGGGTTGAATGTCTCTCCTGAGAACTGAAGGAAAATACTGACTTAAAAAAGATTTTTCAGCTTCCTGCTGGTTGATTACAGGATAAAACTGGAAATAATCCAGCTCATTATGTGTAAAAGCCCAGTAAAATTTAGGCAGTCCATTGGCCTGGATTTCCTCTTGGAAAACATCAGTCGATTTAATTTTTGTAGTAAAATTCAATCCGATAAGGCTCACTGCGGCTAAGATGACAAAGGAGGCCAGCAAAATGGTTTTTTGCTTCAGATTCGGCAGTGTCAGAAGTTCATTCTTTGTTTTTCTGTAAATGAAAATGCTAATGGCTGCAGCAACCCCGAAAATAGCCAGAAACAAAGGCACCACAGGATAGCTTTCCATGATATTTCCGATGACCTCATTGGTGTAGATCAGGTAGTCTACCGCGATAAAATTATACCTTAATCCGAATTCATTATAAAAAAAGTATTCACTTACTGCATTGAAAACGATCAGCAGGACGTAAAGAAAAATGGTGATGAAATATAATGTATTTCTGATCTTCACCCGCCTTTCGGGTAAAAAAAGCATGAGAGCGAAAAAGATGATTTTCAGGCCGATAAATGCCATTGCGATTTCAGCAACCGATCCTCCATACTGTTTAAATATATTATTCGGAATAATGAGGATATATAAAAACAGAAGAATTAAAAGTCCCAGTATGATATGACCATACGGCTTCTGATATTTTGAATCTGATAAAAACAAAAAATACAAGGCCAGAAAAGGACACGTTAATACAAAGACGAGGCTGTCATTTAAAATTCCGATCAGAAGGATCCTGATCACTTCAAAAAAACTGAAATCGGCCGTCGTAATAGGATGAAAAATGAAAATAAGCCGCAAGGCTAATGAAAGGATAAGATAAAAAACGCCTAAAAAAAGGAAGGGTTTTATTTTCTGAAGGAACATATTAATTAAATATTAATTCCTGCAAATTTAGTAATTGGCAGCAATCTCTCATTATAAAATCATAAAATTTGGAAATAATTGGAAAATTTATAATTATTTAAAATAATATTAAAAATTCAATAGTTGGTCTAAATCCTTTATCAGAAGGCTTTTTGTACCATTTTAACAAAAAAAAGACTGCAAATGCAGTCTCTCTGTTTTTATAAATAATAGGGTTCTTTAAGAATGTCCGAACCCGATATTTCCTTTTTTACCGGACAGGTTTTTCCGGAAATCGATCATCCGTAAAGCAGTTACGGCAGCTTCAACACCTTTGTTTCCCAGATCTCCTCCGCTTCTGGCAATCGACTGTTCTTTGGTGTCGTCGGTAAGGACACAGAAAATGGTCGGTGTATCTGTTAAAATATTGCAGTCTTTGATTCCCTGGGCCACTGCGGAGCAGACATAATCAAAATGAGGCGTTTCCCCACGGATAATACATCCGATAGAAATTACAGCGTCATATTTTCGTTCTTTGCAAAGCTGCATGCTTGCATAATTCAGTTCAAAAGCACCGGGAACAGGGAAAAGCTTGATGTTTTCCTGTTTTACTCCTTCTTTCTGAAGAATTTCCAGCGCTGCGTCACGCAGATTGTAGGTCACGAAATCATTCCACTCAGAAAAAACAATGCCGATAGAAAATTCATCGGCATTGGTTATATGAAGTGGCTTGTAATCGGAAAGATTAACTGTTGCCATTATTTAGTAATATTTAGTAATATTTAGTCATTTCAATGTAAGAATCAGACATTCCGTTGTCATAGTCCTGATATTTTTCATCAATGGTTGCAAAATATTTCTTAGCATCTGCTTTCTTGTTGAGTCCTAATGCTAAAATACCTGCTTTTCTCGTGAAAAAATACGTGGTATATGGATCATCTGAAGCAGAAGCCGCTTTGTCAAGCAATTGCAAAGCATCATCGTTTTTATTAAGACCGGACTGTGCATCTGCCATTGCTCCGTACTTCATCGCCATCAACGTTTTATTGTCTGAAGAAAACTTATCCAGCAAATCATACGCCTCCTGGAATTTTCCTTCTTTAAACTTCAGGATTCCGGCATTGTAAGCAGAAAGTTTACCGATGTTCGTTGCAGAATATTCATTATAGGTTCCTAAAAAACCGGGATTTGCGGCAGACTTTCCTCCCAGTGCTTCCTTATCTTTCCCTTCGGTAAGGTTTTTCTGAGCAGCCAGGAAACTTTTTACAGCTTCGGCATTTTTAGGCGTTACCACAAACTGTTTGTAAGCGAAGAACCCCAGAACGCCTAAAACAAGCACCCCGAAAACAATACCCAATGGTTTTGAATATCTTTCAATAAATCTTTCGGTGTTTAAAGCTTCTCTGTCAAGATCTTTAAAAAACTCCACTGTTTCTTTACCTTCTTGCTCTTGCTGAGTATTCTTTGTAAGTTTTGCCATAAATTGTTAAAAATTGAAATGCAAATTTAATTGTTTCTGAATGATTTACAAAATACTTTCGGTGTATTATTGATGAAATATTAAGAATTGTCATTTACGAGTTGCCGGATTCCGCTTTTCTATCCTAAAAAATGCTTTATGAATCCGCTTCATGAAGCATTTTTAAAGATATCATAAAAAGTTTAATATTGTAAAATATGATAAACTTCTGCATTAAATTTTTTCAGTTTTTCTTCTCCATTCAGATCTGTTAAGCCGATCAGGAAACTGAACTGTGAGACGGTTGCCCCTTGTTTTTCAACTAGTTTTGCCGCTGCTTCCGTGGTTCCGCCTGTGGCCAGAAGGTCGTCATGAACGAGGATTCTCTGTCCCGGCCTTATCTGTCCTTCCCGGGTTTCGATCACCGCACTGCCATATTCGAGATCATATTTCTCTGAAATGACGGGTGGTGGCAGCTTTCCTGATTTTCTAATTAAGATAAAAGGAACTTCCAGCGCAACGGCGATTGCAATCCCGAAAAGATAACCCCGGCTTTCGATCCCACAAACCGCATCGACTTTTCCTCTGCTGAATGCGACGAGGTCTGAAATAACATCTTCATATAATTTCGGATCGAGAAAAATGGGCGATATATCCTTAAACTGAATCCCCGGAATCGGAAAGTCAGGAATATTCTCTATGGTTTCTTCCAGTCTGTTGATTAATTCTTGTGAAGGCATCGTTTAAGGATTGATTTTATAGCTGGAAATTTTCCATTCGCCGTTTACGTTTTTCAGACCGAAGGTTGCTTTCAACGAAGTTGTTCTTCCGTTTTTGTCGGTCACGTCATAGGTCGCGTTTACACTGGCAACGTTGGCATTGGACAGGTTGGTGGAAATATTCTTAACGCTCACATTTTTTACCGATCCGAATCCTGAAGTAGGATTTGCGAATGATTCGTAACTTCCCCAGCTCGGGTTGCTTGCCGCATTATAAGCCGCTTTAAGGTTCTGGGAACTTACATTATTCAGGAAGCCTGACACTACGGTTTTAGGTTCTGCTGCCGGTTGCTTCGGAGTAGCCGGAACATTTGGATCTGCCGAAGGCATATTTCCTTCCGGGTTATTTGGATCGATCACTGCCGGATCCTGATTTACTGCTGTAGAATCAACAACAGGCTGAACTGGCATTTTTAATAAAAGAGGATTTACAGCTAATCCGATTTTTGTCATTTTAAAGGTCTTAGCCGTTGTTTTCACCGATACGGTGATGTCGATTTTATTATCTACCACCTTCGCTGCCGGAATGGAAGAGAATTTTAAGTTGAATCCTTTAAAATTATTATCCTGCATCAGGTTTTTTGCGGTAGAAAGCTTTACGCCATTACTGAAAACCTCGAGGGTCGCTTCAAGTCCCGCACCGGTAAATGCAACGGGGTTTCCTGCATTGTCAACAAGTCTCGGAACCACCTGGATCGCAGTAGGAGAGCCGGTTCCATCGTCACCGGAAGGTCTTGTAATAATGCTTAATGAGTTGGCTTTTACGTCATTCGGATCACTTTCTTTGGCCTTATCATCTCCGAAGATATTCATTTCTCCCAATGAAGGGGGAGCCGTGCTAGCCCATTCTATCCCGTTTTTCTGTGCTACTTCATCGGCCATCGCCATGATTTCCGGAACTTTTTTTCCATTAATCAGCTGGCCGAGTGCTTTTAGCTCAGCGACATCGCCGTCTGCCTCCACCCCGAAAGTTTTAAGGATATAGAGCGCTTCATTAAATTTGATCTGTTTAATGGTCGAAAGACTAGCCGTCATATCATTGATACTCGACTGCAAAGTCTTGGTTGTGGTAGCATCTACATGATCTTTCTTACATGCCGTAAATAACAACAGGCTGAAGATGAGTAGAAAAGAAAACTTTTTCATTTTGTTTCTGTTTAGCACAAAAATAATAAAACCTTTATTAATAGAGGATTTTATTTTCTGTTTTTGTTGTCAGGCAGCAATGTCTCTGTAAATTTTCCGGGTCCGTCATAAAATTCAGGATCAGTAGCATCAAAAAAAGACTGATTTGTTGATCAGTCTTCAATAGGTTTTCTTTTAAAAAGGCTTGGCAGATTTATTTCTTTTGAGATTGCAGTTCTATGGAATTATTTTTTTTACTAAGTTTTTCTTTGATTTGTTTTTCAGCCTCCCGCATTTCTTTTGATACCGAAAATTCTTCGGATGATTTGGTATCTGACGACAGCTGACCCAGCATTTGTTTCATCCCGGCAAGAGGATCTTTTCTATATTGTTCATATTTTTCCGTGAATTTTTCTTTTGTGATTTCTTTGGAAACAAATAATCCGGTCTTACTCATTGTCTTTTCTAAAGATGAAGCTTCTGCGATATGATCTGTTTTTCGGTTGCCTTTCAGTTCCCAGGAATAATTTTTAGCATCATCTTCAATCTTTAGGATTAATCCGGGCAGTCCGAAAAATTTATAAGGACCGTCCGCGAAAGGAATTTCTGTGGTAAACCATGCGATCCACTTTCTTCCTCCAAAATCGGCCGTTGCTTTCTGCGTGTTGTATGTTCCGATTTTCTGTTTTTCATCTGAAATTTTCCATACAAGCTGCGGATTTTCACGGTAGGAATAGTAGTCCAATGCAATGCGGTCTTTATATGATACCTCATGGATAGGGTAAGTTTTTGAAATCTGGTGGGTAAACTCCGTCCGTCTGTTGCCAACTCTCCTGAAATCCGGGAATCCTGTATTTGCAGATTCTTTTATCACGACACTTGCTATTGAATCGATCTGAATATTTTCATAGGATTGATAAAGTGATCTGTTCTGATCAATATCCAAAACCATCATTTCTTTTTCCAGCTTTGCAGAATCTTTGTTGGGTTTATAGGTCAGCTCATAGAAGAACCTGTTCGCTGAACTTTGTGCATTGAGTAAAACAATAATTGTCGTCAGGATGATTTGAAGTACTTTTTTCATAATGTGATCTGATTTTATAACTGAATTTGCACTTTATTTTTCTTTCGGCTTTTCCTTTAAATCGTCTTTGAAAAACGAGCTGAAAACTTTTTGCATATTTGGAAAAGTTTCTTGATCCCAATATCTGTTGATGTAATTACTTTGTTTTTTATCATACTTTACTTCAGGAAGATCTTTTTCATTGCTGAAATCAAGTTCTGTCGGATAAAAATTTTTATAAATAATGATCTGATTGTAATCTGGCTCACTTTTATGTTTTAATTTTAAGAACTCAATGGAATTATATTCTTTGAAATCACGAAGCGTTTTCTTTGAATTTTTTTCAAATGAGAAATTTATGATTCCGCGAATATCAAAAAGCCGATACCCCAAAATAGCCATTTCTTTTTCCTGAAGGTCTTCCCCACGGATTTCTATTTCATCTTTAGCAGGTGTTTTCAGTTCTTTTATTTTCAGTTCGCCATTATTGTATTTTTCAAGGTTCCCGGCGTATTTTAATTTTGGTAAATCTAGAAACATGCTGTAGTCCCAAGCTCCGGTCTGCTTTTTTTCAAAAGTTGCACTTTCGAGACTGAATATACGGTACTGTTCTACCTTTATATCTTTTACTTTTTTAGTTTTATTGTCAAAAACGTAGGTCGCTATTCCGTCGACGTAAGAGTTCAGCAAATTATTTACGGTGACATACGCATTAAAATTCCCCTTTATTAAAAGGTATTTTGCCGGTTTATTGTTTTTGATCACTACAGGTTCAATGTCCTTGATTTTATCATCAATTTTCACAACAGCTTTATTTATTTCCGAAAAAGAAAGCTCTGCCAAAACAACATTGTCGTAAACAAGCCTGAATTTTTCCTGTTCAGCTTTTATCAGTTGACTGTCTATTTTGCCATCAATATCCGAAAATGCCAAAATGCTTCCGTCTTTCCCGAAAACTGAAACTTTTGGTAATGGCTTATCTGTTTTTTCAGAAATAAATGTAATTGTTTGTGCATTCAAAAAATGAAACGCGAACATTAAAATTAATAATAGGAGACTTTTCTTCATGGTTTTATTGAGTTTAAATTGAATTTGTTGTATTTATAAGACAGCATAAAAAGCAATAAGGTTTCAAACAATGAATATTTATAATGAATAAAAACACAGATCGCTGACATTTGATTCGTCTGTTGTTTCATATAACTTTTCCAGAATAACACAATATAATAGGTAAGCTGCTTTATTTCTCATTCGTTTTTTCTTTTAAATCGTCTTTGAAGAAGCTACTAAAGACCGTCTGCATATTTGGAAAAGAAGGATCCTGCCAGTAAGAAGTCTCGTAATTGCTGCTGCTTTTGTTGAATCTTATTTTTTTAACATCTTTGTCATTACCAAGACTATATTCTGTTACATAAAAATTGTTGTATAATGCTAATTGGTCAGGCTCGGGCTTTTCTTTATATTTAATTTTTGAGTAGCGTACATCACTATATTCCAGAAAGTCTCTAAGTGTTTTTCCCGATTCTTTTTCAAAAGACAGGTTTATAATTTTTCTAAAATCATAAAGGGTTATTCCGAAAGTCGTTGTTCCTTTTTCCGAGCCTATTCTATCTATTATTTCCAGTTGATCACTTTTGTCGCCCTTTAATTCTTTAATATTCTTTTTTATGTTTTTATATTCCTCCGGGTTTCCTACGTATTTAAGTTTTGGTATCTCTAGTCCTGCTGTATAAGATAAGAAAGAGCTATTCATTTCAGTCTGCAACGAAAAGATTCTGTATTGTTCCACATTCGTGCTTTTCAGTTTTTTTGTTTTACTGTCGAAAATATAGGTTACAATTCCGTCGGCATAGGATTTGAGTTGATTATTTACCGTTACGTAGGCATTGAAATTTCCTTTGATAAGAATGTATTTTGCCGGCTTCTCATTTTTAATGACCACTGCTTCGATGTCTTTTATCCGGTCATTAATTTTGATAACATCTTGAATGAAATCGGAGTAAGATAATGTCGCTACGGAAATATTATTGTATACCAGCTGGAATTTTTCCTGTTCCGGTTTGATTAAGCTTTTATCAATCTTACCCTCAATATCCGAAAATGCCACAATGCTTCCGTCTTTTGAAAAAACAGAAACTTTTGGTAACGGTTTGTTGGTTTTTTCAGAGACGAATGTGGCGGTCTGCGCATAATAAAAATTTAGTGCAATGGTCAAAAGTAGTAATAGAATACTTTTCTTCATGATCGTCTTTATTTAAATGATTAAGTGTATCTTCTTAATCACAAGACAGCGAAAATCAGAAAAGGTTGCACAGGATTTTGAAATTTCTTCAAATTATTGCAAAAAAAAAGACTGATCGTTACAATCAGTCTTTTCATTTTTATCTTGTTATAAACTCCTTAGAAAGGATATTCATAAATTTCAGATTCGTGAAGATAAGGGTTACCTGTAGGGATAAGTTTAAGTTTAGATAATGCAGAAAGCACGGTAAACATAAATAATCCGACTACGAAAAGGATCGCTCCTAAGATCAGGATAAATACCTCAGGGGTTTTCCAGTATGGTCCTACTGTTCCAGGCATTACCATGTTGAAATAATCCAGGATGTGACCGCAGATCACAACGATGGCCATAATAGTAACCACTTTGTAGTTTCTCTTGATGCTGCTGCTCACCAATACCAATAACGGTAATAAGAAGTTTACGATAAGCATCGGTAAGAAAGTAGGAGAGTAGTGCTGGAATCTTCCGAAGAAGTAGTTTACCTCTTCCGGAATGTTCGCATACCAGTATAGCATGAACTGTGCAAACCACGTATACGTCCAAAGCATACTTGTAGCGAATAAGAAAACACCCAGATCGTGTAAGTGGTTATCGTTGAATTGCGGAAGGAACCCGTTTTTCTTTAAATAAACACTTAAAAGAATGATTACTGCAATACCACTTGAAAGGCAGCTCACCATTGAATACCAGATATACATCGTAGAGTACCAGTGAGGGTCAATAGACATCAACCAGTCCCAAGCCCAAGCCGCAGAAGCAAATCCGAAGAATGCGATATATCCTACTGCCCATCTGTAAAGCATCTGATACTCGGTTCTTGACTTTGTTTCGTCTACTTTTTTAGACTGAGCCTTCAGTTTCCAGGCGAAGAAAGAAGCACCCAATACATAGATGAACGTTCTTACAGCATAGAAAGGAATATTTAAGAAAATTCTCTTTTCAAATAAGATCACATCAAAATGAGCAGAATTTGGGTCTGTCAGTTCTGGATCCATCCAGTGGAAAAGGTGACCTTGATGGGTAATGTTTAAAAGCATCAAGATGATCAAAATAGCACCACCGTATGGAATATAAGAAGCGATTGCTTCCATTACTCTGGTAATGATGATTGGCCATCCTGCATGGGCAGCGTGCTGAATAGAATAGAAAAATAATACGCAGCAGCTTACTCCGAAGAAAAATACAGCGACAAAATGTATTGCTGCTAAAGGCTGGTTGTGTACCTGAAGAGTAGCATGCTCAAGGTGAGCTGCGTGATCCTGAGGACCTACCATTTCACTGGAGTGCGTAGGTGCATTATGACCGGAAGTGTGAACCGCCTCCATCATTTGTTCTATTTTCTCAGTGGAAATTCCTTTATTTAAAAAGAAACCGATACCAAACAGAACTAAACCTACAACAAGAAGGATTATAGAAGTTGATTTTAATTTTGGTGAAAAACTATACATTTCTTTTCTTATTTTTTAGTTTCGGTAGTCTTTGTTTCAGTTGTTGCCGGTGCTGCCGCTGTCGCTGTCGTTCCGGCAGGTGTTGCCGTAGCTGCTGCTGGTGCTGCCGCTCCTTTTTTGAAGGCATTCATGACATACATGGCTACTCTCCAACGGTCTCCTGCGTTAAGTTGCCCCGCATAAGAACCCATGGCATTTCTACCGTTTGTGATCACATAATGAACTGATCCTACCGTAATTTCTCTGTCGGCGTAGTTTGGTACACCGGAGAAAGCGCCTGACTGAACGATCGGTCCCTGTCCGTCTCCCCCAACACCATGACAGGCAGCACAAGTATGTTCAAACAATACTTTTCCTCTTTCAAGGTCTTTTGCTGCGTTGGCAGGATTCAATGGAGAGGTCGTCATGCTTTTGGAAGCATCATAACCAGCGTTATATTCATCCACATTTTTCGGAAGTAAACCTTCTTCAAAAACGCCATCTTTATTTTGCGGAACAGATCCTTCTACGGGAGTAAGGCCTGTTGCCCCATTATTTTTTACGAAAGCAGGAATTTCATTTTCATGATCTGAATACGCGTCCTGAGCTTTCATCAACGGATCGTAAGCTACCGGGAAATACATATCCGGGAAATAAACCAGCGGTGTATTTTCTTTCGGTCCGCAAGAGTTAAGTAAAACTGCTGTTAAACCTAAAACTGCTGTAATTTTTAATACATTTTTTTTCATTTTAAGCATCTTTAACAGTTATTTCTTCAACTCCGGTTTCAATAAGCAACTGCTTTACCGACTCTACATCTTCCGTCACAAATTCCATCATGAATTTATCGTCCGTTGTTCTCGGATCCGGGTTTTGTGCAGGAGCTCCGGGATACATTTTGTTTCTTACAAGGAAAGTCAATGACATCATGTGAGCGGCACAGAATACCATAAGCTCGAACATCGGAACGACGAATGCAGGCATGTTGTGAGCCCAGTCAAAAGCCGGTTTACCACCGATATTCTGAGGCCAGTCGTGATTCATCACATACCAGGTTAAAGTAGCTCCAATCGTTACTCCATAAAGAGCGTAAAGAAAAGCGGCATCAGAAATTCTTGTTTTCTTTAAACCTAAAGCTTTGTCTAGTCCGTGAACCGGAAACGGAGTGTAAACTTCGTTGATTGCGATTCCTTTATCGTTGAATGCCTTAACGCCGTTCATTAAATCGTCGTCGTCAGCATAAAGTCCGTATACAATTTTAGTGGTGCTCATCTCCTTCTTTTGCTTTATAAGTTTCACCTGAGATTTTCAAAATCGATTTTAATTCAGCCTGTGCAATTACAGGGAATGTTCTTGCATATAATAAGAATAATACAGAGAAGAATCCGATTGTTCCTAAGTATACACCTACATCAATGATGGTTGGCTTAAACATTGTCCAAGATCCAGGTAAGTAGTCTCTTGAAAGGTTGATTACGATAATGTCAAAACGCTCAAACCACATACCAATGTTGATGATCAATGCAACGATGAATGTCCAGATAATATTCGTTCTCAATTTCTTGAACCAGAATGAAGCAGGAACAACAAGGTTACAGATAATCAATGACCAGAATGCCCACCAGTAAGGACCTACAGCAGCACCCGGAGAAAGATACGTAAAGTCTTCGAATCTTGATCCCGAATACCATCCGATGAAATATTCTGTAGCATAAGCTACCGTTACCATACCACCTGTTAAGATGATTACGATGTTCATGATTTCGATATGGTACATGGTGATGTAGTCTTCTAAATGACATACTTTTCTCGCTACCAACAATAATGTCTGTACCATTGCGAATCCTGAGAAGATCGCACCCGCAACGAAGTAAGGAGGATAGATCGTAGAGTGCCATCCTTTAATTACCGACGTGGCGAAGTCAAAGGATACCGTGGTGTGTACCGAGAATACAAGCGGTGTTGCCAATCCTGCAAGAACCAAAGAAAGCTCTTCGAATCTCTGCCAGTGTTTTGCTTTACCACCCCAACCGAAGGCAAGAAATGTATAAATCTTTTTAGTCCAAGGTGTTTTTGCTCTGTCTCTGATCATTGCAAAGTCAGGAATCAGTCCCATGAACCAGAATACGGTTGATACCGAGAAATACGTAGAGATCGCAAATACGTCCCAAAGTAGAGGAGAGTTGAAGTTCCCCCAAAGAGAACCGAACTGGTTCGGTAGAGGGAATACCCAATATCCTACCCAAACTCTACCCATGTGGATTACCGGGAAAATTGCTGCCTGTACTACCGCGAAGATCGTCCTCGCTTCTGCAGATCTGTTTACAGACATTCTCCATCTTTGTCTAAATAATAATAATACTGCGGAGATAAGTGTTCCGGCGTGACCGATACCTACCCACCATACGAAGTTGGTGATATCCCAACCCCAGTTAATAGTTCTGTTAAGTCCCCATGCTCCAATACCTGTTCCGATAGTATAAGCGATACATCCGAATCCATAGATGAATAGAACTAAGGCTGCATATAATGAAATCCACCATAATTTACCTGCTCTTTCTTCGATAGGTCGTGCAATATCTTCTGTGATATCGTGATAAGTTTTGTGACCAATAATTAGAGGTTCCCTTATCGGAGCTTCGTAATGTCCTGACATTTTTTACCTATTTATTATTTAAACTTTATTTTTCTACTCTGTTTCTTACTTTAGTATGATAGAACACATTTGGCTTGGTTCCGATCTCTTCAAGTAAATAATATCTTCTGTCGCCAGCATATAATTTTCTGACTTCAGATCCTTTGTCATTCATATCTCCGAACTGGATAGATCCCGTAGTACAAGCTTTTGAACATGCAGTCTGGAATTCTCCGTCTTTTACGATTCTGTTCTCTTTTTTAGCTTCGAGAATAGTCGTTTGAGTCATTTGGATACATAATGAACATTTCTCCATTACCCCTCTTGTTCTTACAACAACGTCCGGATTTAGTACCATTCTTCCAAGATCGTTGTTCATATTGAAGTCGAACTTGTCATTAAGGTTGTATGTAAACCAGTTGAAACGTCTTACTTTATAAGGACAGTTGTTTGCACAATATCTTGTACCGATACATCTGTTATAAGCCATGTGGTTTTGTCCCTGCTTACCGTGTGAAGTTGCCGCTACCGGACAAACTGTTTCACAAGGAGCGTGGTTACAGTGCTGACACATCACCGGCTGGAAGATTACGTCCGGATTATCAGCAGGGTGGTTCAAAGCACCGCCTTCTTTGTTGAATGCTGTTCCGTATAATTCAGGAACGGCCATTCCTTCTTTTAATCCTTCGTATACTTCTACCTTCTGTCTTGCAGAATAATAACGGTCGATTCTTAACCAGTACATATCTCTGGACATTCTGATCTCGTCTTTACCTACAACAGGAACGTTGTTCTCTGCCTGGCAGGCGATGATACAAGATCCGCATCCTGTACAAGAGTTCAGGTCAATAGACATATTGAAGTGAGGTCCGTCCGTATCATCGAAAGCGTCCCAAAGGTCGATCTTTCTTGCCGGAAGCGCTCCGCTGATGGTGTGATATTCCAAAGGTTTGTTCCATCCTTTGTGCTCGTCATCGAATGCTACGTTTAGGAAATCAGCCAAAGGAACTTCTTTAGCAATTTCGTAACGTCCCATCAATGTATTTTGAAGCTGAATTCCTGCGAACTCGTGATCTTCTCCGGTTTTTTCAATTTTAACATTGGACACTGTCAGATTAGAACCATCGAATAGAGGATAAGCATTTACGCCGGTATCCGCTGTTGCTCCTGAGTTCTTTTTACCGTAACCAAGAGCAAGACCCAGAGATCCTTCTGCCTGTCCCGGCTGAACGAATACAGGAACGTCTTTGATCGTAACTCCGTTTACCGTAAGGTTTACGATAGAACCATCAAGCTGCATTCTGGCGTTAAGATCGTTATCGATTCCTAATTTTTCAGCATCTTTCGGAGACATGGTCAGATAGTTGTCCCAAGACATTCTCGTGATCGGATCCGGTAATTCCTGCAACCAAGGGTTGTTGGCCTGTGTACCGTCTCCCATTGCTGTTTTGGTATACAACACCAATTCTAAATCGGAAGCTTTAAAGTTCCCTAATTCAGCGGCAGCCTGAGCGCCGTTTCCACCTGCATAAGCTAATGTGGTCGTATTGGTAGAGGTATTGAAACCGTTATATAAAGCTTTATTGAAAGAAGTTCCTCCTAAAATGGAAGAAGCGTTTGCTTTTAAATAATCGTAATAGTTGTTAGCAGCATTGTTTTTACCATTTTTCCAAACCAATAAAGATTCTTCGATCTGTCTTGATTTGTAAATTTTCTGGATGGTAGGCTGCATTAATGAATATACTCCTGTCTGAGGTTCGATGTCTCCCCAAGATTCAAGCCAGTTGGCTACAGGAATTACCGCTTTCGCAGCTTTGTACATTTCATTTTTCTTGTCGGCAACCGCAATGACGTAAGGAACTTTTGTTAGAGATTTTTTGAAATCTTCTCCTTTGTGGTAAGAATAGATAGGATCCACGTTGTTGGCGATCAATACACCCACCTGACCTGCATTCACCCATCCAAGGAATTCCTCAAATCTTGCTTTGTCAAATTCTTTTAAGAGATTCGCTTTCCCTGTGAAAGCAGTTGAACCAAGTTTCTGGTTAATAAGGTGAGCCAAAACCTGAGCCCCTTTAGAACCGTCAGCGAAAACTACGGCTTTGCTTCCTTTTGCCTGTAATTCTTTAGCGATTTCAGAAGCTGTTTTGTCTGAAGTGCCTCCGCCAACAATAGCATTGTACACTTCAACCAAAGTTTTGTTTACCTGGCTAGGCTTTAATCTGTATCTTGAATCTGCATTAGCCCCAGTCAATGACATGTTTGATTCTACCTGAATGTGTCTCAACATGTTTGCTCCCGGCTTTCTTGCCGCAGCATAAGAAGATTCTAATCCTCCTCCGTTATAGTCTCCTAAGAAATCAGCATGGAAAGCAACCACCAACTCCGTTCCTCTAAGGTCATAAACCGGAAGCGCTCTTGTTCCGAAAACTTCCTGAGCCGCGTCTAATGCTGCAGCATACGGATAAGCATCATAGGTTACTAATTCTGCTGTAGGATATTTTGCTTTGAATTCAGCGAATAGTTTTTTGAAAGTAGGGGAAGCAAAAGAATGTGATAACAACACGATCCTTTTTCCAGCAGCATTAGCTTCTTCAAGTCCTTTGATCACGTAGCTGTCTACTTTATCAAAAGTTTCGTCTTTCCCTTCAAACTTAGGCTGCTTTACTTTATCATTATCATAAAGAGAAAGTACGCTTGCCTGTGCTCTTGCACTTGTTTTTCCCAAATCTCCTGCTGTAGGGTTCGGTTCGATTTTGATCGGTCTTCCTTCTCTGGTTTTTACTAAAACACTCGCAAAGTCAAAACCATCGAAATATGTTGAAGCGTAATAATTTGGAATCCCCGGAATGATATCATGTGGCTTTACCACATAAGGAATCGTTTTGATTACCGGAGCTTCACAGGCCGCCAATGTAACGGCTGCTGTAGAGAATCCTAACAGTTTTAAGAAATCTCTTCTTGAAGTACTGGATCCGTTCTTTTCAGCATCTCCAAGGAAATCTTCTACGGGAATTTCTTCCTGGAACTCTTTCTGAGCCAGCTTGTTGTTTAGAGCCGGATCTTTAAGTTCGTGAATACTTCTAAATTGTATTTTGTTTGAAGCCATTTATACTTCTAATTTTTAGTTATTAATAATGACATTTACCACACTCAAGACCTCCAATTGCATCTACAGTAATCTTACCACCATCTTTAGGGTATTGTTTTTTCAACTTGTCATGTAGATTCTTGAAGTATTCTTTATTATAACCGTTGTTCATATCAACCTCAGTCGTTCTGTGACATTCAATACACCATCCCATCGTGAAGTCATTGGCCATCTGAACAACATTCATAGTGTCAATTTTGCCGTGGCAAGCTTTACATACAACATCGATTTTGTTGTTTGGATTCTTTTTGTTGAAAGAATTGATGATCGCCTGTTCACCAGCTACAACGTGCTGAGAGTGGTTAAAGTAAACGAAGTCCGGCATGTTGTGGATTCTTGTCCATTCAACCGGCTGCGTTTTTCCGGTGTACTGTTGTTTTGCAGGATCCCAGCCTGTAGCCGCATATATTTTCTGGATTTCTCCGTCATAGAAAGCCTTGTCTTTTCCCGGCTCCATATAGTGTTCTGCGTTGTATTCGGAAATGGTTCTGTGACAGTTCATACAAACGTTCATCGAAGGGATTTCAGATACTTTACCGTACTTGGCACTGGAGTGACAAAGCTGACAGTCGATTTTCTGTTCTCCTGCGTGAATTTTGTGAGAGAAATAGATAGGCTGTTCAGGCTTATATCCCTTGTAAACACCGATCCACATGATCCAGTTCCATACTCCATAAGCCGCTAAAACAGCAAGGATTGCGATCAGGCCTTTCCCTACATAGTGGTATTTCTCGTATATTTCTCGGAAAGATTTAACTCTTGTTTCGTTAAGCCCTGCCAGGTCTTCAGACTGACCCAGTTTTACCAGTTGTCTCAGTTTTAGTAAGATCCAAACTAATAAACCGGCAATGGCTAAAAGGGAAATGATTACGACATTTGTCGTTGCAGAACTTTGGGGTGCTGCATTGGTAGTTCCGGCATTGGCAGTATCTTTGGAAGCGTCTGTTTTTGCAGGTTCCGGTGCCGGAGGATTAGTTGTATACGCTAAGATGTCATCGATATCCTTGTCTGAAAGATTCGGAAACACCTGCATCTCGGTTTTGTTGTACTTTTCAAAAATTTCATTGGCGTACTTGTCTCCGGAAGCTCTTAGCTCCTTGTTGTTTTTGATCCACTTGTGAAGCCAATCTTTGTCTACACCGCCTTCTGTCTTTACCCGTTCTACAACACCTTTCAGAGGTGGTCCTACAACTTGTTTGTCTAGTGCGTGACATGCAGTACAATTTGCTTTGAAAAGCTTCTCACCATTCTTAGGATCACCGTCCTGCCCGTAAATTGAAGCACTGGTTGATAACAATAAGCCTATTGCGATCAACGTTTGTCTATAATGCTTTCTCCAACTAATCATTTAAATTATCTTATGTTAGTAAATATTGAACATTCAATCAATTCCGCAAAAATAATATATTTAACAGGAATTTAACGGTATATAGAAAGGGGAAAATATCATTTACGTTTAATTTGTACTCATTCTAAATAACTGTATTTGGTATAATTTTTTAATTTGTCTAAATTTGCGGAAACAAGTTTAAATGAAAAATTTGATTAAAATATTTTCGATATTGTTGATTGGAGGATTTTATACGATTGATGCCCAACAAATTGTGAAAAAGGATACCTTGGCCGGTACGGAATTGGTAATGACAATGGATTCTAAGGTAAATACTGCTTTGGAAAGCATTGAGGATAAATGTTCCAGGACTGCCAATATGGTGGTGTCGCGGGATGATGACGAAGATTACGCACCTTCAAAACCTGCAAAAATCTATGTGCCGAGCCGTGAACTTACCAATGCGGAGATCTGTCGGAAAAATCCCAGGATTTTAGGATATAAAATTCAGATTACTACGGTAAAAAGCAATGACGAAGCTAATGAGGTAAAATCTTATTTCAGAAAGAGATTTCCTAATCTAAAAGTGGAAACGGATGCTTCTTTAAGACCTAATTATAAAATCCTTGCCGGAAGTTATTTCACAAAACAAAGTGCAGCTTCCGATCTGGCAAAGGTAAGAGAGTATTTTAAATCTGCCGTAGCAGTGCAATACAGAATTTTCTGTGCAGAAGCTAAGTAAATCGTAAGTTTTAACAGAGTGCAATAAAATAAAAGCTGAGAAATTTTCTCAGCTTTTATTTTTGCATGCATCAAAGAAAATGTTTGGGCTCTTTGAAGATATGATGATCGTTTTATTTTAGTTTTATGTACTAATAATATAAATTCAAAAAAGTGAAAAATTCGTTAATTCTCAGGTAGTTATTGATTAACAGATAGACAAAAAGAATACAGAAGACAGACATAATAAGGGAGAGCGTTTTCGGAGTATTTTTGTAAGAATTGATGAGCCAGCCTAAAAGCAAAGGGTATACGAAAACAAAGTGCCCGCCGTAGATGAATGAGGTATGCAGGCCGAATCTCATTACGCAATGAATGATGATGTCAAAAATGAATGAGATCATAAGGATCTGCACCAGTTTATTTCCGAAATTTTTAAAATAACTCCACAAAATCAGTGTTGATAAGACGGCTATAAAGATGTAGGGAACCCACGAAGAATAAACATCCATCAAAAGTCCCTTATACTCATATCCCTGCATATTATTTCTATCGGTGACAATGAAATTTGAAAATAATATGTTTCCGCCGAAGAAATAGGAAAGAATCATGTCCCATAAAGGTCTGGAATTTACATTGGAGAATTTTTCATACTGTTCACTGGTCTTGCTGAAAATATTTTCGTACTTGAAATCGATTCTGTTCAGATAAAGCAAAATAAAGCAGATGCAGGTCAGCATTACTCTAAAAACGGCATTTCCGAATTTTTTCCAGTTTCTTAAAACTTTTTTTTCAAACGCCACAGGAATGAAAACCTTAAAAATATTGGTAATCGTAAGGCCACCGATGGCTACTCCCGAAACTGCCAAGGCCAGCGCTGGTATCTTTTCTTGATTTTTAAGTTTCACTGCCGAATAATAATTGAATAAAGTCAGCAGTAAAAGGGTATAGGTGAAATTTTCCGGGGTAAAGGATAACAGGATTGTTGTTGAAAACGAACCTAAAAAAAGGATGAGTAAAACGCTTATGTAGACTGGGAGCTGAATAATGTTCTTGAGATATTTATATACCTGAACAATACTGAGGCTTATTGCAATATTACTGAACCAGGCAAGGGCAAACCTAAAATTACCGTCCATTTTACCGTCTGAAAAAAATAAAGCGATCTCTCTTATTTCCGTGAATAAATAATAGGAAAGCGGGTGTCTTTCGAAGCTTCCTCCGGTCATGACAATCGATTTGTTATCAAAACTGAAATAGGCATCCCAGGGAATCCTGCTGTCGAAAATAATCTTGTAGTGTATCGCAATATATGAGCCCAGATAGCCGTAAACCACCGAAAAGAAAAGGAAAATAATAAGTTCAATTCCGGTGGAGGGGAAAATGATCTTCAGGAAATCTATAAATTTTTTTTTAAATGCTGACACTTCGAATGTTTTTGCAAAAATAAAATAAAAAAACTCACCATAAAGGTGAGTTTAAGAATTTATATACTAAGTAGTTATTCTTTGATAATTTTTTCAGAAGTTGAAGACCCGTCTGTAAATTCTATCTTCATGATATAAGTTCCTTTTGCAAGAGAAGATACATCTGCTTTTTCTGTAGAGAAACTTAAGATCGATCTTCCGGCGATATCAAAAATTTCAGAAGACTTAATTTTCTTGTCAGACTTAATGTTGAGTTCTCCTTTAGTTGGATTAGGGTAAACATTAGCTGATTTGGATTTTGTTCCGACTTCGTTTGTTCCAAGTGTACCGGTAGTTACTTTTACGTCGTCAACCATCAGCATGTATACGTCACTTGAAACGCATTGGATACCAATTCTTACAGTTTGTCCGGCATAGGTATCTAAGTTATACGTTTTTTGCTGCCAGTCAGGGTATGGTGCTGACAAGGAAAGCGGTCCTGAAATGGTCACGAAGTTTGCAGCTGAAGTAGGAGTTCCTGAACCTACATAAATTCCTACTTTATATTTATCTAATCCGTAGGTATTCGATAAAGATTTCACCCAGAATGAAAGCGTGTTTGAACTCGTTCCCAATGTTATCGCCGGGCTTATCAACCAGTCGTTATTAGCACTAGGTCCACCTTGTGCTGGAACTGCTGACCACGATGCAGCATATTTTTGACCACTATGCGGATCGAAATTTCTTACTTCATCTCCTGAGGTAGCATTGGTAACACCAGCAGTCGTCGGATTAAAGATTATAAAAGCTTGTGGAGCTCCGGCATTATTCCATTCCGGAGTTTCGGTACCACCTGTATAAGTTGGTAGTCCGTCTAAGTCTAAAGTAAGCCAGCTTCCAAATCCGGAAATGGCAAAATCTGTGTAAGAGTCAAAATTTTCATCCAGCAAGGTCGTCTGTGCATTTGTTAATGATCCTGCAAGAATCACATTCAAAATTAATAGAAGTTTTTTCATAATATTTTATTTGAAGTAAATATAGTAAAAAAAAAAATAATTATTAAATGCTTTACATAAAAATTAATCGTTTATGGTTTAATCATGAACTACACGAAAGCGTTGAACATCCCGAAATATCATTATAACCAAAAGGTCTTTTGCTGGAAAATTCAGGATAAATGGTATGGTGCGGATTTTCAATAGCATGCGTCAGTTTTTTAAGCATTTCCGTTTTTCCTTCGTTAATTTCCTCTATGCACTGATACAGAAGATAGTTTCGCAATATAAATTTAGGGTTGGTTTTGTGCATAATATCCAAAGATTTTTCTTTTGAAATAATATTTTTCTCTAACCTTGACTGATACGCTGTCATAAAATCTTTCAATCGTGAAACTTTTTCGTCATTCAGAAAAGTATAGGAAACGTTCTCAAACTGAACTCTCAGATCTTTCTGATCGTCGTATTTTTCAAGCTCATTAAAAAATAAAGTATAGTCAAGCTTAAGATCCTGCATCAGGCTCTGCCAGTTTGTGAAAAATTTCTCATCATTTGTCAGCAACTGGTCAAAGCCAAATTTTCGGCACAGCATTCTGTCGTGAGATTCCCAGAAATAGCTTCCGTAGTCATTCAGGATCTCTTCCAGAAACTTTTCATCCTGAATTAAAGGGTGAAGTGCGTTGGCCAGCTGCCAAAGGTTCCACTGAGAAACCTGAGCTTGCCTCCCGAAAGCATATCTTCTTCCAGGCAGGTCGGTCGTATTGGGCGTGAAATTAAGATCATATTCATCCATCATGGAGTAGGGACCGTAATCGATAGTAAGACCTAAAACCGACATATTGTCCGTGTTCATCACGCCATGTACAAATCCTACACGATACCATTCGACCATAAGATCCGCGGTCTTTCTGCAGACACTTTCAAAAAAATCTCTGTATTTCTGACTGCCATCGGATTGAATTTCTTTAAAATAATTTTCAATGGTAAAGTCAACGAGTTCCTTCAAGGTTGTATATTCTTTTTGGGCAGACATCAGTTCGAAATGGCCAAAACGTAAAAAACTTTCCGCTGTTCTGATAATGACGGCCCCTTTTTCATATTGCGGATTCCCATCATACATCATATCCCGGATTACATCTTCTCCTGTAAAAGCAAGGCTTAAAGCTCTTGTGGTAGGAACTCCGAGATGGTGCATCGCTTCACTCATCAGATATTCCCGTACGGACGACCTTAGAACGGCTCTTCCGTCGGCATGTCTTGAGTATGGTGTTGCTCCGGCGCCTTTCCACTGGATTTCATTTTTTTGCCCTGAACTGTTCATAATTTCTCCGGCCAGAATAGCCCGGCCATCGCCCAACTGACCTGCCCAGTTACCAAACTGATGCCCGGCATAGGCCGTGGAATAAGTCTTTATATTCTCAGGAAGGTTGTTTCCAGCCAGGAAATCAAGGTCTTTTTCTTCGTACGTTCCCAAACCGATTTCTTGGGAAAGCTTTTCGTTAAAAATGATAAGCTCGGGATGCTCAAAACCCGCCGGATTTACCGTTGAAAATAAAACCTTCGGGGTATTCCTCTGCATCATATTGCCGGAGAAATCTCCCGGAAATTTTTTTATAAATGGTTGCTCTATGTTTTCAATATTCATATCTCAAAGGTATAAATTAAAATAGAAAAGACCTTCCAGATTACTGAAAGGTCTTGTATATCTATAAAAGAGACTTTATTTATTGTTGAAATCTACATCATCGCCTGAATTAAGATTTTCATTTACATTTTCTTCTTTTTTACCAGAAGTTTTCGGTCCGGACGGTTCTAAAGGTTTCGGATTTTTAATTTCATCAAGCGTTTGCAGTCCTCCTTCATCTCCATATCCTGCGCCCAGTCCTTTCAGGTTCGAGCAGCCGTCTTTCCATTCGGAAGGCTTTACAAACTTATCATCCGGAGATATTTTCAGGCTCTTGTCTGCCCACACTTTTTTCATGTAAATAGCCCATATCGGTAGCGCCATTTTTGCTCCCTGACCTTCACCGGTGCCGTAGAAGTGGGTGGCCCGGTCTTCCCAGCCTACCCATGCGCCGGTGGCAAGCTTCGGAACAATACCCATAAACCATCCATCCGAGTTGTTCTGGGTAGTACCTGTTTTCCCTGCAATTTCGATATCTTTAGAAATTCCTTTTCTTCCCAGTTCTCCTGAAGCTGTTCCGTATTGTGCTACTCCTTTCATGAGCTCAATCATGGTGTAGGCATACATCGGATTCATTACTTCTTTCGGTTCCACATTTACTTCCTTGATTACTCTTCCGTTTGCGTCTTCAATTCTCCAGATCATTTCCGGCTTGTTGTAATTTCCATAGTTCGCAAAAGTGCTGTAAGCGCCTACCATTTCGTAAATGGTAATGTCCGAAGCTCCCAATGCCATTGGTAAACTGGTAGAAATTTCTTCCGTTACGCCAAGGTCTCTGGCTGTCTGGATGACACTTTGGGTGCCGGTCATTTCAGCAAGACGAAGGGCTACCGGGTTTTGGGAATGGGCCAGAGCATCTTTTAGGGTCAGCATGCCGCCTCTTCCCGGAACATGATAGCTCCCTTTATTAAAGCTTGCATTGGATATGGTGGAACAAGGTGTAAGCCCCAGTTTCATAATTGCCGTTGCATATACGAAAGGCTTGAATGTAGATCCTACCTGTCTTTTTCCTTGTTTGATGTGGTCGTACTGGAAGTGTTGCCAGTCGATTCCGCCTACCCAGGCTTTGATTTCTCCTGTTCCGGGTACCATAGACATCAAACCGGCCTGTGCTACTTTTTTGTGCCATCTGATAGAATCCCACGGTGACATTTCTACCTCTTCTTCACCTGCCCACGTAAAACGTGAGGTCTTGATCGGTTTTTTAAACTCCATCATAATGGAATCTTCAGACACTCCTGCCGCTTTTAATTGCTTATAACGTCCTGTTCTTTTCATGGCCTGAACCATCAGATCGTTGATCTGCCTGCTGTTCAGATAATAGAATGGCCAGTCTTTTCTGCCTCTCTGTTCTGCATCGAATCTTTTCTGAAGGTCGGTTAGGTGTTCTCTGATTGACTCTTCGGCATATTTCTGCATTTTAGAATCAAGAGTAACAAATATTTTCAAGCCGTCTTTATACAGGTTCAGCTTTTTGCCATTTTCTTTTTCGTAATCTTTAAGATAAGCATCGATTTCCTTCTTCAGATAAAACTTATAATAAGCAGAATAATCATCATTGATATTTTTGATAGGATGATAATCTAAAGTAATCGGTGTTGCTGCCGCTTTATCATAAGTAGCCTGGTCAATATATCCTGTTTTCAGCATCTGTTCCAAAACCACATCTCTTCTAGCTTTAGCTCTTTCAGGATTTCTCATCGGATTGTTCTTTACCGGATTTTCAAGCATTGCCACAAACATGGCAGCTTCCGGCAGAGTAAGTTCGGATGTTTTTTTATTAAAATAGATCTTTGAGGCCATTTCAATACCGTTGGCATTGTAAAGGAAATCGAATTTATTAAAGTACAAAGTAACGATTTCTTCTTTCGTATATCTTTTTTCAAGACTTACGGCCACAACCCATTCTTTCAGTTTTTGAAAGGCTCTTTCAATTTTGTTCTGAGAAGCACCATTCGTAAAAAGCAATTTTGCCAGCTGTTGTGTAATGGTGGAACCACCACCACGGCTACCACCGTAAACAACTGCTCTTGCCACTGATTGCAGATCAATCCCTGAGTGTTCTTTAAAACGCTCATCTTCTTTAGCCTGTAAGGCATACACAAGATAAGGCGGAAGATCTTTATAAATAATTGGCTGTGTTTTTTCCTTTTCAAATTTACCCAGCAAAACGCCGTCCGAAGAATAGATTTCGGAGGCCACATAAATATCGGGATTTTCAAGTTCTTTTACATCTGGCATTTCTCCCAGAAAGCCCTGTGAAACAGCAAAGAAAAGTCCTGCAATGCCCAATACACCGGCAATAAATGCAACCCAGATAAATTTGACCCACTTTTTCCAGCCGGTATTTTTCTTCTTAGGAGGAAGAGGGAATGTTTTCCCTTTGTTTCCTGTATTTTGTTTGTTCACTTCCATTTATGATTACGGTTTAGCCGTTTCTATTTTTACTCCAATGTCTTCAATTCCCGGAAGGTTATCATTTCTCATAGCCTGGTTTAGACCGATTACATATTTTCCTTTTGCCGGAAATCTGTAGTTCAGTTTATACTGAAAGAAAGTTTCCTTGGTATCACCAAAACCTGTCCCCAGCCATTCGCCATTAGGCTTTGCTAAAATGTAATTCAGCGTGTCCGTCTGTTTCCGTTTGGTCTGCAGGTCGGTAAAATTCACAATAAATCTAATATTGCTGTAAGGATATTCACTGTTGTTTCTTACAACAAATATAATATTTTTAGGATTTTGCGGATCTGAAACTTCAAGATTAAATTTCTGTTCGCTTTTCTTATTCCACTTATTGTTAACGGAATTCATCATCACTTCTCCGTCTGAAGAAGAGTTGCAGCTCAAGAAAAGGATAAATGAGAATAATCCTAAAATTTTACGCATTGTTGTCTTTTTTTGGAGGAAATTTCTTTTTAAATTTTTTCTTGTTCGGGTTCGGTTTTTTATCAGCCGTAGAATCTGTAGAAGCAGCTTCAGCCTTTTCCAACTGGGTTTTTTGCGGTTGGTTTTTTTGTTGCTTATGCTGGTTATTCGGATTCGGGTTTTGCGGTCTTTCCTGTCTTTGAGGCCTGTCGGATCTTTCAGAACGTTCCTGTCTCTCGGGTCTGTTGTTTTTTTTCTGTCCCTGATTCTGGTTGTTCTGACTATTATTAGGTCTGTTTTGATTTCTGTTCCTGTTATTGCTTCTGCCTTTTTTCTCGAATCGGTCTACATTATTTTCCTGAATAAGGTCAATGCTTGCAAATGGAGTTTCAGGCTGTTTCAGATCTTCAAGCGGAAGCGTCTTTTCGCCTCGTTTGTTTTTTGAGATCAATTTTTTTACAAGATCAATATCAAAGTCATACCAGGCAATTGAGTTGTCTACATAGGCAAACCACATTTTCTTTTTGAAAACATCGATTTTTATACAGAATGCTCTTCCTTTTTCAGTGTCCAGCGTTGTGGAAGAAGAAGGGAAATGGCTTAATGCATCAAGATAGCTGTCCAGCTCATAATTTAAGCAACATTTAAGTTTACCACATTGTCCTGCCAGTTTCTGAGGGTTAATACTCAGCTGCTGATATCGGGCCACATTCGTATTGACAGACCTGAAATCGGTAAGCCACGTCGAACAGCAAAGCTCTCTTCCGCAAGAACCGATTCCGCCCACTTTTGCCGCTTCCTGCCGGAAACCGATCTGTTTCATATCGATCTTGGTCCGGAATGCACCTGCGAAATCTTTAATTAACTGCCTGAAATCTACCCGATTATCGGCGGTATAGTAAAAGGTGACTTTTGAAGCATCACCCTGATATTCCACATCAGTGATTTTCATTTCAAGGCCTAGCCTGTGCGCGATCTTTCGTGCCTCTATCTTTACGTTTTCTTCTTTTTTCCGTGCTTCCTGCCATACTTCCAGATCCTTCTGGTTGGCCAGCCTGTATATTTTCTGGAATGATTCTTCAGAGAATTTTTTCTTTTTCATCTGAATCTTTACCAGTTCGCCGGTGAGACTTACCACACCTACATCATGTCCGGGGCTTGATTCTACTGTTACGACACTACCTATGTGTAAAGGAATATTATTTATATTCTTATAAAACGATTTTCTGTCATTTTTAAATCTAACTTCAACAAAATCACATCGGTTCGGTGCGGGATTGTTGATGTTGGAAAGCCAGTCAAATACACTTAATTTATAACTATTACCACAGGTATTTACATTTTCACAGCCATTCGCGGTCTTCTTGGGCCCGCAAGAATGTGCAGAATCGCCGGATGTTTTACATCCACAACTCATATATTATATATTTAATTTGCAAATTTATGATTTTTATCTTTATGAGGTCTAAAATAATCAAATAATCAGAAACAGGGCTGTTTAGTTTTAAACAAACCTCCAATACGGATGATTCAGACTTTACTAATTTCCTATAAATGTTTTGTTTAACTCACTTTTTAATGAAAATATTATTTCAAACATAGTTTTCTTTGGATTTATTGTTTAAAATTTTATGATTTATTAACAGGCGTAAGCAAAATAATTTTATATTTGGGTTAATATAATAATAGTCTATGAAAAAAATATTGGTATCAACTGCATTATTGGCAGGGGTTTTATCTTACGCGGGCGGCTTCAGGGTTTCTCTGCAAGGGGTAAAACAGTTGGCAATGGCACACACAAGTGCCCATGCTGAAGATGCGAGTGTGGCATTCTTCAATCCTGCCGGGATGTCATTCATTCCCTCGAAGTTAAGTATTGTAGCCGGTGGATTCGGGGCAAGCAATAAAGTGACTTTCCAAAACCTAAATACACTACAAAGCACACAGACTGATAACCCGATGGGAACACCGATTTATGCGGCAATCACCTACAAGCCCATTGAGAAATTGTCGGTAGGGTTCAGCTTTTCCACGCCTTTCGGTAGCACCATCGAATGGCCGAATGATTGGGAAGGCAGAGAAATGGTTCAGAGACTGGAGCTGAAGAGCTACTATTTCCAGCCTATGGTTTCCTATAAATTTAATGACTGGTTGGCATTCGGAGCAAGCTATATTTATGCAAGAGGTACCGTAAACTGGGATAAGGCAATCACGCAATTCGGAGGTCAGCTTAATCTGGACAGCAAGGCAAGCGGCCACGGATACGGATTCGGGTTTTATTTCAGACCGGACCCCAAACTGGACGTAAGTATTGCTTACCGTTCTCCGGTTGATATGAAAGCGAAGGATGGCACAGCAACGTTTAAATTTCCTTCACAATCTGTTTATCCGTTGCTAGGTTTGGATGCCTCCGGGAAGGATGGTTTTACGGCCACTTTACCTTTGGTGGAAGAATATACCATCGGTTTAACCTATAAAGTTACCCCTAAGTGGTTGCTTTCTGCGGATTTCAACTATCACGGATGGTCAAGATATACACAGCTGACATTGGATTTTGCGCACGCACCTGTGGGAAATCAGGCAGATCCTACCATTTCGGTATCTCCTAAAAATTTCAGAAATTCAAAAACAGTGAGATTGGGAACTCAGTATGCTTTCACAGATATGATCTATGGAAGACTTGGAGCTTACTACGATGAAGCACCTTACTCTGATGAAAACTTTATCCCTGAAACACCTTCTTTCAACACTTTTGTTGTAACGGGAGGGGTAGGATTTAAGCTGAAACAGTTCGGTGTTGATGTGGCCGGTGGATATGCCATGCCACAGGCAAGAGATGTAAATAATAAAACCCTTGCTTTTTATGGACAGGCTAAAGCTACTGCATTCTATCTAGGTTTAGGTTTATCTTACAATCCTTTTTAATTGAAAACTATGAAAAAAATTATAATTTCTACTTTCGCGATTTCCGCGCTTCTGTTTACGACAAGTTGTGAGGATGATTTTGATACCGATGTGAATGACGTGGTGGTAACCAGCGGCGAAGCGAACTTTTCAAAATATATTGCCCTGGGAAACTCCCTCACGTCAGGCTACAGAGACGGAGCGCTTTATCTGGACGGGCAGAATGAATCTTACCCTTCAATGATCGCTCAGCAGATGAAAATGGCCGGTGGCGGTACATTTAAGCAACCTTTGATGCCGAATAATATCGGAGGATTCAGTGGATTGCCGGGATTCGGCGGTAAACTTACGCTTCAGGTAGTCAACGGATCTTTAAGTCCTGTTCCAAGTACTCCCGGAGGAACTTTGGATAATGTAACTTCAGGAGGGCCTTATCAGAACATGGGTGTGCCCGGAGCAAAATCTTATCATCTTGTAGTGCCGGGCTATGGAAATCAGGCAGGTCTCGCAACAAGTACGGCGAATCCTTATTTCGTAAGATTTGCATCATCTCCTTCGACTTCTGTTTTGGCTGATGCGATGGCTCAGACCCCTACATTCTTTTCTCTTTGGATAGGAAGTAATGATGTTTTATTATATGCAACAAGCGGAGGAACGAATTCCCAGACGGTAGGAGGTGTGACCACTTATACAGCGGCAACAGTACAGCCCGCAACGGCCAGTCCTGCAGATTACAAATCTAATGATATTTCGAATCCCAATATTGTTGCCGCTTCTATTAAAGGAGTTTTAGACGGTCTTAAAAGTGTTGGTGCTACCAAAGGAGTCATTGCAAATGTTCCTTACGTAACTTCAATTCCTTATTTTACGACCGTTCCTTATAATCCTTTGACTCCGGCTGCCTTAGGCGCAAATCTTACAACGCTGAATGCCAGCTTGTATGGCCCTTTGAAGCAGGCTCTTACTGCTTTTGGAGCAGGAGACCGGATCAATTTGCTTTCAGCAACTTCCAACAACCCTGTTTTAATTAAAGATGAATCGCTACCTAACCTTTCCGGTCAGCTTACTGCAGCATTAACCCCTTCGTTAG
Source organism: Chryseobacterium sp. (assembly GCA_048594965.1). Lineage (GTDB taxonomy): Bacteria > Bacteroidota > Bacteroidia > Flavobacteriales > Weeksellaceae > Chryseobacterium. Next base: position 47,931 of record JBMDXW010000036.1, read on the forward strand.
GGTTGCCTACAGCAACAGCTTTCGGACAGATTTTCGGACAGGCAAGACAGGCAACATCAGAAGATTATATCTTACTTACATCAAGCTCCTTAATTGCGACCGTAGCGCCCGGAGCACCTTCTCCGGTAAATGTCTATGGTGTTTCTTACCCTTTACAGAATCAGCATGTGTTAACAAAAACAGAAGCGGGATATGTAAAAACTGCAATAGACGCATATAATACTTCAATAAAATCTATGGCAGATTCTTACGGACTTGCTTTTGTAGATGCCAATGCCAAAATGGTTGAGCTCAACGGGCAGTCCGGCATTACATTCGAGGGAGTGAAGTATACGGCTAAATTTGTAAGCGGAGGTGCTTTCTCTCTGGACGGCGTACACCTTACCGGAAGAGGATATGCTATTGTAGCGAATGAATTTATCAAATCAATCAATGCAAAATACAGATCTACCTTGCCACAGGTAAATCCAAATAATTATTCGGGGGTAAAATTCCCTTAATGATTCACCGGAATAAAAACTTAGAAACCACAAGACAGATTCTTGTGGTTTTTTGTTAAATTTGCAAAATCTTTTAAAAAGTAAAAATGGCCCACCAGTTAAGTTATCTATTTTGTACAAGGACCAGCAAGGACCTCGCAGAGAAAATTGCCCAGCATTATGGGAAAGAATTAGGGAAAATCAACTTTCAGACCTTCAGTGACGGAGAATTCGAGCCGGTATTGGACGAGTCTGTAAGAGGAGGAAGAGTTTTCCTGATCGGATCTACCTTTCCGCCGGCAGACAATTTATTGGAACTTCTTTTAATGATTGATGCTGCGAAAAGAGCCTCTGCAAAGAGCATTACCGTAGTGCTCCCTTATTTCGGACTTGCCAGACAGGATAGAAAAGACAAACCAAGAGCGCCGATCGGTGCCAAGCTTGTTGCCAATCTTTTAACGGCTGCAGGAGCAACACGAGTAATGACGATGGATCTTCACGCAGACCAGATCCAGGGGTTCTTTGAAATTCCGGTGGATCACCTGTACGCATCCACAATCTTCGTAGACTACATCAGAGACCTGAACCTGGAAAACCTTACCATTGCTTCTCCGGACATGGGTGGGGCGAAAAGAGCGAAAAACTATGCCGGCCACCTGGGTGCGGATGTAGTAATTGCTTATAAGGAAAGAAAAAAAGCAAACGTTGTGGAAGAAATGTTCCTGATCGGGGACGTAGTCGGAAAGAACGTAATTCTGATCGATGACATGATCGATACCGCAGGAACCCTTTGCAAAGCAGCAGATATCCTGATGGAAAAAGGCGCAAAATCCGTAAGGGCCATGGCTACCCACGGAGTTCTTTCCGGAAAGGCTTACGATAATATCGAAAACTCAAAATTGCTGGAAGTGATTGTAACTGACTCGATTCCTGTGAAAAATAATTTGTCATCTAAAATAAAAGTGCTATCTTGCGCCCCATTATTTGCGGACGTAATGAAGATGGTTCACGAGCACCAGTCAATTAGCAGTAAGTTTGTTATTTAATTGATTGCGAGAATTTTGCAAATTTAATTTTGAAACAATTTTTTAAATTTTTATAAATGAAATCTATTACAATTCAAGGTACAAAAAGAGAAAGCGTGGGCAAAAAGTCTACAAAAGCTTTACGTGATGCTGAATTAGTTCCTTGTGTTGTTTACGGAGGTGGAGCTCCTTTGAACTTCTCTGCTACAGAGAAATCTTTCAAAGGGTTGGTATACACTCCTGAAGCACACACGGTATCTATTGAGGTTGATGGTCAAACAATTCCGGCTGTTCTTCAGGATATTCAGTTTCACCCGATTACAGACAAAATCCTTCACGCGGATTTCTATCAGTTAGCGGAAGACAAGCCGGTAATCATGGAAGTTCCTGTAAGAATTACAGGTCGTTCCAAAGGTGTTGTTGCGGGTGGTGTTCTTCGTCAGTCTTTCAGAAAGCTTAAAGTAAAAGCGATTCCTGCTAACTTACCGGACGAGATCGTTGTGGACGTTACGCCGTTGAGAATCGGTAACAAACTTTATGTAGGAGGAATCAAAACAGAAGGATATTCTTTCATGCACCCAGACAATGCAGTAGTAGTTGCTGTGAAGATGTCTAGAAATGCAATGAAAGGAGGTGCAGCAGCAATGGACGATGAAGATGAAGAAGAAGTTGCAGCAGAAGAAGGAGCGGCTCCGGCAGCTGAAGAAACTGCAGCAGAATAAGAATTTCTTATCTAGAAATATTGAACCTGTCAATTTATTGGCAGGTTTTTTTATGTTTAAAAAAGAAGGATTTAAATCTCTGCACCTTTTATAAGTATAAAAGTTATGCTAAGTTTATCGAATAGTTCTGTAAACCAGGTATTGATTGGAAAAACTTCCAGCCTCCCGCTTTCAGTCTTTAATATCAAATGATTTACATTGAATCCATTGAATCTTTCTATTGATTTACAATCTATTGCTAACAACCGTCAGTTTCCCTTTGGAAAAAAAGCCGTAAATTTGAAGAGTTCTAAATAAGGACGTTTTAATTTAAAATTTAATAAATGTTTGACATTCAGGAAATCAGAAGTCAGTTTTCTATATTAGACCAGAAGGTAAACGGTAAGCCGTTGGTTTACCTGGACAATGCAGCCACTTCCCAGAAACCGGATTCGGTACTGAAAGTTTGGGAATCCTATTACAAAGAACTTAACGCCAACGTACACCGGGGAATCCATACCCTGAGCCAGCTGGCAACGGAAGAAATGGAGCGTTCCAGAAGAAAGATTCAGAAGTTCATCAATGCAAAGCATGATTTTGAAGTCATCTTTACCAAAGGAACCACCGAAGGACTGAATCTTATCTCGTATATTTTAACCCAAAAATTAAAGAAGGACGATGAGATCATCATCTCCTATCTGGAGCACCATTCCAACATCGTTCCGTGGCAGCTGCTTTGCGAAAGAACCGGAGCCAAGTTGAAAGTCATCCCGATGGATGAGAACGGGATTCTTCAGCTGGACGTTTTCGATACGTTATTAAATGAAAGGACGAAGATTGTTTCCATGAATCAGGTTTCCAATGCATTAGGCGTAATCAATCCGGTGGAAGAAATTATTGCGAGAACCAGGAAGAATACCAATGCTTACATCGTAATCGACGGTGCGCAATCAGTGCCACATTTTACCATTGATGTTCAGGCGATGGACTGTGACTTTTTCGTATTCTCAGGCCATAAAATGTATGCGCCGATGGGAACGGGAATCCTTTACGGAAAACAGGAAATTCTTGAAGAGCTGCCGCCGTTCCACGGAGGTGGGGAAATGATTGCCACCTGTTCGTTTGAGGAGACGACCTATGCCGGGCTTCCGTTTAAATATGAGGCAGGAACACCGAACGTAGGCGGAAATATTGCATTGGGAGCTGCAGTAGATTTCATCCTGCAGACAGGTCATGAAAACATCAGAGCCCATGAAAATGCATTGCTGGAATATGCTCAGAGACAGCTTTTGGAAATTGACGGACTAAAAGTATATGGTGAAAAAGCAAACCGTACCGGAGTTGTTTCTTTTAACCTGGAAGGCATCGGAATTGCTTCTGACGTGGGCATGATCCTGGATAAGCTTGGGGTCGCAGTAAGAACGGGGCATCACTGTACACAACCGATCATGAGTTTCTTTAATATCGCAGGAACCGTACGTGCAAGTTTTGCGGTGTATAATACCTTTAATGAAATCGATGTATTGGTAGAAGGGGTTAAAAAAGCACAGAAAATGCTCAGTTGATTTCCAAAAGGATACTAAAATATAAAACAATGGCCGGAAATTACTCCGGCCATTTTACTTTAGCTGACTTCAGAGTCGCACATTTCAACTGGAACCAGGCATGAGGTAGATTTGCACGGATTTCCTGTAGGAATTTGCAGACAACAGGCATGATAGCCGTTGTATGTGATGTGATACGTGTTCGCAGGGCAGGTGTGACCGCCCATTACCTGCTTTAGGTTTTCCCGTTGAAGTTTTCTTAAATTTTTCATAATGTTTTGTTTTGTAATGGTTTATATTAATCACTAATTTATGAAAAAAATATTAATCCTGACTTTTTTAATTAAATTTAAATTTTTATCCTGCTAAATATTTTGTCTGTTTTTAAAATGAAATTTATATAAGTACAAATTTTTTTTAAAATAAACTTGTGCTTTGTAACCTTTTCTGTTTTTCTTTGTCTTACTAATAGAAACAAAATAATTATGAAGCTTCTGTTTGGAAATAAAAAAGATGATTTGCTGAGCCGCCTGAAAAGGCAGGATCCGGCAGCGCAGAAAATTTTCTATGATCGGAATGTAAGGAAATTTCTGAGCATTAGCAGAAGTTATATTACCGATCTTTACCAGGCAGAAGACTGTGTGATCAAAGCATTCTGCAAGATCTTTAAAAATATGGAAAGTTTCAGGAACGAGGGAAGCTTCGACGGCTGGGCGAGAAGGATTGTAGTAAATGAATGCCTTAATTTTATCAAAAGCCACAAAACAGTCTTTTATCTGGATGACATCAATCCGGCTTATCTCGAAGAAGTGTATGAAGAGGATCCGGTTTTTGATTTCAATGCACAGGAACTGCTGGACCAGCTTCCGGATGCTTACCGGATGGTTTTCAACCTCTATGTTTTTGAAGACTATTCGCACCAGGAAATCGCCGAGGCCTTACAGATTTCTACAGCCGTGAGCAAAACCCAGCTTTTCAGGGCAAAAGAAAAGATGAGAAAAATTTATCATCAGCAACAAAGAAAATTACAAAATGAAAATTATTAAAGACACCATAGAATATCAGATCAGAAAGCAGATCGGTGAAAGGGAAATAACCCCCTCCCGTGATCTGTGGGCCGAGATTCAAAACCAATCCGAGAATAAAAAAGTAAAATCGGGAGTGAACTGGTTTCTTGTGGCAGCTTGTCTGGTTTTAACATTCAGCTTGGGAGCAGTGCTCTTCTTCAATCAGGAAAACCCAAAGGCTGAGAAATCCGCAGATCTCGCTAAAGCAGAAAATCCAAAGATTCAGGCTCCTGTAAAGAATCAAACACCAAAGAAACCTGCTGAATTAATCATTAAAAATAATCAACAAAAAATGGCAATAGAAAAGGTTTCTCCAAACACAAAGCAAGATTTGAAGCAATCGCCTTCTTTAATTCTGGAAGAACTTCCTCCAATACAGCAGGCTCCATCAGCCATCATATCGCAATCCTCAGCTGTTGAGCTGTCCAAAGCCATTGCCCAATCGGATTCAGCCAACGTGCAGGTGAAAAAGAAACGGTATGTGGATCCTTCCACGCTTCTTTTTTCAGTTGAACATAAAGATGTCATTGAAAAGACAAAAGGAAAAAGCAATGTCGCAAGCATTGATCTGAACGGGAACTAAAATCATTTTTAAACAAATAAAAACTATTATATATGATCAAGAAATTTATCATGATGGGCTTTGTATGCCTTTTATCGACAACTGCCTATGCACAGAGAAAGCCGGTCCTGAACCTTCAGCCGAAAGAAGATACTGAGGTAAGCCCGATCGTAAAAGAAAAGGTAGATGAGTATGCCAAAAAGATCGATACCATCATCAAAGAAGAAAAAAAGCTGATGGAAGCAGAGCTCACTGAGCTGCAGTCGAAGAACCTCTCTAAAGCGGAATTCGATGAACAGAAATCCTTGGTGGCCAGCAGGTACTCTGAGAAAATAGATCAGCGGATCGAAGAGCTGGGCTTTGATATGGACGCCGTCATTCAAAAACAGGTGCGCTATTCTCTGCTTAATTCGGATGTCACTTCAAATGAAGAACTGAAAGAAAAACTGTTGAAAAAGTTCAGGCCAACAAAAGACCTTTCTCCATACATCTCTTATGGAATCATGAATCTCACCAACGATAGGCCGGACAATGCGCTGGATAAGAATTTGCGCTACGCCGGAAATTTTGAATTCGGCCTTAAATTCAATTATCAGTTTGGGCGTACAAGTCCCTGGGGGTTGATTTCCGGAATCGGGTTTTCCTGGAGAACACTGAGCATCGACAACGATATGTTTGTGACAAAAGATGTCAATTCCAATGTGTCTTTGGCATATTATGAGAAGGGATTGAGCAAAAGCAAGCTCAGAACAGGCTATATTATCGTGCCTTTGGGGCTGCAGTATAATTTTTCAAAGGTGAAAAATGCCGGTCTGGATGTTCGGTACCTGGATTATTCCAATGGTTTCAGAGTAGGGGCAAATATTTACGGAGGCGTTAAAATGTCGACCAACAACATCATTAAAGGCGACGGGATCAGCAACCGCGACCGAAGTGATTATCAGGTCAGCCCATTCATCTACGGAGGACAGTTCACCGTTTCCTATAACGACTTCAGTATTTTTGTAAAAAAAGATTTCGGGAATTTCTTTAAAAACGGAACTTTTGAAAACGATAAAGCTTTGGTTTTCGGCGTAGCACTTTGGTGGTAAAAATACACCTGATTTTTATTCATATTTAAATGATAACGCCGGGGAATTTCTTCTCCGGCGTTTCTTGTGATCAAATGATCAATCATGCAGCCTGAGTTTATCCTGAGCTTGACGAAGGGGGAGGAAGCCATTTACCCTATGTCGGATAACGAGCTGCTCTATTATGTGGTTTAAAATATTTTTCAAAATACGCAAAATAATTTCTGTGACCCATGTGTTAAAAATTATACTCAAACAGAAAAACATTTTTAAATGAATGAACCATTTTTTGTATGCTTTTAGTGATGCAAAATTTTCAGAGATTGGGATGGCCAGAAAAATTTATCAAGGTAAATCTTAAAATTCATCAAGATAAATTGGACGATTTATCTTGATGATTTCCGGAAATCATCAAGGTGAATTTTGAAGGTCGTCAAATTAAGTTCTAAAAGTAAAAACCAAACTCCGGCTGAAATACCGGAGTTTAATGTGATTATAAGTTATTAACGATAAGCTTTTTTGCCGCAAATCTATTTCAGGCTTCCCACCATATCCTCAGGCTTAACCCATTCATCAAACTCTTCGGCAGTTAAAAGACCGAGATTCACAGCTTCTTCTTTTAAAGTGGTACCGTTCTTATGGGCCGTCTTCGCAATTTTGGCTGCATTTTCATAACCGATGTGCGTATTCAGGGCGGTCACCAGCATCAATGATTTATCCACCAGTTCTTTAATCCTTTCATGATTCGGCTCGATCCCTTCGGCACAATGGTCATTGAAAGAAATACAGGCATCCGCGATCAGCTGGGCTGACTGCAGGAAATTGTACGCCATTACCGGCTTGAAAACGTTCAGCTCATAATTCCCCTGGGTTCCGGCGAATGAAATCGTGGTGTCGTTTCCTAACACCTGTGCGCAAACCATCGTCATCGCTTCATTCTGCGTAGGGTTTACTTTTCCCGGCATAATGGAAGATCCCGGCTCATTTTCCGGAATGTGGATTTCCCCGATTCCCGAACGTGGTCCCGATGCCAACAGCCGGATGTCCTGGGCAATCTTAAACAGGGAAACGGCCAGCTGTTTCAAAGCACCGTGGGATTCCACGATAGCGTCATGGGCCGCCAGTGCCTCGAATTTATTTTCTGCCGTTACAAAAGGAAGTCCGGTAAATTGGGAAATGTATTCCGCTACTTTTACATCATAGCCCTTCGGTGTATTTAGACCTGTTCCCACTGCCGTTCCGCCTAAAGCCAGCTCGGAAAGATGAGGTAAGGTGTTTTTCAATGCTTTGATCCCGTAATTCAACTGAGCTACGTACCCGGAGAATTCCTGTCCCAGAGTCAGCGGGGTGGCATCCATCAGGTGGGTTCTTCCGATTTTAACGATGTCTTTGAAAGCTTCTGATTTTTCAGCTAAAGTATCCCGCAATTTTTCAACCGCAGGAATTGTCGCTTCCACCACTTTTTTATAAGCGGCGATGTGCATAGCGGTAGGATACGTATCGTTGGAAGATTGGGATTTGTTGACATCGTCGTTCGGGTGAACTTCCGCCTTCTCTCCCAGGGTACCGCCGTTGTTTACATGCGATCTGTTGGAGATCACCTCATTCACGTTCATATTCGATTGTGTTCCGGAGCCGGTCTGCCAGATTACGAGAGGGAACTGATCATTTAGCTTTCCGTCTAAGATTTCATCGCATACTTTAGCGATCATATCTCTTTTTTCCGCTGGCAGAACGCCCAGATCCGTGTTGGTAAAAGCGGCGGCTTTTTTTAGATAAGCAAAAGCTTCGATAATTTCATGCGGCATGGAGCCTTCCGGTCCGATCTTGAAATTGTTTCTGGAACGTTCGGTCTGGGCACCCCAGAATTTGTCGGCAGGAACCTGCACTTCACCCATGGTGTCTTTTTCTATTCTGTAATTCATTGTGATGGATAGATTTAATTCGACCATAAAAGACATAAAAATTCAGTTTAAATTTTAAGATTGATATAAAAAAATGAAATCTTTGATTTTTACTCACGTGTTCTCTTGTTCTCAAATTTTTAACTTAAAACTTATGTGACTAATGTGCCACAAAAACTTTTGTGCCTTTTCTGGTTTAAAAAGTTTTCCTAAAGTTAATCATTGCCCGAAACATTCGCAATTTATAATCATTATAAATATCAATCTAAGTCACTGATTTTGCTCATGCTTTTTTTACGATGTTTTATTTTTGCAGCCAAAGAAAAGAGAATGGAATTTAAATATCAGGATCCGTATCCGATTCAGAAAGATGATACGGTTTACAAGAAGCTTACCGCAGACTATGTAAAAGTTGAGCAACTGGGGGACCGCGAAATTTTAACCATCGATCCGAAAGGATTGGAATTGTTGGCTGAAGAGGCCATGGCAGACGTTTCCTTCATGCTCCGCTCTTCGCACCTGGAAAGCCTTAGAAGAATCATCGATGATCCTGAAGCGACGGACAACGACCGTTTTGTTGCCTACAATTTGTTGCAAAACGCGGCGGTGGCAGCAGAGGGTGCCTTACCGTCCTGCCAGGATACCGGAACGGCCATCGTGATGGGGAAGAAAGGGGAAAATGTGTATACGGGCGTGGATGACGGTGAATATTTAAGCAAAGGAATCTACAATACTTACCAGAAAAGAAACTTACGCTATTCCCAGGTTGTACCGTTGACGATGTTTGATGAAAAGAATTCCGGTTCCAACCTTCCTGCGCAGATTGATATTTATGCTAAAAAAGGGGACTATTATGAATTTTTATTCTTAACCAAAGGAGGAGGCTCGGCCAACAAAACGTTCCTGTATCAGAAAACAAAATCGTTACTGAACGAAAAATCGCTGGAAGAATTCATCAAAGAAAAAATTTCAGACTTGGGAACGGCAGCCTGCCCGCCTTACCACCTGGCTCTGGTGATTGGAGGAACTTCCGCTGAAGCCAACCTGGCTGCGGTGAAAAAAGCATCTGCAAAATACTACGATAACCTTCCGACGGAAGGAAACGAAGCAGGACAGGCTTTCAGAGACCTGGAATGGGAGGCGAAAGTACAGAAGATCTGTCAGGAAAGTGCCATCGGGGCACAATTCGGAGGGAAATACCTGACGCACGACGTGAGGGTTATCAGGCTTCCGCGTCACGCCGCTTCATGTCCGGTTGGAATGGGTGTTTCCTGTTCAGCAGACCGAAATATCAAAGGAAAAATTACCAGAGACGGAATTTTTCTGGAGCAACTGGAAGTAGATCCGAAAAGATTTTTACCGGCAACGCCGCCACACCTTGAAGAAGCGGTGGAAATCGATCTGAACAAACCGATGCCGGAAATTTTAGCCGAACTTTCAAAATACCCGATCAAAACAAGATTAAAATTAAATGGAACGCTGATCGTAGCAAGAGATATTGCCCACGCAAAGATCAAAGAGATCCTCGACAGCGGCCAGCCGATGCCGGACTATTTCAAAAATCATCCGATCTATTATGCAGGACCTGCAAAAACGCCGGAAGGAATGGCTTCCGGAAGTTTCGGACCGACAACAGCGGGAAGAATGGATGTGTATGTGGATGAATTCCAGAGCCACGGCGGAAGCATGATCATGCTGGCCAAAGGAAACAGAAGCAAGGACGTTACCAATGCCTGCGGAAAATATGGCGGGTTCTATTTGGGCTCGATCGGTGGTCCGGCGGCAATCCTGGCGAAAGACAATATCCTTTCGGTTGAGGTCGTAGATTTCCCTGAATTAGGGATGGAAGCGGTACGGAAGATTGAAGTGAAAGATTTCCCGGCGTTCATCATTACCGATGACAAGGGCAACGATTTCTTTGCGGATCTGGCGCACTGATTAGTTTAAAATCAAAATAAATAATAAAATAGGAGATATATCTTTTGTGTAAAAAAATAAAAAGTCCTATTTTTGCCTAAAATCTTTAAGAAAAATGATAACGATTTTATCAGCATTTTGGCCGTTTTATCAGTTCCTTTGGACCGTATTTTTCATCATGATGTTCCTTGTAGGGTTCTGGTGTATTTTCATGTTCTTCGGATTTGTTATCCCGTTATGGTTAACGGAAGGTTTAAAAGAGTACTTCGGAAAAGTGAAGCCCTTCAATCCTGAAGACATCAGAAGCAAAATGGTGTATGAGCAGGAAGGTGTAGAGGTGATTTACAACGAGCCTAAAGGACACGGTCCGTTCATCCACGATCACGGTCATGGGCACGATATCCACGAAAAAGGACATCATTAATTGATTGTCATTGTTTTCCCACATGAATTCCGGGAAAGCAATATCAAAGCAAAACAACATATATTAAAACCACTTATCTCGGTAAGTGGTTTTTTAGTTTAACGATTCTGCCCTAAGCTTTTCCGGCGCAACGCCGAATTTCTTTTTAAAGGCGCGGGTGAAATTCTGAACATACTCATATCCGCATTCAATGGCGATCTCTTTGATCATCATTTTCTTATCAATGATCAGCTTTTTGGCTTTCAGCATTCTCAATTCTGCCATATAATCGCTTACCGTAAGATGGTACTGTGCTTTAAATTCTTTCCGGATCTTGTTCTGGTTGATCCCGATCAGTTTCCCGATTTCCTCAACTTTTATATTTCTGTGATAATTCTCATCGATAAATTTTTTAATCACGGAAGGAGTCCGGGGAACTTCTTCCAACGTATTTTTTTCATGAAACTGTTCAAAAATAAGGAGCAGCAGCTTGATCATTTTAGCTTCTACAAACAATTTTTGCAGCACTCCTTTTTTGGAATAGCTAATAATTTCCTGTAAAATGAAGTGCATTTCCACTGTCATAGAAGGAGGCGTTTGCCTATGCAGGAAAATATAACGGTTCCGGATCATGCCTTCCAGAATCTCGGTATTTTCCTTATTGGATTCCGGATTGATGAGGTTTGAAATATAGTCGTAATTGATCTGGATCTGTAAGTATTTGAGCATTCCTTCATCTTCCGTCCACAATTCGGCTGTGTTTTCTTCACGGGAATAATGCAGGATATATTGGTTTTTTTTAAACAGGAATTCCGTTCCGCAGTCTTCGGCACTGAGATGAATATTTTCGCTTAGAAAAAAAAGAAGGTTGAAGCTTGCCCTGCCTTCTGTCATATTAGATTTGGAAAACATACCGGCATACAACCTTTCCTTCATAAAAATGTTGATGTTTTCAGAACTGAATAATAATTCCTGATTCTTCATACGGATGATTTTACAAATAAGTACAAATACGATAACAAAAAGTTTCTTAATGATAACCTGGTCTTAAATAAGTCCAATACTTTTGCGCAAAATTAATTATAATTTAGAATAAATAAAAATAATATTTATGATGAATAAGGTATTTATTTCTTTTTGCATAACAGGGATGGCGGTCTTGTTATTAATAATATCAGGGTATGCAGATGCACAGTCCTGCAACAATACAGATCCGGGAAACACTTCTGGAAATACAGGATGTGTGTCTTTCGTCTATCGGGGACAGGGAGTGACTTACTCTACGGTAAGAAGCGCGGATGGAAAGATCTGGCTCCGGCAAAACCTGGGAAGTAGCGCGGTAGCTTCATCATTAACCGATACCGGAGCCTACGGAGACCTGTTCCAGTGGGGAAGATGGGATGATGGCCATCAGCTGAGGAATTCCGCCCTGCAGGCGAACGCTCCCACACCGAATAATCCTTCCGGACTCAGCGGTAACAGTACAGGTTTTTATTCGGCAGGTTATAATTCATCGGCCAACTGGTGGTCGGGAGGTGCCCCGGATAATCAGTGGACGGCATCAAGCCCTTCTTCTGTCACTGCGATAAACGGAGCAGATCCATGCAAAGCCATCGGAGCCGGATGGAGGCTTCCTACAGTCAATGAAATAGAGACTGTTCTTACAGTGGAAAATATTTCGGACACAAGTTCCGCGCTTGCCAGCAACCTGAAGCTGGTGCCTGCAGGTATGAAAGACTACAACGGAATCTTTTCACCGGGAACCAGGCTTTATCTCTGGTCTTCTTCATCATCGCCTTATGCCGGTTCCGGCCAGCATCTGTATATCAGCCAGTACTCTGCACTTACCAATAGTGGAGGAAGAGATGGCGGAATGTCCGTAAGATGCATTAAAGATACTTCAGTTATGTTGGGAACTTCTGACTTAGGAAAGTCTTATCCAGGCGTCTATCCTAATCCGACCGACGGTATTTTAAACATTAAAACAGATACTCCTGCTGAAAATGTAATGATGTTCAACGCGGCAGGACAAAAATTGAATGTCGAATTTTCTGAAAATAAAATTGATTTACAACACTTTCCAAAAGGAACATATTTTCTGGAAATTTATTTGAAAGACGGAAAAACACTTTCCCGAAAAATTCTGAAAAAGTAATACCCAATTGCAGATGATCATTGAATGTTAGGAAATGATGATCTCTTTTTGGTAAAATAATTTCCATAAAGGATTAAATATAATTTAGAAATAAAAAGAATTGCTTATGTTCAAAAATTTATATAATGCAGTACAAACAATCTGGGTAAGTATAGGATTGCTTACTATAGCTGCAAATTATTCCTACGCACAGCAATGGGAGAATGTTGGGGGAGTACCAACGGTTTCTACGGGTGGAACAAGCTTTAACAATCTGGCGATAAGCCCGTCAGGAAAATATTTTCTTTCTTATTATGATGTGGCCGCGGCTAAAGGTTCGGTGCAAAGGTTTGATGGAAGCTTATGGTCATACGTCGGCGGAAGTCCGGGCATTACCAACACTTATGCAACCTACAACTCCTTGTCGCTGGCTCCCAACGGAAATATCTACTACACCAACCAGGGAACAGGTCTGGAAGTCCGGGAATTCAACGGAACGAGTTGGTTGCAACTGCCAAGTCCCACTACTTCAATGGTAAATTATCAGGCATCGGCTGTTTCTTCTGCCAATGTTCTTTTTACCTATTCCACCCACAATTCGGGAACGGTGCAGCGCTTTGTGAACGGAGCCTGGGAGCAGGTCGGAAATGCCGGCTTTTCAGGCGGAGCATCTTTTGCGGAAATGGTAATCGGCAGTAATAATAAAGTGTATACCTGCAATGTCTCTGGCGGTGTGAAAGTATATGAAAACACAACGACGGCCACCGCTTCAGATAACTGGACTTTAGCAGGAGGCAGTATTGTGGATGCCGCATCTTCCAGCGAACAGTACAATTCGGATTTAGCGATCGATGCGAATAATAATCTGTATGTGGCTTATGTTTCCAATTCCGCCAACGGACAGAAGTTAAATGTAAAAAAATTCAACGGAACAGCCTGGTCACAGTTGGGAAATGCTAACTTTTCCAGTGGCAGGGTGCAGCATTTGGCGATAGCTGTTACCAATACGGGAGATCCGTATGTTGTGGCCAGCCGTTGGGAGAATGATGACTTTTCAAGAAATACCGTCTATAAGCTAGACGCTGCTACCCAGACCTGGGGAGCATTCGGCGGAAGTTTTATTTCCGACGGGCAGGCGGTTTACAATGATCTAGCCTATGACAAGGCGAATAATTATCTCGTTTTGGCGTATTCGCAAAACGGAACAAAAGTGAAAAGGATTTCGCTTACTCCGGCTTGTAATGATACCGATCCGGGGAGCAATCCTGGAGATTTAGGCTGTGTAAGATTTAACTACAGAGGGCAGCAGGTCAGCTATACTACCGTGAGGGTAGCAGATGGAAAAGTATGGCTTCAGCAGAATCTGGGAAGTGCCCAGGTGGCGGCTTCTTTCGATGATGCTAATTCTTACGGTGATCTTTTCCAATGGGGAAGATGGGATGACGGCCATCAGCTGAGAAATTCGGCAACGGCAACGACCCCTACAGTAAATTCGCCGGACGGATTAGCCGGGACCAATGCTTTTGTAATAGGTTCAGGCGCTTCTTCCTGGTGGGCAACCAATGCAACCAGTAACCAATGGAATGCTGATTCTCCATCTTCGGTAAACGCAGCAACCGGAGCAGATCCCTGCAAGGCAATAAGTCTGGGCTGGAGACTTCCGACTTCGGCGGAATGGGTAACCTTAGTAGGTGCAGAAGGAATCAATAATCCGGCAACTGCTTATGCGAGCCGCTTAAAACTGCCGGCCGGAGGATACCGGAGCAATACTTCCGGAACTTTCACATTTGTCGGGCAGCGCGGATATTTCTGGAGTTCCGAAACAGCCAGTACAGGCGGCAGGTATTTATACGTCGGATCAACGATTGTCACACCAACTTCCGGAGGGCCAAGAGGACAGGGAGAATCCGTAAGGTGTGTGAAGGATTTCTCCGCACTGGCTACTTGCGACATAGCCCTTACCGTAAACCCGGTTCAAGTCTATCCGAATCCGACTAATGGAATGCTGTACATAAAAGCCGATTTGTCTGTTGAGGCTGCAACTATTACTAATGCAGTCGGTCAGAAAATACCGGCAGATCTTTCAGGCAGCCAACTAAATATGCAGAACCTTCCCAAAGGGCTGTACATGGTGGAAATAAAATTAAAAGGACAATCGGAAAGTGTTGTTAAAAAAGTAATCAGAAATTAAAATTAGTCCATATTAAGTTGATAGGGCAGGAGATTCGTAAAAGGATCTTCTGCCTTTTTATTTTGCCTTGTGTCTGATTACTTCCAGGCTGATCGTTTAGCTGAATAAACTTTCAGAAGTAATTCAACGCATAGGATTTCAGTGGGTTAATTTTATTTTTTCCGGACGAAAATCAAAAAGTGATGAAAAATAAATTATCTTTATTAAACTGTACTAAAAAATTAGAAACTATATGAAAAAGTTTTATTCAGGTCTTTTATTGCTGATGGTGGCCTTTGTATTCGGCCAGATCAGCTATACGATTACCCCAAACCCGTTCAATGAGACGACCGCCATTACCCTGACCGTTCCGGGAAACCAGATCGACGAAGCGGCCTGGGGTGTGTCAAACCATGCCATTTACATCTGGTCCTGGTCGCTGGATACCAATTACCAGAACAGCCAGGATTGCCCTACCAACGGAAGCTGGAACAATTCCAACGAGCTGAACAGGCTTGCTTACAATGCAACGACCGACACGTATTCGCTGTCGTTTACCCCAACTGCTTTTTACGGGAGAACCGGAATCGGAAGATTCGGGTTTTTACTGAAAGATAAAACGGGAGCCCATCAGACATCCCCGGATATCTACGTTAATGTCGGAATCTTAAACCTGACGATGACCAACCCGGCGGCAAACAGCTTAACATCGGTTCCTGCAGGAAACCCAATCAACATTACCGCAACAACAAATGTAAGTGCCACATTCCAGCTGAAAGCCAATGGAACGGTGGTAAATTCTACATCGACACCTTCCACTTCGTATGCGTACAGCTATACCGTAACGCAGGATGCAAATATGGAACTGATCGCAACGGATGCCAATTCAACCGTTAAAAGTGCAACCTTTACTTTACAGGTTCCTAGAAACGTGATATCACAGGCGATTCCGAGCTGGATAAAGCAGGGAATCAATTACAATCCTGCCGATAATACGAAAGTGGGACTGGCTCTGTATGCTCCGTTTAAAAATTTCGTCCATGTGATCGGAAGTTTCAACAACTGGACGGTAAACGATGCTTATCTAATGAAAAGGGATACAACGAATCCTGATTTATACTGGATCGAGCTGAGCGGTCTCACTCCGCAGCAGCTGTACACTTTTCAATACAGGACAAATGATTTGAGAAAGGTAGCCGATCCTTATTCTCCGCAGATTCTGTCTTCGTATGACGATCAATACATTTCCGCTACCACTTATCCGAACCTGCCGGCATTTCCTGCGG
>JBMDXW010000360.1:0-4467 GCA_048594965.1 Chryseobacterium sp.
GGCAACGCTGGAAAGAAGATGAATTATCAGAACGACGATTTACGCATTAAAGAGATCAACGAATTATTACCTCCCGTTGCGCTCCTGGAAAAATTCCCTGCTACCGAAAATGCTGCAAATACCGTTGCGCATGCTCGCAAAGCGATCCATCAGATCCTCAAGGGCGACGATGATCGTCTGCTGGTAGTGATTGGGCCCTGTTCGATTCACGATCCGGCAGCGGCGAAAGAGTACGCTTCCCGTCTGCTGCCCCTGCGCGAGGCATTGAAGGGCGAGCTCGAGATCGTCATGCGGGTCTATTTTGAAAAACCGCGCACCACCGTCGGCTGGAAAGGGCTTATCAACGATCCCCATATGGATAACAGCTTCCGCATCAACGACGGGTTGCGCATCGCGCGCAAACTGCTGCTGGACATTAACGACAGCGGCCTGCCGGCGGCGGGGGAATTCCTCGATATGATCACCCCGCAGTATGTCGCCGATCTGATGAGCTGGGGCGCCATTGGGGCGCGTACCACCGAATCCCAGGTGCACCGTGAACTCGCCTCCGGACTCTCCTGCCCGGTGGGCTTTAAGAATGGTACCGATGGCACCATCAAGGTGGCTATCGACGCGATTAACGCCGCTGGCGCCCCGCACTGTTTCCTGTCGGTCACTAAGTGGGGCCACTCCGCTATCGTGAATACCAGCGGTAACGGCGACTGCCATATTATTCTGCGCGGCGGCAAAGAGCCGAACTACAGCGCGAAGCACGTGGCGGATGTGAAGATCGGCCTGGCGAAAGCGGGCCTGCCGGCTCAGGTGATGATCGACTTCAGCCATGCCAACTCCAGCAAGCAGTTCAAGAAGCAGATGGAAGTGGGCGCCGACGTATGCCAGCAGATTGCCGGCGGTGAGCGGGCGATCATGGGCGTGATGATTGAAAGCCATCTGGTGGAAGGCAACCAGAGCCTCGAGAGCGGTGAACCGCTGACCTACGGCAAGAGCGTCACCGATGCCTGCATCGGCTGGGAGGATACCGAAACGATCCTGCGTCAGCTGGCGGAAGCGGTGAAAACCCGCCGCGGCTAAGCCTTAGCGCTATAAAAACCTGTGGTCATGTGTACCGTGCTTTCAGCTACAGAATGTTAAAGCACACTACCTGACCACAGGCTCAAACAACGTTTATTGAAGATATCAATTCGTGTTGCTCACCTGACGCGATAGGGCGTTACCGAGCGTATTTCCTCACTTCCTGCTTCTGTAGTGTATTTCCTTCAGTATCGATTCCCACTATTACGCGATAGCGATCAAAATAGATTTTTTTTATGGATTCGGTGCCCAGTTCACCATAGGCAAGAATTTCAACTGATTTGACATGTTTCGTATTGATGGCAGAAGCTCCACCAATCCCCAATAAGGAGACGCCACCATATTTTTTGCAGAGGTCTGCAACATAATCGGCACGGTCACCTTTTCCTAGAAAAGCGGTTACGCCTTGCTGAAACATCATTTCTACAAAGGGATCCATTCGAGCTGCAGTGGTTGGGCCATTCGAACCAATCGGTAGGCCAGGCCTTGCCGGACACGGTCCTGCATAGTAAATGATCTGGTTTTTAAGATCGACAGGTGGTTTTTCACCATGTTTCAAAGCGATTTCAATTTTTTTATGGGCCGCATCTCGACAGGTATAAACAAAGCCTGTGAGATAGATAATATCGCCAACTTTAAGGGTTTTAGCTATTTCTTTTGTTAAAGGTAATGTTAATTCCATTAGCAAGCCTCCTGCTATTAAATCGTTTTGCTAGCATGACGACTAGCATTGCACTGGAAATTAATTGCTACGGGCAGAGCAGTAATATGGCATGGATAATAATCAATATGTACGCCAAGAGCGGTAACACGTCCCCCCATGCCTAATGGGCCAATCCCAGTATTATTGACCTCATCTAATAGTTCAGCTTCTAATTTTGCATAAAGCGGTTTTGCATTATATTCGCCAATAGGGCGTAATAATGCTTTTTTAGCCATCCACGCACAATGATCCATTGTACCGCCTATTCCAATACCAATAATATATGGAGGACACGGATTTCCACCTACATGGCGAACGGTTTCAAGAACGAATCTTTTTACGCCTTCAATATCATCTCCAGGCAATAATGTTTTAAATGTGCCCATGTTTTCACTGCCGCCGCCTTTAGGCATGACGGTAATTGTCACGCGATCACCCTCAACAATTTCAGTATGTAATACTGCCGGAGTATTATCATTAGTATTGATACGATCGAGGGGATCTGCAACCATTGATTTTCTTAAATAACCCTTTTCATAGCCTTGCCGTACACCCTGATTGACCTGCTGCTGAAGAGAAAATCCTTCCCAACATACTTCCTGACCTATTTCCATGATGACAATGCAGGTGCCAGTATCATGGCAACATGCGAGTTGCTCTTTTTTGGCATACTCACCGTTATCAATTAATATTTTAATTGTCTCTTTACCAAGTTTAGACTCTTCTTTCTCATATGCTTTACGAAAAGCACACATCAGATTATCATCAAGCTCATAACAGGCTTTTTTTACCAGTTCTTCAATAACTGGAACGATGACCTCTGTATTCAGTATTCTACTCATGCTTCCTCCAGAACTTTTGTTTTGCTTATGGTTCACATTTTTTATGTTATGATTATTTTTTCCATGAAGGAAATATGTTATGTTTATCAGACAATAAATTTTATTTATAGTTAAGAGGAATGCATGGAAATTAGACAGCTGGAATATTTTATTAGCGCATCTGCATTAGGCAACCTTACCAAGGTTGCAGAACGTCATTATGTTTCGCAACCAAATATAACAGTTGCTATAAAAAAGCTAGAGTCTGAGTTAGGTGTTAATCTGTTTGAGAGAAGGAAAAATAAGTTGGTGTTAACTGAAGAAGGGGAATTCTTCTTATTAAAAGTCAAACCTCTCATTATTGCATTGAAGAATAGTGTTGCTGAAATTAAAGATTATCATAATAAAAACAGTGGAGTGGTAACATTAGGGATTCCTCCTATGATTAGCCTTTTTTTGTTTACACCACTATTTAAACATTTTCGCGAATTATATTCAGAAATGGAACTTTCATTAGTTGAGGAAGGTACCTTTGGGTTGCATCAAAAACTTTCTCATGGCGATATTGATTTGGCGATTGTCATTATCAATGATGCACCAGAAGAGTTAGTAACTGTACCATTAATGACTCAGCAGCATGTTGTATGTATATCCGATAAGCACCCTTTGGCGAAGAAGAAAACTATCGACTGGGAGGATTTGCAAAATGAACCATTAATTGTTATGAAAAAAGATTCATGGCATCGTAAAGCTATTCTAAATGAATGTGAAAAGAGGGGTGTTAATACTCATATCTTCTTATCTTCCAATAGTGTAAAGAATAATATTGATTTGGTGGCAAAAAATGAGGGTATATCATTTATTCTCGATGCGGTAGGGCTAAAATGTGATGGTGTAACAACAAGAGCGATGACAGAACCTGTCTATGTCGAGGTAGGCCTGGCATGGAAAAAGGATAAATATTTATCATACGCATCAAGAGCATTAATTGCATTCCTGGAACAGTATATTAAAGACAATTTCCAATAGTTTATTTATATTTGTTCCTCAACAAATAACTCCCATAATTCTTCAGCATCTGGTGGCATTTTTTTTGCCGGTCGATAAAGCCTTATTTCGATTGGTACCCATAAATTGCTTTCTTGATCTGCTGCCGCCACAATGGTTTTAGAGGCAACATCTTGTGCCGCAAGCGTTTGTGGCAACCAGGCCACACCATCACCCGATCTCACCATTGCCAGCAAAGTGGCCGCCAGATCGGCAACAAATGCAATTTTCATGTTATGTGTGATTCTGTTAATTGACGTTGTATTTGATATTATCCTACCTAATCCAGATTGTGATGAAAAAGAAAGATAGGGAAAATTGGACCTATTCTCAATACACCATAACGGCTTCATTGTCATACTATTTGGTTTACTAAAAGGGATGAGTATATCCATTCCTAAGCGGATGCTCATAAAATGGCTTTCATTTAGATTGAGGTGCATATGAGGGTGGTAGTGACATAGCAGAAATTGGGCATCGCCTTGACGCATCATTTTTTCGCATGAGTTCAACGAATCAGAGAGCAGACGACATGAGCCAAACTTAGCTATTTTTTCACTTTGTTTTAACATGCTTGGAACAAATGAAAAGGATAATGCATGGGTTGCTGAGAAAACCAAATGTGGTTGCTTATTGCCAGCTGCATCCAGCGCATTGTTTTTTAATGAATATAAGTCGTGTATTAGTTCTGGTAATTGTTCAATAAAAACCTCGCCAGCTTTGGTCAGCGATACACCTCTTTTACTCCTTTCAAAGAGTGGTGTGCCAACCCATTCTTCCAGAGACTGTATTCTGCGGCTAAATGCGGGTTGCGTCACATATCTT
>JBMDXW010000361.1:0-3470 GCA_048594965.1 Chryseobacterium sp.
AAATTCGTAATACCGGAAGTTTCTATCTGCGTAACGCCCTGCCCCGCTGCGAAACCTGGGTTAAATCCACCGGTATTAATACTCCATAATATCGTACCATCGGCAGGAGAAATACCAAACGTCAGGCCTGCAGAGCGAGTATGGACAACAATCGCTTCAGAGTTTGCTTCACCCTCGGGGATCCAGGAAAGCGAGTTAAGGTGAGCATCGTTTGTCGGGCTATTATTCAGGATCTGCGTATTATCGAATGCACGCGTATAATTTTTTGCCCACAGCATCATGCCTGTCTTTTCATCAAATTTTAAAATTGATGCATCCTGCCTCATCGTATTGGTCGAACGATCCGGGTTATCATTACCAATCATGAAGAGATTACCGGCTGAATCCCAGATCAGATCGTGGGTATTAGCATAGCGGTTGCCATCGCGGTCACGTAAATCAAATTCCAGAATCTCATTGCCTAAAATATCAATTTTAAAAAAACGTCGGCCATACCAGTGTTCATCTTCATCACTGCCGATATAGAAATAACCATTATGCGTTTTTAACATCTGATTACGATAGGGCTGAGCATAATAGCAACGAAGATCGCCATTTTGGTCGTAACCATCACAATTGGTGGTCATTAACCAACTGTTTCCCCATACGGCCGCAAACTTAGTGGGATCCGTTTGCTCAATATCGATATGGAATATTGTCGCATCGCGATAGACTTGTTCCTGTGTGCTTACCTGAATGGTTTGATTAAAAATTTCCACTCCGCTAAGGTTTTTAAAAACAACCTGCACTTGATTAAGATAGTTTGCGTACAGTCCAATAACCGGAATTTTTATCTCAGATAGAGAGATAATGTCATTTGATGAATACGTAAAATCTAAACTTGATGCGCTAGTTAATCTTCCAAGAACTGTATAGGAATATGTTACCGCTTCATCAATTATAAACTTCAGATATACTGCAAGCTGGTTGTTTGCAGGCGCGAGATCCATTCCAAGATAGGTAATTGCCATGTTGTTCACCTGTTATTAAGTATTACTGTTCAACTTCTTTTACACGCATTTCTTTCACCTGTTGGGGAATAATCTTATTTCCTTTTACCAGATAATCAATAACCGCATCAGAAAGGTTATACCCACCTTTTACCTGTTTGTTCTGACCATCGATAAATGCGGTAAAACCATCGCCCCCAGGAGCAAGGAAACTATTTGTCGCTACGCGATAGGTATCAGTATCTACAATCGGCTTGCCATTAAGCGTAAATAGCACAACGCGGTGCCCAACAGGTTTATGTTGGTCGTATCGCATTTCTAGTCCTTTCGACATCTGCAAAACACCATTTGTAAGTGACGCTCCGTGTTCCATAAGATTGCGTAAGGATTTCCCTTTCAAATCCATGACAGTTAGCTCATTTGGAAACGGAAAAGCGCTGATAACATCGCCAAGGGTTATCGGACCGGCATTCAAGTCTGCGCGAAGACCACCTGAATTAGTGAGCGCCAGCTGCGCATCAGGCGCTGCAGCAAGCATTGCATCGGTAAATAAATTTCCAAGTGAAGATGACTCACCATAGGCGCGCGTAAGCGTAACAGGCGTCTCACCAACTTTTTGGCGAACCGTTTCGGACAGTTTTTTATTCCAGGTATCAATAACGCTCTGAGTTGCCGGATCGGGTTTCCATTCATCGGCATACAGGGTTTTAAGTTCGAAGCTTTTTATTTTATGGTGATGCGTTTTTAGATCCACATCGAGAACCAGCTTACCGATATCAATCCCCCCACTGTCAGTCGAAAGTACCAACGTGTTGCCTACTTTGAGCGGCTCCACTGTTCCAACATGCGCATGTCCGGTAATCAGAATATCCAGGCCCTTCACCTGCTTCGCCGTCTGAATATCCTTATCAAGGGCGCGCTTCACGTCTGTATTGCCGATACTGGACTGGCGTGCAGGGAAACCTTCATGCATAAGTGCAACGGTAATATCCACTTTTCCACGGAGTTCATCCAGATAATGCTGGAGATATTTCACCTCGTCACGCGCTTCAATCCCCTGACGCATTGACGAAGAAACGGTATCATCGAATGCAAACACGCCGTGCAACCCAATAACCCCAATTTTAATGCCATCCTTTTCGATGATGGTATAAGGATTATTCCAGAAGAGGACATTACTGTTTTTATAAAAGACGTTCCCTAACAGTATCGGGAATTTAGCCTGACTGAGCTGTATAAGGGTATTATCCCAACCATGATCGAACTCATGATTGCCGACAGACGCAGCATCAAATGACATTGTATTCATAATATCTATGATTGCCTTCCCTTTTGTTAGGCTACTGATATACGGGCCGGTAAAATAATCCCCAGCATCGAAATAAAAAGTAGCCTTATTGTTTTTCTTTTCTTGCTTAACGTATGTTGCAATATTTGCAAAGCCACCCACAGCTCTTTTTCCCTCTGCAACATAGGGGAGTTTATAAGGCTCAACATGGGCATGCAGATCATTAGTATAAATGACGGTAACGTCCTGCGCTGGACTTAGCGAAGCATATCCCGACAATAATAAAACTGCGATTACTGTTTTTTTCATATTTCAACTCTCTAATTAAAAGAAGAGTTTCATTATCGATTAGCAAAAAACAGATTTTGTGAACTTTCTCACGGCATATAAAAAAGAGAGGCGTGAAAATCATCGACTCACAGAATCAGTTGGTGATATGCATGGAATGCGCTCCAAAAATAGACCTGAATGTTTGTAAAAGCTGGTCATGCCCTAATCTTGGAATACCCGATGCGAGTGATTATGTTGTTCATGTTTATCGTCTCGGCTACGCTGCTCTTGAATGTCAAAAATGTGGAAGCCTTCCGCCCTTGTTTAATAAAAAAGAATGTGACGAGTGGTTCAGACACTTCATGCAACAAAAATTGGGAAATACAGGACAAGGTTGTCCTCGCTGTTTTACAACTCGCATCATTCACTATGGATACACAAAAGCCAGAACCCCACGCCTTCAATGTTGTACCTGCCGCTATGTGTTTACTCCACACTATGACAATGCTCAATGCCAGGATAAAAATATCACCCTTCTTTCCCGGCTCGAACAAGGGGTGCACTCTGGTGAAACGACAAACCAAAGGGCGCTTGCACAAGCGGTTAACGGGTTTGAACACGTTCTTCATGCCTCTGTCCCTGGATTAACAAGGGTGTCAACGACGACGATGGTAATACCGTTTCAGGGCCGCGCTGCGAGGCAGAAATTATATGTTGTGATCAGCGCCGATGCTGATTCAGGGAAAATTATGCAAATCACAACTAACTATAGCGACTGGAAAGCAGGTGATTCGTTGCTCTATAAAAGCTCACAGCCCAACCCTTCTGCGATATTACCGTCGAGCGATGTTGATCTTATTCGTGAACAAGAGAAGCAATTTCTGACGCGGAGTCAGTTTGATGAAATTCAGTATGGTAGCGCC
>JBMDXW010000362.1:0-6901 GCA_048594965.1 Chryseobacterium sp.
CCCACTCCGCCCGCAATCTGCGTGGTGATCATATAGAAAGTGTCGTTGTATTTATTATACTTGATGTCCGGTGCATAAATTCCCTGGGAAACACCTCCCTTTTCTACTTTTAACTGAGAATGACGGTCAAGAACGTGACCGATCTGTTTCCAGTTGACCATATCTTTCGACGTGAAGATGGGAACTCCCGGAAACATGGAAAATGAAGAATTCACCAGGTAATAGTCGTCTCCTTTTTTGGTGATGCTCGGATCCGGATAGCAGCCCTGAAGGATCGGCGAATAGAACTCGTCAGGTTTCAGTGGATTGTCATTGTATATTTTATCGTTTCCACGGTAGTTGAAATCGGAAAAGGTCTGAGCAGAAATATTGCTCACGCTTAAGAACGCTGCTGCCGTCAGCAGGGTGAATTTGTTCTTTAAAAAATTCGGATTCATGGGTCTCTTTTTCATATGTAAATTTCTTAATTTTTTTTCTGTTATATTTTAATAGGATTTTATCCTATTCTATATTAAGCTGTCCCTTCGGGACTTTGACTCCTATCATTTAAATTTGGCTAAAGCCAATTGATAAATTCATTTTTTATGAACGGGCTTCCTTCCCTTCGTCAAGCTCAAGATGATATTGCCCGTTCCTAATTGATTATTTCATTTTTAATTTATAAATTTTTCCGGCTTCTGTCGGGAAATCATAAATCACATGGTTTTTCATTTCAACGGGATTCAGTTTTGCCTCTTTTGAGATCAACGGTGTTTTTATTTCCGGTATTTCAAAAAAGGGGTTCGGATTTTTGCCTTCCGCTTTTTTAAGTTTTGTTTTTCCTTTTAATTCCATTTCGTCCGGAATCCTGATTCTGCAATTTCCGCCTAATGCTGATTGTATGGTAATTTCTTTAGTTTTATGATTTTCCCAGACGATGCTCACTTCAAATCCGCCATAGGTTTTCAGTCCGGAGATGTTGCCGTTTTTCCATTCGTCAGGAAGTGCCGGAAGAATGTCAATGAAACCGTTCTGCGTCTGCAGCAGCATTTCGGTGATTCCCGAAGTACAGCCGAAGTTTCCGTCGATCTGGAACGGCGGATGGGCATCGAACAGATTCGGGTAGGTTCCGCCTTTGCTTCCCCAGCCGTCTTTTTCCACCAAAGTTAATTGGTCTTTAATTAATTTATTCGCATGATTTCCGTCGAGCAGTTTTGCCCAGAGATTCACTTTCCACCCCATACTCCATCCTGTGGAAACGTCGCCGCGATGGATGAGGACGGTTCTTGCAGCATCTGTGAGTTCCGGCGTGGTGAACGGGTTGATTTGATTGGACGGAAATAATCCGTACAGATGAGAAACGTGGCGGTGATTGTCTTTCGGGTCGTCCCAATCGCCCATCCATTCCTGCAGCTGGCCGTAATGTCCGATCTGCATCGGCGGTAATTTAGAGATAATTTTATTCCAAACTTTTATTTTATCTGAATCTACATTAAGAATTTCTGCTGCTTTTTTTGTCTTGCTAAAAAGGTCAAACATCAGTTGATTATCCATTGTATTTCCAGCTGCCAAAGCACTTCCCTGATGTCCATTCGGAATATTTTCGGGAGACATGGACGGGCTTACGACCAACCAGTGATGCATAGGCTCTTCGATAAGAAAATCTTCGTAGAATTGTGCGGCGGATTTCAGAATCGGATAGACCGATCTGAGGTAATTCAGATCCCCGCTATACAGGTATTTGTCCCACAGGTGCTGGGAAAGCCAGGCTCCGCCCATCGGCCACATGCCGGCATTGGCAAAGTCCACCACCCCGGTAATTCTCCAGAGGTCGGTATTGTGGTGAGCGACCCAGCCGCGGCTGTTGTACATGGTTTTTGCCGTTTCGTTTCCGGATTCGCTCAGGTCTTTTACCATTTGGATCAGCGGTTCGTGCATTTCCGGAAGATTCGTTTTTTCCGCCGGCCAGTAATTCATTTCGGTGTTGATGTTGATGGTGTATTTGCTGTCCCAGGCCGGTTTGTTGGAATTGTTCCAGATGCCCTGGAGATTGGCAGGCTGACCGCCCGGCTGTGATGAAGAAATCAGCAAATAACGTCCGAATTGGTAGTACAATGCAATCAGTTCAGGATCGTAAGATGTGGCAAAGTTTTTAATCCTGATATCGGTGGGATTTTTTGCAGCATCGGAAGTGCCTAAATCTAAATTAACTCTTTTAAAATAGCTCTGATAGGTATTCAGATGATTTTTAAGTAAAGTGTTGAAGCTTTTAGGTTCTGCTTCCGAAATGTATTTTTTGCTTTTTAAAACTTCGTCGGTGCTTAAAGTTTTGTAATCGGTAAAATTGGTTGCAATGGAAATCAGAATGGTGACCTCACTGGCGTTGCTTACGGCAATACTGTTTTCTGAAACTTCCGTTTTGCCATCTTTATTAAGGATTTTTGCGATTGCACTGAATCTGACTTGCCCCTGAACGCCGTCTAAAGTTGAAGACAAACCGTCCATTTGCAATGTGTTAATATCAATTGCTTTGCTGTTTTTTTTGAGTTCGCTGTTGAATTGAGCTGAAAAACTCAGTGCATTTTTTTTGTCTGAACTTAATTTGATAACAATGACATTATCAGGAATCGAAGCGAAAACCTCTCTTTTAAAATTGATCCCGTTGGCTGAGAAAGTGGTTGTTGTAATTGCTTTTTCAATATCTAATTCTCTGTAGTAATTTTTAAAATCACTACTATTTTTAAAGTCAAGAATTAAATCACCAATATTCTGGAAGGCTGAACCATGAAGGGTTTTTGCCGTTAAACCTTTATCCGCAAGAATCTGGGCGCGTTTGTAATTTCCGTTAAATAAATAATACCGGATCGAATCGAGAACTTTCGGACCGTCAGGATTATCGTTCCGCGAAGGGCCGCCGGACCAGAAGGTACTTTCATTCAGCTGAATTTTTTCTTTAGCAGGATCTCCAAAAACCATTGCTGCAAGCCGCCCGTTTCCGATCGGCAATGCTTCCACCCACTGTTTGGCAGGTTTGTCGTACCACAGCTTGTATTTTCCGCCTTTCTGGGCAAAGGAAAATGCGCTTATGAAAAGACAAAGGGTTAATATGGAAAATTTACAGTTCATTTTTTACGTTTTCTTTTCTGAAACGGAATTTCCTTTTGCATTTCTATTAATCAGCCAAATAATTCCCCACGCCGCGATATAAGAAACACCGGCAATGAAAAAGATGATGTTGTAACCGCCGTTAATGTTTCCAGCTTTTTTGAAAGTATCCAACACAATTCCAATGAAAAGAGGAAAAAGAATTCCGGCTGCCGAACCGAGCATTCCGCCAAAGCCGATGACCGAACTCACATAATTATTGGGTAATTTATCGCCAACCGTGGTCATCAGATTTGCGCCCCAACCCTGATGCGCGGCGGTTGCCAAAGCAATGATAATCGTAATCATCCACATATTGTCGACGTACTTTGAAAACATGACCGGAACAACCATCAGCGCAAAAAGCAACATTGTGAAACTTCTCGCTCTACCGATCGCCCAGCCTTTTTTAATTAAAACTGAAGACAGATAACCGCCTCCGATACTTCCAATCGTAGTTCCGCTGTAAATGATGATCAACGGGATGGAAGGTTTGGTTAAATCCATTTTAAAAACGTCGGCGAAATAGGCAGGAAGCCAGAACATAAAGAAATACCAGATCGGATCGGTCAGGATTTTTCCGATGGCAAAAGCCCAGGTTACCTTATGTTTTAGCAATTCCGAAAGCGGAACTTTGGATTGCTCTTCTGTTTTTCCATCCTGGTCGCTTTTGATGTACAGCAGTTCTTCAGGACTCAGGTTTCTTGTTTTTTCCGGTATCCTGTAGAATCTCCACCAGAGGATAATCCACAGCAGTCCCAGGGCACCGATCCAGACAAAAGTCTGCCTCCAGCCGTAATGGCCTAAGATGAACGGTACCAGAAGCGGCGAAAGAATAGCGCCCACGGTAGCTCCGGAATTGAAAATTCCGGTTGCCAGCGCCCGCTCTTTTTTCGGGAACCATTCGGCGACGGATTTGATGGCTGCCGGGAAATTTCCTGCTTCACTGATTCCCAATGCACTTCTGGCCACTAAAAATCCGACCGTACTTTTCACAAAACCATGTCCGATAGACGCTAAACTCCAGACAATCAAAGAAACGGCGTATACTATTTTGGTTCCGACCCTGTCGATGAATCGTCCCATCGCCAGATATCCGATAGCATACGTCGCTGTGAATGCCATCACAATGTAGCTGTAGTCTTTTTCATCCCATACGAATTCTTTTTCCAGGATAGGTTTTAACAATCCCATTACCTGACGGTCGAGATAATTGATGGTCGTTGCCAGAAAGACCAAAGACAGCATAAACCATCTGATATTGCGGTTTTTAGGAGCCTGCATTAGTTTTGATTAAGTTGTTGTAACAAATTTTTTACTTTTTCGGTAAGTTGCTCTTCGTTTAAATCTGATCTTACCAAAGAACTTCCCAATCCAACGGCCATTGCTCCGCCTTTGAACCATTCATTAATGTCCTCAACATCAGCATTGACGCCTCCGGTTGGCATAAAATTCATTCCCGGAAAAACGGGTTGAATTGATTTAATATAATTTTTACCTAAAGCATCTGCCGGAAATATTTTGACTAAAGTAAGTCCGCTCTGAAAAGCCAGATTAACATCCGACGGTGTAAAACAGCCCGGAATCAGCAGCACATTTTTCTTTACCGAATGTTTGATCAATTTCCTGCTAATAACCGGTGTAATGATGAAATCGGCATTTGCATTTACGTAATCTTCCATTTCATTCGTGTTCTTTACCGTTCCGATTCCTAATAAAAGTCCTGGAAATTCTATGGATGAAATTTCTTTGAGCCTGGTAAAATTTTCCAAAGCCTGAGCACCACGGTTGGTATATTCTATGACATGGATTCCGCCGTCGTAAAGGGCTTTTACTGTATTTTTTGAAACCTCAAAAGATTCGTTGTAGAACAACGGAACGATTTTCTGGTCTTTTATTTTCTGTATGACTGGATTCATAATTTTTCGATATTTATAGATTCGTCAATGGTGTCGCCTTTTACAAATAGTTTTTTGAAGGCCACCCTTGTCGCATCTTCCAAGATTTTCTGTGAAGGGTTTCCTTTGATTTTTCCGTGAATTAATGCTGCCATAAACGAATCGCCGCTACCTACTCTTTCCTCGACTTTATCGGATTGATATTGTTCTGAAACTAAAAGCTGGTCGGTGAATAATGTCGCATAATAATTCACTTTTTCGCCATTTGTGAAACGGAAGGTGTTGGCAATCATTTCAACATCCGGGAATTGTTTCTGAATTTCCAACGCCGATTTTTTGGCTTGCTTTAAAAGATTTTCATCGTCAAAACTTCCATTCAGTTCATACTCAATTGGGATTTCCAGAAACTGCTGGATTGACCAGATATTTCCCATTAGAACATTAACGAAAGGCATCATTTTTCTGATTAATTCAGATGGATTTCTGTCTTTCCAAAGCGCAGCACGGTAATTTAAATCCAGGGAAACGATGATATTTCTTTTCACCGCCTCCTTCATTAAATCAAGACATTTTTGGTGAGCGTTTTCGCTCAATGCCGGTGTAATTGTACTGATGTGAAGCCATTTAACCTCAGAAAAAATTTCATTAAAGCTAAATTGAGAAAAATCGGACTGCGTAAAAACCGATGGAAAACGGTCATATACTACCGCAGCGTTCTGCATGTCGCCATCCGATGACAGGTAAAAAGTTCCGATTCTGCCGTTGCTTTTTTCCGCTAAAATTTCAATGCCTTTATTTTGAAGCTGAATTTCTAAGTGATTTCCGACAAAATTTTCCGGTAAAGCAGAAAGTAATTTAACCGGATTTTTCCATTGCGAAAGTGCGAAAGCCACGTTATATTCTGCGCCACCAACGAAAATTTTCATAGTCTGTTCATTTAACCAGTTTCCGTCAGAATCCGGGGCAAAATGGAGCAGCAGTTCTCCGAAACATACTATTTTCTCTGAAGATGCCATTGGCTGTTTTTAGTTTTAAATTTCAATTAGTTTTTCGTTTACCCGCAAAAGTCTTCTTCTGCCTTTGCGGGATAACTCTTTCATTAGATTTATTTCAAACCATCAGAGTCCGAAATAGTTTTTGGTATTGTAATAACAGATATCCTGTATTATTTTTCCGATCCATTCTTCGTCATCAGGCAGCAATCCTTTTTCCATTTCACTGCCAAACATATCGCAAAGCAGCCTTCTGAAGTAATCGTGTCTGGAGAATGACAGAAGGCTTCTGGAATCGGTAAGCATTCCTACGAATGTGCTGATAAGCCCGATACCGGAAAGCGTATTCATCTGTTTTTTCATTCCGTCGAGCTGGTCTAAAAACCACCAGGCCGCTCCAAACTGCACTTTAGATTTAATCCCGCTCTCGTTGAAATTTCCGGCCAGTGATGCCAGTACTTCATTGAATGTAGGATTGAGATTATAGATAATTGTTTTAGTGAGCTGATCCTTAGCGTTTAAATCATCTAAAAGAACGCTCATCTTTTGGGCAAAATATTGTTCGCCAATCGCGTCATATCCGGAATTGGCACCGATTTTACGGAGCATGTCGGAATTATTGTTTCTTGTCGCGCCCACGTGAAACTGCTGAACCCATCCCTTTTCATTGTACATTCTGCAAAGTTCTTTCAGCAGGTAACCGCACAATGCTTCAGGATTTGAAAAAACCGTTTTATTTCCCTTTAAAAAATCTGAAAATTCGGTTTCCAGATTTTGAGTCCAAAGGGCTGTATCGGGAAAATATTCGAAGCCGTGGTCTGCTACTTTTGCACCCGCGTCTGCAAAATACTGGATTCTGGAATGAAGCGCGGCCAGTAAATCAGATGT
>JBMDXW010000363.1:0-1717 GCA_048594965.1 Chryseobacterium sp.
ATTTTTCCATTGTCCGAAATCGCATTCCGGAAATTCCCTGCGACCTTTGCGAAAGGTAGAAATCTGAAAAAAGAATCCACCGATGCCGTTCCGGAAACATAAGCCGAATTTCCGTCAAAGCTGAGTTTCTGCTTTCCCCAGTCATTCAGAATCGTCGCATCCTCTATCTCCGAGAATTTTTCTTTCAGTACAAATATTTCCGGATAGCTGGAGTTGGGCATGACCCCGAAAGAGGCGGTGCCATTTTCTACGAAGTAGATGTTTTCTTTGCCTGGAATCCAATCTTCATACGATTTCTCATCCTGCCAATGGATGTAGATCAAAAGAAACACACACAGCCCGACACTCAGTCCCAGAATCTTGATGATCGTGGAAAGCCAGTTTTTTAACATAGTTGTCAGATTTTAGTTGAAGGTTGCCGGTTTTTCGTTCATAAAAACACTTCCGGCACCATCAACAAATTTTTACTCGTATTTGAGATATTTCACAAGATTCACTTTGGTGGCCTGATAAGCTTTAATACTTACGACAGCGAAAGTCAGAATCAATAATGAAATCAAACTCAGGATGAATGGAAAAACCGGCATATCGATTCGGTAAGCGAAGTCTTTCAGCCACTCGTTCATCAGATAATAACTGATGGGAATGCTTATTAAAACAGCGATTAAAGTAATCCAGAGAAATTGTTTTGTTAATCCCATAATCAAATTTCCGTCTGAGGCACCCAACGTTTTTCTGATAGCTACATCTTTCAGTTTCTGCTCAATCATTAATGACGACAAAGCGAATAATCCTAGTAAGGCAACCATCAGAACCATGGCGTTCAGAATGGTGAAGAGCGTCTGCTGCTTTTGATATACCTCGAACGTTTTTGCAAATTGCTTGTCGATAAAATATGAATCAAACGGATAGCCGGGTTCTACCTTGTTTTGCCAATACTTTTTAATCCTTTTTACGGTGGCTGGTATATCATCCGGTTTCAGTTTAAGCTGAATATTGTATACATTATATCTTTTCCAGCTTGTTGCTCTGTAATGGAAAAAAATCATCGGTTCCACTTCAGATTTTAAGCTTTTAATGTTAAAATCTTTTACAATTCCCACAATTTTGTAAGGTTTATCATCAAAACCCGGACGGAATTCATTTTTTAAAGCCTGCTCATCAGTCCATCCGAACTGTTTCACGAAAGTTTCATTTACCACAACATTATTAATGGTATCTGAAGACAGTTTGGGATTCAGCCACCGTCCTTTTAGAAGTTTAACACCCATAAACTGAAGATATTCGTAATCCATGGAGCCGTGCTGCGCGTAAATGGTTTTGTCCATATAATCCATATTTGAATTGCTGTAACGGTAACTCCCGGCAACAGCTTCCCCGTAGGAAACGGCATCAACACCTTGTATTTTACGCATTTCATTTTTTATGCGTTCATATTTCAGCCATGGCTGAGGGCTGTTTTCGCTAAAAGAAACCAGAAAAATCTGTTTCCCATTGAAGCCAAGATCTTTACTCATCATATATCTTACCTGGGAATTTACGATAAGTCCTCCTATTATGAAAAAAGACGAAATAACCAGTTGTAGGATTAGAATCCCGTTTCTGAGCCAGACGCCATGTCTGCTTCTGGCAAAATTTCCTTTCAGTGTTTCGATGGCCTTGAAGTTTGAAAGGTAAGCGGCAGGGATGAGACCCGAAATGATTGTAACAGCCAAAA
>JBMDXW010000364.1:0-4697 GCA_048594965.1 Chryseobacterium sp.
TTTTGCTTTGCAAGTGAATGGTGAAAGTTGAATTTTGTAAAGATTTTATGAACACGAAGCGCACAGAAGTTTTTTTAATGCTTACTGCTGCAAGTTTCACAAGCCGTTACACTCATAAGAGCAATGTAAGTCGGTTAATTATATTGCAGGTAGTCGTTGGAAAGTGCAAAGCAGCAAATATTTTACTGCTTCGTGTAATAAGTTGTAAGGATTTGATCTTTGATAAAATTGTGGATGCTCAGGATTGTTTGTTTTTGACTAGAGATATAATCTCCCGCAGATTTTGCAGGTTACGCAGGTCATATTTGAAGTTAAGCGGTATAAAAATTCGGCTCAGTCGAATTCTTTACGCTTTAAAACATTATGTTTATTTAATTTGCGACTTTGCGCATTCCAACAAAAATAACTTTTAAAGTCTGAAGCAGATATACTTAACCGATATTCCCCTCCGATCCGGAGGGGTGTCGAAAATTCAGAGAATTTTTGACGGGGTGGTTCTGGAGGTGAATAGTGAATGGTCAATGATGAATTCTACTCAGCAAGTTAATATTTAATCACCAACCGAAATAAAAATTGACAAGCGCAGCGGATTGACCCGCAGGAATTGACCCGCAGGAATTAACCATTGACATTAAAATGAGCCTGTCTTAGCCCCGATTGCCGCGGCATCCTTTTTTTGCAATGGGAAGCCAGGTAAAAAAAAGATATAGCAAAAAGCGGGAAAAAGCTTCTGAAAAGAAAGGAAGCTGGATGAAGGATGCAGGAAGTTTATACTCAATGTGGAACGTATTGATCTGTAATCGGATACTCAAATCTGAAATTTTCGAAATAAATAAAAATTCCTAACTTTGTCATTCGCAAAACAAACACTAGCAATATGTAGAATTTGATTTCTTTTCGATGTAATCGACAATAACCGAATGGGTTGTTGCAGTTTTAACTTTTTAAAGAAAGAAATCATGATTTTTCTACACGATATATCCTTTGGGTTTCCTGCGGGAAATCTCCTTTTTAATTCCATTATCTTAACCATTCCTTCCCGTACCAAATCGGCTTTGGTCGGCAGCAACGGCATGGGGAAATCTACTTTACTGAAAATACTGGCCGGAGAAATTGAGCCGCTGGAAGGGAGCATCACGATTCAGAATGAGATATTCTATGTTCCGCAGATGTTCGGGAATTTTGACGACTTTACCATTGCCGAATGCCTGAAAATAGATAAAAAGCTCGATGCCCTTCAGAAAATTACCGATGGCGAAGTGGACGAAGCCTATTTTGAAACACTGAATGACAACTGGGATATTGAAGAACGCGCCCGACAGGCTTTAGCATATTGGAATCTGAACAATCTCGATTTTACTCAAAAGCTGGACAACCTCAGCGGTGGGCAAAAGACCAAGGTTTTCCTGGCAGGAATTACGATCCACCAACCGGAGGTTATTCTGCTGGACGAACCGACCAATCACCTGGACCAGGAAAGCAGGCACCTCTTATACGACTTTATTGAGAAGACGAATTCAACCGTAGTAATGGTCAGCCACGATCGTACCTTGTTGAATCTTGCCGATACGATTTTTGAATTGAGCAATCAGGGGATTTCAACTTATGGCGGTAATTATGATTTTTATGCCGAACAAAAGGAGATTGAAAATGAGGCACTGCAGAATGACATCCATTCCAAAGAACGCGCTTTGAAAAAAGCTAAAGAAAAGGAACGGGAGACGTTGGAGCGAAAGCAGAAGCTCGATGCGAGAGGAAAGGGCAAGCAGGAGAAATCGGGTGTCGCCCGAATCATGATGAATACGATGCGAAATAACGCGGAGAACAATTCGTCCAAATTAAAAGCGGTGCATGCTGAAAAGATCAGCGGGATTTCAGGTGAACTGCGCGAGCTGCGTTCATCCGTAAGAAGTACCGATCAGATGAAAGTGAATTTTAATGATTCCCATCTGCATTCGGGAAAAATCCTGATTTCGGCAGAGGAAATCAATTATGCTTATCAGGAAATCGATCTTTGGCAAAAAAACCTCAGCCTTGAAATCCGGAGCGGTGACCGGATCGCCATTAAAGGATCAAACGGTTCCGGAAAAACGACACTGATTAAGCTGTTGCTGGGGAATCTTCAGCCTTCCGTTGGGAAAATTGCAAGATCAGATTTTCAATGGATCTACATCGACCAGGAATATTCTCTAATTGATAGGACAATGACGGTTTATGAGTTTGTTCAGCAGTTCAATGACCGGACCATACCGGAGTCGGAAGTAAAAACCTTACTGGCCCGATTTCTGTTCGGAAAGGAAACTTGGGACAAAAAATGTGAAGTTTTGAGTGGGGGAGAACGCCTGCGCCTCCTGCTGTGCGGGCTCTCCATCAGTCAAAAAGCTCCCGACCTGATCATCCTTGATGAACCGACAAATAATTTAGACCTTCAGAATGTAGAAATTCTGACGGATTCTATTAAGGATTATCAGGGAACCCTGCTTGTCATTTCGCATGATGCGGTGTTTCTGGAGGAGATTGGGGTGATGCGTGATGTTATATTGACATAGAAGGATAAATCACCGTACAATTTAAACCTCACAGGTTTTCAAAACCTGTGAGGTTTGTTCAATCGCATATTTTTTGTATATTCAGAAGTTCTTTATTCTTAATAAATCTAAATATACATCTTTTTTAATTCGCTGATTAATCTGGTTTCTTAGATTCTTCAAATTCAAACGCTGACAAAGCAGTTCTTAGAACTCACTTGGTAAAAAGAATTTTCTAGATTTAAATTATTGGTTTGTAAAAGATATTTGAATTTTAATTCTTTCAAAAAAAATATTTATAATTAATTTTGTATTTCATTTGTTAAGAATTCATTTTTAATTTTATAAAAGCTCTCATCATGGGGTTTTTGAACGCATATTTTGTACTCATTCCTTTTCCTAGTTTGACTAAAATTTCACCTCTATCTTCAGATGTTAGTTTATTTAAATTGTAATTAAGATTTATTATTCTTATTTGTTTCTCCAGTAATTGAATTGTAATTTTTAACCACTTCTGTTATTGTGAATGAATTAAATTCGTCAATCTTACTTATTGCACAAGAATAAATTAAATCTCTCCATTTATTACTGTTATTGGATGTTAGGATTGCTTTACGAAATGAAGAGCGTAATTGTTCAGAAGTATTTTCAATTCCTTGTCTTATAGCAATAGTTAGATATGCTGGGATGAAATTTGTTTTTTCATTCTCTATTAACTCTTGACAACCATATTTACATAAGAGATGTATATAATGAGGAAATCCAGATGAAAAATCAATTATTTTATCCTTTACAGAATTCTCTATGGTTAATTCTAATTTATTAAATCCATTTAAAATTATTTCCTCACATTCATCCTTTCTCATTCGAGGCATTTTTACTTGTTTTAAACATCTTTCTAAAGATTGATGTTCGCCAATTAAATCTTCAACATTATCTGCTATTCCAACTAAAACTATTGTAGAATTTCTATTATTATCTGACATGGATTTTATCAAGTCAGCAAAAGCTGCTTGAGTTTTTTCATTTTTAATATTGTCGAATTCATCGAAAATGAATAATAATCTAACATTTCCAAGTGCATTAATGATATTAACTAATTGATTAGGTCTTAAATTAGGTACTGTAGAAATCTGTGCCTCTAAGTTCACTATTTCTGTCACTTTTTCAGGTTTAAAACCTATTCCATCTGTGTCTTTTGAAAATTGAATGCTTTGAAATGCTCTTTGCCAAAGAGTTTTAAAAGTATCAGATCGATCACAAGTAACTTTTACTACATATAAATTCGTATATGATCTTGCCATAATATTAGCTAGTGAAGTTGTACCTACTCCCCGTTCGCCGTATAGAATAACATGTTGACCTCTTTCGTTTATTGCATCAGCAATTTTTTCTAATTGTGATTTTCTCCCAAAAAACAAATCTATTTCTTCTATTGGTGAGATAGGAGAAAATACTTGTCTTAATATGATTTTTTTTGATCCTTGTTTAACGACATCGTATATTAATTTTCTTTTTTAAAAATAGAGAAAAATAACGCAAATATTATTAATTTTATTACAGAAAATTAGTGCCTAATCAAAATAAGAGTATTTCATAATATTGTTAAAAATAAAATCCACTACAAATTTGCGCACCCAATTTTTTAAAAGTAATTTGTCGTGAATTTATTGAAATTGTTTGAATTTATAAATCCTCCCGAATTCCTTTTATTATTCTTTTTCATTCTTATTGCATTTTAAGATTACTGAACGAAGATAGAATGAAATTTCCCATTTTCAATCACTCGTGAAAACTATGATGGTATTTGACTGCTTTTGACGGGATTTGACGTGCTTTAAAGGTGCTTTCTTCGGGAGTTCTTCGGATCACCTTCGGGTGGGCTTCGGAAAAACGGTACTTTTTCCGAAGAGCTTCCGAAGAACTCCCGAAGGATTGCCGAAGAAATCTGATCATCTTTTCGAAAATTTCATACATTTTTAGGTCTGATTTTATTTGATTGGCTTTGCTGCATTCTTTTATTCGCTTAATTTCTTTTAATCTACTAAAAATACTTAATCTGTGTATAGCCAGGATCGAAGTTCAGAAAATAAAATTGTGGTTGTTGAAGGGAAGATTTATGTCTGATCACTGGATAAAAAAGGAAGTATTTGGCAAAAGTCGCACAAT
>JBMDXW010000365.1:0-12718 GCA_048594965.1 Chryseobacterium sp.
CCGACATTAGACGTTGAAGAAATTTACAACGAATATTTAGAAATCGGAAAACAGCTTCAGGACAGAATCGTTGATACGGAGCTGGAATTAAACGAAGCTATCCACGAAGGTAAAAACGTATTGTTTGAAGGAGCACAGGCCTTGATGCTTGATATCGACTTCGGAACATATCCTTACGTAACTTCATCTTCTCCTTCAACCGGAGGGGTTTGTACGGGAGCAGGAGTTCCGCCGACTTCCCTTCAGAACCTGATCGGTGTGGCTAAGGCATACTGTACGAGAGTAGGGAATGGCCCTTTCCCATCAGAATTGGATAACGAGTTAGGCGAAAAAATCAGACAGATCGGTCATGAATTTGGTGCGACGACAGGCAGACCGAGAAGAACAGGCTGGTTGGATTTAGTTTCTTTAAAACATGCCTGTATGATAAATGGAATCAATAATTTGGTTATTACTAAATTAGACGTTCTTACGGGAATTGATACCATTAAAATCGCTACACATTATAAAACGGAAGACGGAAAAATCATCGATTATTTCACTTCTTCTACAACAAAATTATACGATTACGAAGCAATCTACGAAGAGCTTCCGGGTTGGACAGAAGATATCACAAAAGCAAGAACTTATGATGAACTTCCTGCCAATGCACAGAAATACATCGAGTTCATTGAAAACTATTTAGGTATCAATGTTTATCTGGTTTCTGTAGGTCCTGAAAGAAGCCAGAACATCATCAGAAAAGAATTATTCTAAAATAAGTTCTTCTCACCATATAAAGACTGTCTCCGGACGGTCTTTTTTTATTAAATACAATCCGTTGAAAATCAAATGAGTAATGATATATTCGTTGGACAGTTATTATTTAAAGCATAGTTAAATTTTATTATTGATATACAAATTTTAATAATGGTGATTATTTAATAAATAAATGGCAGAAATTTTGATGTTAAATTAATAACCATGGATTAAAGGTAATAACCTGATAATCTCAATTTAACAATTTAAATATCATTAAGGATGAAACACATGCATCAGAATCAGGAATTTCGTTTCAACGAAGTCCTATTTGAGCACCGAAACAAAGAATACGGTGCCTATGTCTTAAGAAATGAATCAGACAGAATTTTAATGAAAGCACTTTTTATTGGAATCAGCGTATTGGCGGCGGTTTCTTTAACGCCATTAATTGCCAACGCTTTTAAAAGCGAACCAGTTGTAGATAAGACTTTCTTTGATGGAGGGCATATCTTTAAGCAGGTCGCGACTCCCGAAAAAGAAACTCCTGCTCTTGTAAAACCTCAGACTGTTCCTGAAAAAATTAAAACAATTGACAAAACTGTACCGGAACCTAAGGCCATTGTTACAAACGAAAAGAAAGCTGTAGATCCAAAAGATGAGCAAAATGCCGTTTCTGGATTGCAAACTTCAGAAGGCAAGGAAGTACCAGAAATAAAATATGTTCCTGTAGCACCACCAATTACTAATGGAGTAGGAATACAACAAGTGGAACAGCCTAAAGCACAGCCAAAAGAAGACAATTCACCTAAAACAGTAGTGGATGTAGAAGCCAATTTTGTAGGAGGTATGGATGCCTTCAGAAATAAAGTGATGAATAACTTCGATGGGTCAGGATTTGAATCCGGCGATGTGATGAAAACGGTTATTACATTTATTGTAGAAAAAGATGGTACCATCTCAGGAGTTAAAGCTGATGGAAGGGATGCCGATTTTAATAGTGAAGCGATGAGGACCATCAGAAGTATCAAAGGTAAATGGGTTCCGGCCAAAGTGAACGGACAACCCGTAAGAAGCTACTTTAAGTTTCCGATCTCTATGAAGTTTGAAAATTAAGCGTAAAAATATATCTTAGACAGTTATCCACAAAATTTTTTTTTTGTGGATAATTTTTTTTTATGGTAAAAGGCTTATTAACAATATTTTAACTCATTTTTCGTTTTATCGGTTCATTAATAGCAAGGAAAAATGTGTATTTTTGAAACTTAAAGTTCTAATAATGGCAAAAATCATAGGTATCGCTAATCAGAAAGGAGGCGTTGGAAAAACAACAACAGCTGTTAATTTGGCTGCGGCATTAGGGGTATTGGAAAAGAAAATATTAATCATTGATGCTGATCCTCAAGCTAATGCAACTTCCGGTTTGGGGGTAGATGATGTTCAGTATTCTACATATAACCTTTTGGAGCACAGCGTTGAGACCAAAAAATGCATCAAGCAGACGGCTACTCCTAATCTGGATATCGTTCCCTCTCATATTGATTTGGTAGCAGCAGAAATCGAGCTGGTTGATAAGGAAGACAGAGAATATATGCTCAAAAAAGCATTGCAAAGCGTGAGGGATGAGTATGATTATATCATTATCGACTGTGCGCCGAGTTTAGGTTTAATTACCGTTAATGCCCTTACCGCTGCAGATTCTGTCATCATTCCGATCCAATGTGAGTACTTCGCCCTGGAAGGACTTGGAAAGCTTTTAAATACCATTAAAAACGTACAGAAAATCCACAATAAAGATCTTGATATCGAAGGTTTGCTGCTTACGATGTACGACAGCAGACTTAGACTTTCTAATCAGGTAGTGGAGGAAGTTAATGCGCACTTCCCTGAAATGGTCTTTGAAACGATTATCAGCAGAAATGTACGACTGAGCGAAGCGCCAAGTTTTGGAGAAAGTATTCTGAACTACGATGCCGAAAGCAAAGGAGCAGTTCAGTACATTCAGCTGGCAGAAGAAGTTTTGCTTAAAAATGAAAAATTAGTAAAGAATTAAAAAGCCAATAGCCATAAGCTAAACGCTAGAAAAATATGAAGGATAAAAAAAGAGCGATGGGACGTGGTTTGGGCGCTATTCTAAGTGCCGAATCCAAAGCAACAATTAATTCTGCTACCGATGAAGGAGCAGACAAGTTTGTAGGGAATATCGTAGAAATTTCGATAGAAGATATTTATCCAAACGCCACCCAGCCACGAACTTATTTTGACGAAAAAGCATTAAATGAACTTGCACAATCCATTAAAAACTTAGGGGTAATACAACCGATTACGCTGAGAAAGGATGGCGAAAAGTTTGAAATCATATCAGGGGAAAGACGTTACAGAGCCAGTAAAATAGCCGGCCTTGAGACAATTCCTGCCTATATCCGTCTGGTAAATGATCAGGAGCTGCTTGAAATGGCTCTTGTTGAAAATATTCAGCGAGAAGATCTTGACGCTATAGAAATTGCCCTCACCTATCAGCGATTGATGGACGAAATCGGCCTTACTCAGGAAAATCTAAGCCAGCGAGTAGGAAAGGACAGAAGTACGATTACCAATTCCATCAGATTGTTGAGATTGAATCCCGATATTCAAAACGCGATCAGAAGCGGAGAAATTTCTGCAGGACACGGAAGAGCAATCATCAGCCTTGAAAATGAAGAGCATCAGCAGATTCTGTTTGATCTTATTATTAAGGAAAAACTTAATGTTCGCCAGGCAGAGCAGGCGGCAACCGCTTTAAAAAATCCGAAATCTCCTGCAGCAAAAAGAGCAAAGGCGGAGCTTTCCAACAATTATAAGAGAGCCCAGAAAACGATCTCGGATATACTGGACGTAAAAGTAGAAATCAAAACCTCCGGAAACGGTAAAAAAGGTAAAATTGTTCTGGACTTCAAAAATGAAGATGAGCTGGAATATATTTTATCTCATATTAAATAAATGAAAAAATTTCTTTTCACATTTTTTCTGTGTCTTTCCGTAATTGCCTTTTCTCAGGTAAATCCCAATGACACGATCCGGGTAGAATATCATCCGAAGGACAGCGTGTCGGTAGAAAACAACAATACGAAAACGTCAGATAATGTTGTGTCAGATCTTGAAAAAGCAAACGGCCCGACCAATCAGACACTCAAGCTTAATCCTACAAAAGCAGGACTTTATTCTGCTGTTTTTCCGGGATTAGGACAGTTTTACAATAAAAAATACTGGAAAGTTCCTATCGTATGGGGAGCTGTCGGCGCAGGTGTAGGTATCGCCGTCTGGAATGATAATCAATACAGAAAATACAGGGAATATTATATTGCCAAACTCAACGGGACTCCCAACCAGTTTGTCGACGAACATCCGTGGCTGGATAAGGTCGCTTTAGGAAATGCACAGGACAGGGCCAAAAGACAGAGGGATTATGCCATCGCCATTACCGGATTGATTTATATTCTGAATATTGTAGATGCAGTTGTAGACGCACATCTTTACGAAAGCCGGCACGATCCTGATCTCTCATTCAGTCCCGCGGTTATTCAGGATCATTATGGAATAACTCCTCCGAAAACAGGAATCAGTTTAAGTTATAAATTTTAATAAAAATATAAAACTGCTTTAGTACGCCTTTGCTGAGTGAAACGCCTTTGGGAACGAAAATATGAAGGGCGATTTTGAACAAAAACTTTGCGATCTTCGTTAAAATATAAGCAGACAAACAATAAAATATGAAAGTAGCACTTGTTGGATATGGCAAAATGGGCAAAATAATTGATGAAATTGCCACTAAAAGAGGTCATGAAGTAGTTGCCAGACTGAAAGAAACTCCAACTGCTGAAAATCTTAATAATCCGGATGTAGTGATTGAATTTTCTTTGCCGGAAGTGGCTTATGAAAACATCAAAGCATGTCTTGTAAATAAAATTCCGGTCATCTGCGGAACAACAGGCTGGCTCGAAAAAAAGTCTGAAGTTGAACAGTTGGCAGTTGCAAATGAGACGGCTTTCTTGTATGGTTCCAACTTCAGTTTAGGCGTTAATTTATTTTTTGCTTTAAATGAAAAGCTCGCTGATTTAATGAAAAACGTAGATGAATACTCTTGTCAGTTGGAAGAAATTCATCACATCCATAAGAAAGATGCGCCAAGCGGTACTGCAATTTCCATTGCAGAAGGTATTTTTAAAAACAATCCGAAATTTGATTCGTGGAAACTGGAAGAAACTCAGGGCAACCAATTGGGTATTTTTGCTGTTCGTGAAGATGAGGTTCCGGGGACACACAGTGTCTTCTACAAAAGTGAAGTTGATGAAATTGAGATCAAGCATACGGCTTTCAACAGAAACGGTTTTGCCTTGGGAGCGGTAGTTGCAGCAGAATGGATTAAAGATAAAAAAGGAAATTTCACAATGAAGGATGTTTTGGGACTTTAATTGTAACAAAATTCCTACATTGCGGACTAATTAGTAGTAATGGCCAGCAATAAAAATTACTCATTGTCCATTACTCATTACTTTTATTATAGATTAGGCACAAAAATTTATGAATTATTTTTTAACGTATACAGTTTATGTTCTCATTCTGTCTGTACTGATGGGAGTTTCAACCTGGAAACTGTTTAAAAAGCTGGGGTATAATCCTCTATTTGCTTTTATCCCTTTCTACAATTATTTCATTGTTTTAAAAGAAACCAAACATCCGAAATGGTGGGCGATTTTGTCTTATTTGCCGATCGTAGGGCCAATTATGATGTCTGTTTTTCATTTATATTTAATGAAGAAATTCGGTAAGACTTTATTTAAAGATAAGCTTCTTACAGTAATTCTTCCTTTTATTTACATGGCAACAGTGAATTACAGTAAAGATGTTGAGCTGGAAGATGAAAATGATTTATTTCTTACGGATGAAGAAAAAAATGCAAAAAAGAAAGACTCTTTCGTTGGTTCGGTGACTTTTGCCGTAGTTTTTGCAACCATCATCCACGTGTTTGTAACGCAGCCTTTCGGAATCCCGACAGGATCTATGGAAAGAACTTTACTCGTTGGAGATTTCCTTTTCGTTAACAAGTGGAGCTACGGATACAGACTTCCGATGCGGCCTCTTGCAATACCTTTCCTTCAGGGAACAATTATGGATACCGGTGAAAAAGGCAATCCTAAAGACGATCCGAAATCTTATGTAGACGCTGTAAAACTGCCTTACGAAAGAATTTTACAGTTTAATAAACCACAGCGACATGACGTAGTTGTTTTCAATTATCCTCAGGATTCTGTGCATACGGCGATTGACAGAAAAGATCCTTATGTAAAAAGATGTGTTGCTGTTGCAGGCGATACTTTTGAAATGAGAGCCGGAAGACTTTTTGTAAACGGAAAACCGGAAACTGTTTTAGGAGATCAGGAAATTCAGCATGCTTATACGGTTAATACAGGAACTCAGCTTGATATTCCGGGATTATACAATACGTATGGATTCTTACCTGTAAGAGAAATGCAGGATGAGAAAAATGGCGGATTTGTTTACATATTCCAGGGTCTTACAGATAAAACGGCTAAAGAGATTAAAGCTTTGCCGAATGTAGTAAACATGGAAGAAAATGTTTATCCTAAAGATTCTGCCACTATTTCTTATAAATTAAATGCTGATAAAACAGCGTACACAAAAAGTGTAGATACCACCCAGTCGATTTTCCCGATCAACAAACCTTGGAACCAGGACTGGTATGGACCGCTGAAAATTCCTAAAAAAGGAGATGTCGTAACTTTAAACCAGGAAACTTTGCCTGAATATCAATGGATTATTTCTGAATATGAACATAATAGTTTAGAAAATAAAAACGGAAAAATTTTCATTAACGGAAAAGAAACCAATCAGTATACCATCAAGCAGGATTATTATATGATGGTTGGTGATAACAGAGATGCCTCACTAGATGCGAGATTCTTTGGTTTTGTTCCTGAAGAAAATATTGTTGGAAAACCAATGTTTACCTGGATGAGTGTGCAGGGCGTGTTCTCAGATGCAAGCTCATCTTACCAGGCTCCGAAAAAAATTCGCTGGGATAGAATGTTTAAAGCAACAAACACAGGAGAGGCCAACAAAACTTCTTACTGGTGGATTGCTGCGATGATTCTTATTTTATTCTTCGGGTGGGAGTATTTCGTAAAATTATTTAAAAAGAAAAAAACAGAAGACGATTAATATCTGATGTTTAAAAATAAAATATTTAATAAAGTTCTCCTTGCAGGGAGCTTTATTGTAACACTTTTAATTATTGCAAAACTCTCCGGGGTTTTGCAATATGCTTATGTACCACAGGCCGGTGGTGAGCCTAATATAAAAAAAGGTTCATTTGTAATACTTACCAAAATCCTTCCTTATGAAAAATTTAAATTACTGACC
Source organism: Chryseobacterium sp. (assembly GCA_048594965.1). Classification (GTDB taxonomy): domain Bacteria; phylum Bacteroidota; class Bacteroidia; order Flavobacteriales; family Weeksellaceae; genus Chryseobacterium. The sequence goes on from JBMDXW010000365.1 coordinate 7,159, forward strand.
TATAATCAGAATACACAAGAATTTGGTAAAGGTGTTTACGTCCAGAGGTTAGTAGGGACGGAAGGAGATAAGATTGAGATTAAAAATGGAGACCTGTTGGTAAATAATAAACTAGCAACAACAGGAATTAATTTGAAGCATTTATATAAAATTGACAGAGCGTTTGTCAATGATTTGATGTTAAAAGGAATATCAGAAAACGACTTCTATCAGTTTGGTAATGACTACTTCCTGGCTAACCTAGGTGAAAAAGAACTGAACGATAATTTCTTTTATGAAAGGTTCATTAATCCAAATCCTGATCCGGAGATTGCTAAAATGTATCATAAAAATTGGAATGCAGACAATTTCGGGCCGGTAACAGTTCCTCCGGGAAAGGTCTTTTTCCTTGGCGACAACCGAAATGCAAGTTTAGATTCAAGATACGTGGGATTTATTGATGAAAATGAAATAACGGGAAGAATTATTTATCCTAAAAATTAAAGTATGAACAATATATTACTACCGGTGTTTTATTTACCACCGATTTCATGGTTTTCAGTATTCCTGAATCCAGAAAACGAGATCTTATTTGAACAGTTTGAGAGTTTCCCAAAGCAGACCTATCGAAACAGAGCCAATATTTTTGGTGCAAATGGTAAACTGTCTTTGATAATCCCTATTTCGCACAATGGAAAAAGGGAACTGAAAGATATTGAAATTTCCTACCGTGAGGACTGGAGAAGCCTTCATTGGAAGTCCATTAAGACGGCGTATCAAAGCTCTCCCTATTTCGAGTTTTATGAAGATAAGCTCAGAAAGATTTTTGAAATAAAAGAACAGAATTTACTTGATTTTAATCTTAAGGCACTGGAGATTATCCAGCAAATCCTTAAAACGGGAAAGGCATGGTCTTTGAATACAGAATACATCAAAAATCCTCAGGAGATCAGTTTTAGAGAAAAATTTTCAGCGAAAGATCCTTCAGAATTTGAAATGGAAGACTATTATCAGACTTTCTCTGATAAGCTGGGCTTTTTAGAAGATCTATCTATTGTGGATCTTATCTGTAACAAAGGACCTGAATCTCTGACTTATATAAAAAATATTAAACAATCATACTAACATGAAAAAGGTATTATTAGCCGCTGTTTTTTTAGTGGGATTTGGCTTTTCACACGCGCAGGAAGCTAAAACAGACACGGATCCGATGAAAGACAAAGATCTTATGACCTGGTATCATAAAGATTTTGCCGCTACGAAGGTTTATGGAGTAAATACAGACAACGCATATAAATTTTTAGAGTCCAAAGGGCTTAAACCTAAAACTGTTGTCGTTGGTGTTCTTGACAGCGGTGTACAGGTAGATCATCCCGGATTGGTTAAAAATATCTGGTCCAATCCGAATGAAGTGCCAGGCAACGGTAAAGATGATGATGGAAACGGATATATTGATGATGTTCACGGATGGAATTTTATCGGTGGAAAAAACGGAGATATCGACATCGACAATATGGAGGTGACCAGAGTAGTTGCCAAATACAAACCGGTTTTTGAAGGTGATGATTCTACAAAGAACAAAGCCAACCAGGCTAAGATGCCAGAAGAGTTTGCGATGTATATGAAATCCAAGGAGATCTTCAACAAAAAAAGTGTGGAAGCCAGACAAGGATTTCAGACGTATACAATGATCAATGATGCCATTCCGACTATGGTAAGATTACTCAACGGAAAGGCATTGACAGCGGAAAATATTGCAGCCATAAAACCTGCCGATCAGAAGGAGGCTATGGCGGCTCAGGTTCTTGGGAGAGTTGCTCAGAGCCCTGAATTTAAAGACAAGTCTGCTGCGGAATTTGAAAAAATGATGCGTGATCAGATGAAAGAAGCGCTGGATTATTACGGGCCTCAGGAAAAACAATACAATCTTGATTACGATCCCCGAAAGGAAATCGTTGGTGACAATTACGACGATTATTCCCAGAAAAATTACGGTAATAATCATTATGAAGGACCGGACGCATTACACGGAACACACGTGGCCGGAATTATTGCCGGACTTCCGAACGGATCTGAAATACAGTATGGTGTAGCCTCAAAAGTTGCTAAGATCATGTCCGTAAGAACCGTTCCTAACGGTGATGAAAGAGATAAAGATGTGGCTAATGCCATATGTTACGCTGTAGATAATGGAGCTAAAGTTCTGAACATGAGTTTCGGAAAACCTGTTTCCCCTGGTAAAACTGTAGTTTGGGATGCATTTAAATATGCTCAGGATAAAGGTGTTCTTCTTGTAAAAGCAGCAGGTAATGAAAATGAAGACGTTGCAGAACATATAGCTTATCCTACCAATTTTAAAAATGTAACCGACGAAAAACCTTTTGTAGACAACGTGTTGGTGGTGGGTGCCAGTACAAACAACAACGCTGCACTTAGAGCCGATTTTTCCAATTACAATAAAAAAATGGTAAATGTATTTGCTCCGGGGGATCAGATTTATTCTACCGTTCCTCATAATGAGTACAAGTATCTTCAGGGAACCTCAATGGCATCGCCTGTTGTCGCCGGTGCAGCAGCTGTTCTTTTGGCCTATATGCCGAATCTTACGCCTGCCCAGGTGATTGAATCTCTTGTAAAGTCAAGCAATCCCAGTACGGCAAACGGTTTCGCAGACTTCTCTCAGGCTGGAGGAGTAATCGATGTTAAGAAAGCAGCTGAATATGCTTACACAAACTTTTACAAGGGAAAATCAACCCCTGCAAAAAAGGTTCAGAAATCCGTAAAAAAGAATGTTAAAAAGTAGCATATCTGCCTGTATTTGACACTTAATCATATAAAGTCCGAAATTTTCGGACTTTTTTTATTGCTATCTTTCATTTTTGGCACGGTTTTTTGTAATTTTATTTTAACAAAAAATAATAAACTACAAAATGAAAAAGTTACTATTTGCAGCGATGTTAGGAACATCACTTTTTGCAGTGTCTTGTTCCGGAGTGAAAAACGCACAGACAGCCCAGAGTCAGAGAGCAGAATTCCTTAAAATGAAAGGTGACTGGCAGATTGTCAGCATCAATTATGATAAACAATTTAAAATTAAACCTTTTGATGACGGAATAGATGCTCAGTGTTTCGTAGGAAGTCACTGGAGACTGATACCTAATAACTGGACAGGAGCATATACCGTATCCGGAGGCGGAACCTGCGGAGGTGGATATACTCAGCCAATTAAAGTTGATGTCGTAAGCGCAAACACATTTAACTTCAAAAAAATAGCTGAAGGTACTAAAGCAAAACAAAATACAGCGGGATATACGCTTACCCTTACCAATCAGACGACAGATCAGTTCTCTCTGGAGCAGAATATTCCTTTTGACGGAGAAAACGTAAGAGTTGTTTACAACTTTGAGAGAACCGGAATGAAATAATTAACTTAAAAATTAAATAAGATGAAATTGACAAAAACATATATAGGAGGCTTATTCTTATCATCAGCCTTGTCATTGACCAGCTGTGAAGCGGTCCAGAATTCCAATCACCAGCAGAGAGGTACAGCCGTAGGAGTAGCTTCTGGTGCTGTGATCGGAGGGATTTTAGGGAATAATGTAGGAAGAGGCGGAAACGGAGCTATAGGAGCTGTTCTGGGAGGTGTTATCGGTGGTGTAGCCGGTAATGTGATCGGATCTAAAATGGATAAGCAGGCTAAAGAAATTAAGGAAACGCTGCCTGGTGCTGAAGTGGAAAGAGTAGGGGACGGTATTAAGATTACCTTAAATGAAAGTATCGTTAATTTCGATTTCGATTCTTCCGCGCTGACCACTACTGCCAAAAACAATCTTGACAAACTGGCACAGGTTCTTGTGAATAACCCTGATACGAATATTAACATTTATGGACATACCGACAGCAAAGGAACAGATTCTTACAATATGTCATTGTCCGAAAGAAGAGCCAATTCTGTAAAAACTTACCTGGTAGGCAAAGGTATTGCTTCCAGCAGATTGTTTGCGAAAGGTGAAGGTGAAGCGATGCCGGTTGCTTCCAACGATACCGATGCGGGAAGAGCAAAAAACAGAAGGGTAGAGTTTGCGATTACGGCTAATGAGAAGATGATTAATGACGCTCAGAACGGACAGTAACTTTATTAGCATATAAATATTTTCACAGATAACCGCAATTGCGGTTATTTTTGTATTTTTATTGTAATATTCCTTGAAATCATTATTTTTGCATTAGAAATAACATAAATGAAGAAATATTTAAAACTGCTCCGTGTCGAGCAATGGGTAAAAAACCTGTTTGTTTTTGTTCCCCTATTTTTCTCCGGAAATATTAAAAATATCGATTTACTTACTAAAAGTATTTTTGCTTTTATCATTTTCTCGCTGGCAGCCAGTATCGTTTATATTCTTAACGACTATAACGATATCGAGGCAGACCGCAAACACCCCGAAAAAAGAAGACGTCCCCTGGCGAGTGGCGCCATTTCAAAATCCCAGGCCATCGGTATTTTTATAGGGCTTATCGCCGCTGATATTGCACTGGTTTTTTTTGCACAGGCTTATTTTCATGAAAAACTCTGGAAGTTTGCCATCATCATAGGGTCCTATTTTGTGATGAATCTTGCCTATACTTTCAGGCTTAAACATGTTCCTATCATTGATATCTTTATTATTGCACTGGGATTTGTCCTCAGGGTACTCGCTGGAGGCTACATTACGGGTATCAGCATTTCCCAGTGGGCCATCCTATTGACTTTCGTTCTGGCATTAGTTCTTGCGATCGGTAAAAGAAGGGGAGAGCTCATTAATGCTCAGGTGTCCGGGAAAACGAGAAGAGCTCTTGACGGTTATAACGTTCAGTTTGCAGATATCACACTTTCAATTTCTGTGACCCTGGCAATCGTCTGTTATCTGATGTTTACCCTTTCACCGGAAGTTCAGGCAAAATTTCATCAACGCGTTTTTTACACCGTTATCTTTGTAGTCTTTGCTTTTTTAAGATATTTGCAGCAGACTCTGGTGTACAACAGAACCGAATCTCCTACGAAAATCGTTTACCGCGACCGGTATATTCAGGTTACTCTGGTACTATGGGTAGCTTCATTTTTAATTCAAATTTATTTTAAAAAATGAAGCCGAATTTTATACAGAAAGTAACCAACTGGGGAAATTTTCCCATTGTGGAAAAAGAAATGAGGTCCGAAGACAGTTTCCGGAAAATCAGGGATTTTGTCCTGAATAATAATGAAGTCATTGCCAGAGGTAACGGAAGGTGTTACGGCGATGCTTCTTTAGGCGAACATATATTTTCAACCAAAAAACTTAATAAATTTATCAGTTTCGATCGTCTGAACGGTATTATCGAATGCGAATCCGGCGTATTGCTTTCCGACGTTTTGGAAATTTCCGTACCGCAGGGGTATTTCCTGTATGTGACACCGGGAACAAAATTTGTTTCTGTGGGAGGTGCTATCGCTTCAGATGTTCACGGTAAAAACCACCACTCAGAAGGATGTTTTTCCGAATATGTGATCGAATTTAAATTAATGATCGAAAACGGAGATATCATTACCTGTTCAAGA
>JBMDXW010000366.1:0-3348 GCA_048594965.1 Chryseobacterium sp.
GTAAAGATCTTTTCTCCGGTCTTTCATGACCTGAACAGAACCGTTATGATGAAGATCTTTAAGAAGATTAAGATCCACATCCACAATAAGGGTCATTTCGGTATTCGGGGTTGCCTCACCTTTTACGGCATTTGAGGGGAAAGCAAAGTCTGAAGGAGTGAAAACGGCTGCCTGCCCAAATTGAATATCCATATTATTGACTCCCGGAAGATTCCCCACACAGCCGGCGATTGCAACATAGCATTCATTTTCAATGGCCCTGGCGGCGGCACAGTGACGTACTCTCATGTAAGCATTCTGCGTATCGGTAAGATACGGGACAAAAAGAATTTTCATGCCCTGATCGGCAAGGATTCTCGGAAGTTCGGGAAATTCTACGTCATAGCAGATCACCAACCCGATTTTTCCGCAGTCGGTATCGAAAACTCTGATTTCATTTCCGCCTTTCATCCCGTAGTATTTCCTTTCGTTGGGGGTAATGTGAATTTTACGGTATTCATCGGTTCTTCCATCGCGGTGCAGGAGATAGCTTACGTTGTACAATTCATTGTTTTCGAAAACGGGCATGCTTCCGGAAATAATATTTACATTGTAGCTGATAGCGAGATCTGAGATCCTCATCTTGATCTCATCGGTAAGTTTTGCGAGCTCAATCATGCTGTCGCGCTCGGAAAGCTTGTTAAAGGGAGCGAGCAACGGCGTATTGAACAATTCCGGGAAGAGCACAAAATCTGCCTTGTAATCCCCCATCACGTCTACAAAAAATTCTACCTGCTCGTAGAACGCGTCGATGTCTTTAAAATGCCTCATCTGCCACTGTACAAGCCCGAGACGGATGATGCTGTCCTGCATGGTATTGGGCTTTTTGCTGTAATAGATGTTGTTCCATTGTAGCAGAACTGCATTCTCTTTTGAAGATTCGTCTTCGGGTAAATATTTTTTTAAAACCCTTATTGGTAAAAAGTTATTGGATAACTGAAAGGATAAGACGGGATCATAGATTTCCTTATCGCGGACTCTCCTGATGTATTCTCTCGGCGATAGTTCGCTGTGTTTATGGTAATTCGGGATTCTGCCTCCGAGGATGATTGACTTCAGGTTTAAAAGTTCGCAAAGTTCTTTTCTGGCGTCGTATAATCTTCTGCCCAACCTCAATTCGCGGAACTCCGGGTCTACAAAGACTTCAATTCCATATAAAACATCACCGGTAGAAGAATGGGTATTGAATGTATAATTTCCCGTGATATCACTGTATGTATGATCGTCCCCAAATTCATTGTAATTGACAATAATGGAAAGCGCCACAGCCGCTAATTTTCCGTCTACGGTAATACAAATCTGACCTTTTGGAAATATCCTGGTGAGCTTCTCGATGCTTTTTTTTGACCAGATTGATTCTGACATTTGGGGATAAGCCCTCTTCATGGTAACGACCAGTTCATCATAATCCTGTACGGTCAGTGGCCTTGTTTCTATTTGCATTTGATGTAATTTTATTTAAAATTAAAGAAAAATTTGGTATTCTGCCTTACATGGGAATATTTTTCATCACATTATTCTGGGGTTGCGAAGGATATTTGACCCATAAGCCACAGAGATCGTTTTAGCTTTGAAAAAAAGAAGAGCACAGCAGAAAAATCACAGATCTTTATTGGGGATTAACCACAAAAGTCACAAAAGAATCTGCGTATGAGTATATTTAAACCGAAGTTGCTCATATATTAGCCAAAGTTCCTCATATCTAAATCAAAGTTGCTCCTATTTAAATTGAAGTTGTTTATATCTACATCAGAGTTGCTCATATTTAGACCAATGTTGTTAACATATATAATTACGATCCTAATATCTAAATCTACATCGCTAAGATCTAAACCGACATCACTAAAATATAAAATGACTATGCTAATATTTAAACCTACACCGCTAATATCTAAATCTACATCACTAAAATATAAAATGACTATGCTAATATTTAAACTTACATTGCTAAAATATAAAATGACCATTTTAATATTTGAAGCTACCTCGTTAAAATTACATGATATAGATATCTTTAAATAGATTTCTAATAAAAATCACGTTAAAATTTGGCTGAAGCCAATTGTTATTTTGCAAATGAAAATGGGCTAAAGCCCATTCCTAATGATATTATTATGACGAGGTTATTTAAGAAATTATACCTGGCTTTATTACTATTAAAATAGATCTAGAATTTAAAAAGGTTTTAAACAAAAAAATCCCGCCCGAAGGCAGGATGTATATCTAAAATTCAAGTCAAAATTATTCCCACTCGATGGTTGCAGGCGGTTTGCTTGAAATATCATACGCGACTCTGTTGATTCCTCTTACTTCATTGATGATTCTGCTCGAAACAGTATCTAAAAACTCGTAAGGAAGTCTGCTCCACGTTGCTGTCATGAAGTCGATGGTATTGGCGGAACGAACTACGGCTGTGTACTCATACGTTCTCTCATCTCCCATTACGCCGACCGATTTTACCGGAAGAAGCACAACGAATGCCTGAGAAACTTTTTCATATAAATCATTTTTATATAATTCTTCGATGAAAATATCATCGGCTTCCTGAAGGATTCTTACTTTTTCGGCATCTACGGCTCCCAACACTCTGATTCCCAAACCAGGACCAGGGAAAGGATGTCTGTGTACCAAGTGATGAGGAATTCCTAATTCTTCACCTACTTTTCTTACTTCGTCTTTGAACAATTCGCGAAGCGGTTCCAATAATTTTAATTTCATCGTTTCAGGCAATCCACCCACATTATGATGCGATTTGATGGTTGCAGAAGGTCCTTTTACCGATTGCGATTCAATCACGTCCGGATAAATCGTTCCTTGCGCTAAAAATTCAGCATCTTCAAATTGTAGCGATTCATTATTGAAAACTTCAACAAATTCACGTCCGATGATTTTTCTTTTTTCTTCAGGGTCAGCAATTCCTTTTAATTTCGACATAAATTGCTCCTGTGCATCCACCATTTTGATGTTCATGTGGAAATGTTTACCATAATTCTGCATCACTTTCATGCCTTCATCTTTGCGGAGCAATCCCGTATCGACAAAAATACAAGTCAGCTGATCACCAATCGCTTTATGAATCATCACCGCTGCCACAGAAGAATCTACACCTCCTGAAAGTCCAAGAATCACTTTTTTATTTCCAACTTTTTCTTTAATTCTTTGGATTTCATCTTCGATAAAATTCGTCAGTTGCCAATTTTTATCTGCTTCGCAAATGTTGAAAACGAAATTCTGTAACAATTGCGTTCCATATTCACTATGCGAAACTTCCGGATGAAACTGAACGGCATAAATTTTTCTTTCTTCATT
>JBMDXW010000367.1:0-24952 GCA_048594965.1 Chryseobacterium sp.
GGCCCGTTATCCTGCATGAAAGATATTCTTTTTTCAAGGAAATATATGCCGACCAGATTGTCTTTGTAAGCCTGGAAATCGACGGATGTTCGGAAGACTCATCGATTTACCGTTTTGTCCATAAATTCTACACTCCGGATGGTGTGCATTGTGCAACTTCTGAAGCCACCGGTGTCTGGATTGATATGATGCTCCGGAAAATGACAACCCCACCGGATGATGTCGTGGAAGCCATGAACAAATACAAAACCCTGGACACGGTAGTGCTTACCAAAGAGGATTTCAAGAAATTCCCTTTCCATCCGCATAATATCGATCCGTCGGAATTCAATTAATCAATTGATAAGCAATAAATGATGATTGATAAAAATTGTTGGTAATCATTTATTAATTATCAGACATCAATTATAATTAAAAATATGTTTGAAGATAAATCACAGGAACTCACGCCGATCTCCAAATTGGGAGAATTTGGACTGATCAAGCATTTGACGGAACATTTTTCGTTATCCAATACTTCTTCGGAACTTGGAGTAGGTGATGATGCAGCCGTCATCAACCCTGAAAATAAAAAAGTGGTGCTTACGACCGATGTTCTGGCGGAAGGCGTCCATTTCAATCTGGGATATGTTCCTTTAAAACATTTGGGGTACAAAGCCGTTGTGGTAAACCTCAGCGATATTGCAGCCATGAACGCCACGCCGACGCAAATTCTTGTTTCCCTGGCGGTTTCAAACCGTTTTCCGGTGGAAGCGCTGGAAGAAATTTATTCCGGAATTCAGGCAGCTTGCACAAGATATAAAGTTGACTTAATCGGCGGAGATACAACGAGTTCCAACGCCGGTCTTGTCATGAGCATCACGGCTGTCGGAATCGAAAATGATGAAAATATCGTGAAAAGAAGCGGCGCAAAACCAAACGATCTGCTTGTGGTAACCGGTGATCTCGGCGGTGCTTATATGGGCCTTCAGATTCTTGAAAGAGAGCACGCCGTTTTCCTGGCAGATCCCAATATGCAGCCTGAAATGGAAGGCTACGACTATATCCTGGAAAGACAGCTGAAACCTGAAGCAAGAACAGACGTAAAAAGCATTTTAGAACAACTGGATATTAAGCCAACTTCCATGATTGACATTTCGGACGGGCTGGCTTCGGAGATTCTTCACCTTTCAGACCGGTCGGAAGTGGGCTTCAGATTATACGAGGAAAAGATTCCGATGGACAGCCTCACGATTTCCACTGCGGATGAGTTTAATTTAAATCCTGTCATGACTGCATTGAGCGGCGGTGAAGATTACGAATTGCTATTCACCATTTCCCCGGACGATTTTGATAAAATTAAAAACCACCCGGATTTTACCATTATCGGGCACGCCGTTGAAAAAGAAGACGGCAACTTTATGGTAGCAAGAGGATCAAATCAACTGATCGCGTTGACGGCGCAGGGTTGGGATGCTTTTTTGGGAAATCAACAGAATGATTAAAATTTATTTCAAATAAAAGGAAGCATTTGAAAAGTTATTGATTGTCTCCTATTTTTTGCTTAAAAAACATAATATTATAATGATTTCAGATGCTGGTTTATCCGAAGAATCCATCATGAATTTTAAAATTGTAATTGTGGAAATAATAAAGCAGATGAAAAATAAATCTTTGTATTTTGTCAGAAAAAAATATACGTTCGTAAATATTGATTTAAAAAAATTTTAAATAAGAAATAAAAACCAGCTCATTAAAGCTGGTTTTCAGTTTTATAAATAAGATTACGCTTTCACAATATTCACAATCACCTCCATTGCCTTCTCCATACTTTCCAAAGCAACATATTCATACGGTCCGTGGAAATTGATTCCTCCTGCAAAAATATTTGGGCAAGGAAGACCCATGTAGGATAACTGGGCACCGTCGGTTCCTCCTCTGATTGCTTTAATTTTAGGCTCAATACCTGCTTCTTTCATGGCTTCGGCAGCAAGATCGATGATGTGCATTTTGCCTTCAAACTGTTGCTTCATGTTTCGGTACTGCTCTTTGATTTCAATTTCAGCGGTTCCTTCCCCATGTTTCTGATTAAATTCAGCGACTTTTTCTTCCATGAATTTCTTTCTGGCCTCGAACTTATCGGCATCATGATCCCGGATGATGTATTGCAGTTTGGCTTCGGAAATATCGGCGTTCAGATCCATCAGATGATAAAACCCATCGAATCCCTTCGTCGTGGCGGGTGTTTCATTGGCTGGCAGCATCTGGGCAAATTCGGAAGCCAGTAAAGCAGCATTTACCATTTTACCATAGGCATATCCAGGATGTACGCTCAATCCGTGGATCTTTACTACGGCTCCTGCGGCGTTAAAGTTTTCATATTCCAGCTCGCCCACTTCACCGCCGTCCATCGTGTAAGCGAATTCGGCTCCGAATTTGGCAACATCAAATTTATGCGCTCCTCTTCCGATCTCTTCATCCGGAGTAAATCCTACCGCTATTCTTCCATGCTTGATCTCCGGATGAGCGATCAGATATTCTGCAGCAGTTACGATTTCCGCACAGCCTGCTTTATCATCAGCGCCCAGAAGCGTGTTTCCGTCGGTAGTAATTAAGGTCTGACCGGTATATTTTTTTAAGCTTTCAAATTTTGAAGGGGACAAAGTGAAACCTGTTGCCTGATTTAAAACAAGATCACTTCCGTCATAATTTTCCCAAACCTGAGGTTTTACATTTTCTCCGCTGAAATCCGGCGATGTGTCATAATGAGAAATAAATCCGATGGTGGGCTTATCATTTCCTTCAAGATTAGAAGGAATATACCCCATAATATAGCCGTTCTCATCGATTGAAACGTCTTCCAGACCGATTGTTCGCAGCTCTTCTGTGATATAATTGGCGATATCCCACTGTCTTTCGGTTGACGGCGTGGTTTCACTTTCAGCATCGCTGGTTGAATATATTTTTACATAATTAAGAAAACGGTTCAGTAACTTTTCTTTCCACAACGGGTTGAATTCTATTGCGCTCATTATTAGTATTGATTTCCGGCAAAGTTAACAATTTTGAGGTTCAGAATAGGTTATTTGTAACCTGATATGCGTGATCGAAATTTTAAATGATGCATAAGCGTTTGACAATCAAAATAATGGTAGATTTAATGAGGATAAAGCTAAATTGTTTAGTTTTGTTATATTTGAGAAAATCTAAAAGTAAAAAATGTTTCTTACTGAATGTCCGCGTGATGCAATGCAGGGTTGGGGAGAATTGATCCCCACAGATAAAAAAATAGATTACATCAACTCTCTGATGGATGTAGGCTTCGACGTGTTGGATTGCCTGAGTTTTGTGTCTCCCAGAGCGATTCCGCAGATGGCAGACTCTGCCCAAGTGGCCGAAAATATCGATAAATCCAGATCCAAAACCAAAGTTTCTGCGATTATCGGCAACTATCGCGGGGCAGAAAAGGCCCTTAAACATCAGTCGGTAGATATCCTAGGTTTCCCGTTTTCTATTTCGGAAACTTTTCAGCACAGGAATACCAACAAAAGCCAGGAAGAAGCTTTTAACGAAATTGTAAGGATGCTTGAGCTTACAGGAAGTGAAAACAAGCAGCTTAATATTTACTTCTCAATGGCTTTTGGAAATCCTTACGGCGAAATGTGGAAGTGGGAAGACGTGGATTTTTGGGCAAAACGTTTTTCAGAAATTGGAATTAAAGACATTTTACTTTCTGATACAACGGGCGTTGCGACCCCGGAAACGATTGCTCTTTTATTCGAGCGAATTCCTCTTAAATATCCGGAAATCAATTTCGGAGGGCATTTTCACAACCGCTATGAAGATTCTTACGCCAAATTAAAAGCAGCGTATGACCAAGGCTGCCGGAGGTTCGACAGTGCCATCAAAGGGATCGGCGGCTGCCCGATGGCTAAAGATGACCTTGTGGGAAATATGCCGACCGAGCAGGTCATCAATTTCATGAGTGTGGAAAAAGTAAACCATAAACTGAACCTGCTCAACTTCGAAAGTTCTTATAACCAGGCGAAAGATATTTTTCATTTTTAAATAAATTCATTTTAAATAAACAGTCCATGTCTCCAATAATTTCATCTTCGGAACTTAAAAATTTATCCCGCGAAAAGCTTGTCATTCTGGACGCGAGAGTAGGCAAAGACAGTTACGAAAGCTATCTGGATAAGCACATTAAAGGAGCGAGATTCATCGATCTGGACAAGGATCTGGCTGAAATCGGTGAAAATGCGGCGTTTGGCGGCAGACATCCTTTACCTGATGTTCAGAAATTCGCAGAAGCAGTTGCTGACCTGGGAATTGCGGAAGATTCCCACATTATTGTTTATGATGATAAAAACGGAGCCAACGCTGCGGCAAGAGCCTGGTGGATGCTGAAAGCCTTCGGATTTGAAAAGGTTCAGGTTCTGAACGGCGGTTTCCAGAATGCAGAGAAGGAAGGGGTGGATTTTTCGTCAGGGAAAGAAAGTTTTAACAAGACTGAATTGATGGAAAAGGGAAGCTGGCTTCTTCCGGTGTCGACCCTGGAAAACGTTGAAAATGAATTAACAAACCACTTATCAACGGTAATTGATGTCCGGGACGCCTATCGTTATAATGGTGAATCCGAGCCGATAGATCTTGTAGCCGGCCATATACCAGGAGCGATCAATATTCCTTTCACTGAAAATCTGGATGACAAGGGCCATTTTCTCTCTCCTGAACGATTGAGAACGAAATATTCAGAATTGCTTGAAGGAAAACCGAACAGTTTAATCGTACACTGCGGTTCAGGAGTGACCGCCTGTCATACGATCCTGGCACTGGCTTATGCGGGATTCGACATTCCGTCTTTGTATGTAGGTTCCTGGAGCGAATGGAGCAGACGGGAAGGAAAGGCGATCGCAAAAGAGATCTAGAAACAAATACCATTTGAGTTTAAAACAAAATAAAGGCTGTCAATCAATTTGACAGCCTGCTTTATTTTAAAGTAAATTAAAGCATTCCCAGCTCAAATTTCGCTTCTTCGCTCATCATATCCTTATGCCAGCTCGGTTCAAAAGTTAGCTCAAGATCGACGCTGTTTACATTTTCAACTTCAGCCACCTTGTCTTTAACCTCTTGTGGAAGTGTTTCCGCTACCGGGCAATTGGGCGTGGTAAGGGTCATGATAATCTTAACATCCGCATCATCGGAGATCTGAACGTCATAAACAAGTCCCAGCTCATAAATATCCACCGGAATTTCAGGGTCATATACGGTTTTCAGGACTTTGATGATCTCTTCACCAATGTCAGCAATCTGATCGTCTGTAAATTTCATTTTTTAATCTAAATTGATATACCTTTTCAATAAATCTTCCTGACGCATGCGCCGGAAAATGTTTGCCAAAGTTAAGACATCTTTTTCACAATAGTCTACTATTCTTTGCAAGTCTTTCTCTATGTAGTAGATTGATGAAACCATTGAGCCGTCAATATCATCTTTCGGGGTCGGAATTCCGAAGAGGTGCGCCAGCAATTCCAGGGAAACAAAGCTTTTATAATCCCCGAATTTCCAGAGTTCCATGGTATCGATGTGCGGAATTTCCCAGGGCTTTTTTCCAAACATCTGAAATGGAACCGGCGGCATCATCCCATTGATCAGGAATCTTCTGGCGATCCAGGGGAAATCAAACTCTTTTCCGTTGTGGGCACACAGAATAACCTCCCGGAGCCGTTGGCTGTTGAAGATTTCTCCGAATTCCAGAAGAATTTTTTTTTCGTCGTCACCTGCAAAACTTTTGATTTTTAGGGTGTCGTTCTTTTCGAGCATTCCGATCGTGATGCAGATGATTTTTCCGAACTCGGCCATAATCCCCGCTCTCTCGGCATAAAATTCTCCGGCGGAAATCTCATCTTTTCTCTGATATTTTGTTTTTTTATCCCAAAGCATCTGTTCTGCCTCGGAAAGCTCTTCCCAGGCACCAGACCCTGGAACTGTCTCAATGTCAATAAATAAAACTCTTTCTATAGGAATATATTGTATCATTTTGTTTTAATTTTTATCCTACCGGCATGCCGTTCTTTACCGGCAATGAGGGTGTTAAAAGGGTGACATCTTTTTTATCTTCGCCATATACTCCCAAAACCAGACATTCGCTGAAGAAGTTGGCAATCTGCTTTTTAGGGAAATTAACGACAGCCAGAATCTGCAGACCGATTAATTCTTCTTTTTGGTATAAAGAGGTGATCTGTGCGGAAGACTTTTTTATGCCCAGGTCGCCAAAATCAATTTCCAGCTGATAAGAGGGATTTCTGGCCTTTTCAAAGTCGCTGACCGAAATGACGGTTCCGCACCGGATATCTATTTTTTCAAAATCTGCCCATGAGATTTCAGGTTTTATTTCCATGATCATAAGTTAGCTATAATTACTATTTGAGTATAAGATCTTTTATAGGGAATTGCCGCTTTTGGCCGTACGCCAAACCTGCACAGAACAAAAGTATTAAAATAACGACAACTAAATAATTTTTAAAATACAAAAAATTCAGCTTAAAAATCAACACATTACGGATTTTTCAGAAAATATGATGAATTGTCGTGCAAGATTTCTCAAAATCAGGATTTATGTCAATGAGTACTCAAGGATAATGTTTAATGATAAAATTTAAAATAATGAAGAAAAAAACAGTACTTAATTTCCTGATTGCTGCTGCGATTGCCGTATTAGGATTTTCACTAACATCTTGTATGAATGACAACTATGAGCCCATACCGGTAAAAGTAAATGATATTGACGGTAATTACAGGGCAAGATTGGTAACCTCCCAAGGAGGAATGTTTAACGAGAAAATTATTGATTTTAAGGCTAAAGACAGCATCATCACATTCGGGAACTTTCCGGTGAAAGAGATTGTGAGAAGCATTGTGGCGGATCCGGTGAAAGCAGAAGCTGTCTTAGCAGATTTAGATAAAATTGAATATAAATTAAATTTTAAACCCCGATTAAATGCAGCCCAGAATATCGTAGAACTTACTTTGGAGCCCAAGGTTCTCAGCTTCAAGATCACACAGGACGGCATACCCAGAAGTGTTTCTGTGAAGATGGGCGCCAAACAAAAAGGCTTCTTTGTCGGGTACGATCATTCTTTGAGATTGGCATGGGAAGCAGAAAAAATAACCGTTGAAAGTGTGGATCTGACCCCATATCAGGCCATAAAGTATGAAATTCCGATTAGTATTAAAAATTAGGCAATGGTTATTGGCAGGATGGGCAGGCTTCTACGGGAGCAGCCTATCTTTGCATTATGTTAAGTAATGACAGCCGAAAGGTTGCCATAAAGTCAATGAAAGAAAGTAACGAACAGATTTTGGTTAGCCGTCTTTTGAAAAAGGAAGAAGCGGCCTGGAAAGAGCTTTTCGAAGTTCATTCGGGTGGCCTGGCCTATGTCTGTTCGAGATATATTACCGACCGTAACAGCGTAAACGACGTGCTGCAAAACAGCTTTATAAAAATGTTCCGGTCCATAGATTCTTTTGAGTTCAGGGGAGACGGTTCACTGAAAGCCTGGATTACGAAAATCGTAGTCAATGAATCATTAAAGCAAATTAAGCAAAAAACCGATTTCAAAAGTATTTCCGATGATTCTCAAATCCCTGATGTTGAGGATGAAGATGAGCCTGGTCTGGAAGAAATCTCAGAACAGGAAATCATGGATATCATCCACACGCTTCCCGACGGCTACAGAACGGTTTTCAACCTGTATGTCTTTGAAGGAAAGAGTCACCGTGAGATTGCGGAACTGGTGGGGATTGCTGAAAACTCTTCAGCGTCGCAGTTTCACAGGGCAAAATCAATGCTTGCCCGGAAAATAAAAGAATATAAAATGTCTAAAACAGCGCAATATGAGTAATGAATGGTTAAATGATCTGCGCAGAAAAATGGAAGGTCATACAGAAGATGTTCCTGATGGATTGTGGAAGAACATCAGTGAAGAATTATTTGTAAAGGACGAAGACCAGGCGATTCCTGGCCTTGTTCCCACCGACCTGAAGGCGCAGAAGGCTGTCTCTACATTTAATCATCTGCCAATATGGTACCGTATAGGCGGTGTTGCAGCGGCTATTGGCCTGTTCTTGATTCTGGGTAAGCTATTTTACTTTCATGAAAAAAAACAACAGAAAGACTTTAAAAAAGAATGTGGAATCACGGGAATAAATGTTCAAAACCGAGCATTACCAACACCGGCGCATCAAGAAGAAATCGTAATACAAAATATTGAAAAAGAGATTTTTAACCCAAAAATAAAACCTCATGATCCGACTGTAAACGCTCTTCAAATTTTATCTCAAAATAGTCATTCTGTGATCGGTAATTCGGGAAATTTTAAAGATCATGTTCTTTTTAAACAAAGTTTGGTACAGAAGATAAAAGAGAGTTCTACTGCAGAAAAATACGCTGACGAGGATGAAACCGGCACGCTCATGACAAAAGAAGAACGGGAATGGAAAGAAAAATTTAAAAATAATCAAAAAGCAAAGCTTGCAAAACATAAAACGGAAAAATGGATATTCGGTCTCTCCACCGGAAATGCATCTTCAAATGCTACCGACCAGTTCCCCGGATATGCCACGCTGAACGGAACAACGCCAAGTCTTCCTGAAATGTGGGGTCTGGAAACAGGCGAAGATCCTTTAATGGCCATTCTGCTGGCCAATCAGGATAAAAAAGTGGAGGCTACCATCAGGCACAAGACACCGGTGACTTTAGGAGCATTAGTCTATAAGAGCTTAGGAAAGAGGTGGAGTGTCGGCGTAGGAATCAGTTATACAAAACTGGCCGCGGATCTTACCTCCGGAAGTCCGTCAGACTTTATCAGCAGTGAGCAGAACATCCATTATGTCGGTATTCCCGTTCAGGTAAACTACAACGTGGTCACGAAAGGCGCTTTTACGGGTTATCTTACGGGAGGAGGCTCTGTGGAAAAGGCAGTTGATGGCGACATCAGAACAAAATACATCGTCGACGGCGTTGTAAAGCAGGAAACCAAAGAAAAAATCAGCCAGAAGCCCGTTCAGGTATCGTTAAATACAGGCGTTGGTGTTCAGCTGAAAGTTTTAAAACAGATCGGGATTTATGCGGAGCCAGGTATAGGATATCACTTTAAAGACAACAGCTCCCTCAATACCATTTATAAAGAAAAGCCGCTGAATTTCAACCTGAGATTCGGGATCAGGCTATTGCTCGATCAACCAAATAAAACCATTAAATAATATGATATGCGAACAAAAATGATTTTTTTAAGTCTTTTATTTTTAAGTTTTTTAAATATGAAAGCACAGCAATGTACCCCGGAAATTACAAGTCCACGGCTTGGAGCCATGTTTCCTGAAAAGGTCGTATTCTGTAATACGGAAACAGAAACCCTTTCCACGACACAAACGTATGCTTCCTATCAATGGTACAAGCAGGAATGGGACTGGCAGACTCCGAATAACAACCCGTGGGTAGCAATTCCAGACGCAACATCTCAGACCTTGACGATTAATGGAACCGATGATATGCTATATTACTTCAAAGTAGAAGTGACACAAGCGGACTGTACCGCAGAAAGCACGCCTATTCTGGCGGACGGGTATGCCTATGGCCTTCCTTTTATGATGGCAGACTTTCAGCCGGGAACCTATGAAGAAATCGCTCCGGGAGAATACAACATTTGCGAAGGAGCTTCGGTGCAGTTTAATGACGGATTTCCAGAGCTTTACGGAGCACATACGTGGTTTAGCTGTCTTCCGGGTAGCAATCCGCCTTCGCCTTCGGAACCTTGTATCATTCCTGGGGAAACAGGAGATTCTTATACCGCGACAACATCAGGAACTTTCGGATTTTATGCCTGTACTACGTATTGCCCCGATCAGTGTGAAATGCTTTCGGAATTTGCTTTTACAAAGTTGAATTTCGGAAACTGGGACTTCTGCACCAACCTCGGAACAGGAGAGACAAAACCGAAGGAGAACAACCTCAGCGTTTACCCGAACCCTGCATCTCAGGTCATTTATATCGGAAAAGCGTCTGACAAAAAATATCCTGAAGTATCCATCATCGATATGTCCGGAAAACTGATCCTGCAGAAAAAAGATCACCGATTCTCCGACGCTATTGAGGTTAGCACGCTGGTTCCAGGAACATATATTATTGTTTCTAAATCTGAGAGCGGAAAAGTATTTAAAAATAAATTTATTAAGAAATAGATCTAAGTGATAGTTTGAATTCAATTTGATGAGAGGCTTCGGAATAATTTTCGAAGCCTTTTTTGTCTTTGTGTACATTTTTCACCGTGATTAAAGGTAAAAATTATTATTTTTGCACCAAAACACACCCAATGTTGATAAAAATTTATGGAAGTGCCATTCATGGTGTTTCGGCCCAGACGATTACGATTGAAGTAAATGTTGATACCGGCGGCGTCGGATATCATCTCGTGGGCCTTCCGGATAATGCCATTAAAGAAAGTAGCTACAGGATTTCCGCCGCGCTGAAAAATGTCGGATTCAAGATTCCCGGGAAAAAAATCACGATCAATATGGCGCCTGCCGATCTTCGCAAAGAAGGTGCGGCCTATGATTTGAGCATTGCCCTCGGCATTCTTGCAGCGTCTGATCAGATTATCGCTGAAAACATTCAGGACTATATTATTATGGGAGAGCTTTCTCTCGATGGAACACTACAGCCTGTGCGTGGGGTCTTGCCGATTGCCATCCAGGCCCGTGAAGAAGGCTTTAAAGGGATCATCCTTCCGAAGCAGAATACCCGTGAAGCAGCGATTGTCAATAATCTGAATGTCTTCGCTGCCGAAAACATCAAAGAAGTTATTGGCTTTTTTAATGAAGGAAAGCCTCTCGAAAAAATTGAAATCGACACCCGTAAGGAATTCCAGGAAAAGATTAATGATTTTCCATTTGATTTTTCCGAAGTGAAAGGACAGGAAACCGCAAAACGCGCCATGGAGGTGGCCGCAGCCGGAGGGCATAATATTATTTTGATCGGCCCTCCCGGAAGCGGAAAAACCATGCTGGCGAAAAGAGTTCCCAGTATCTTACCTCCTTTAAGTTTAAAAGAAGCCCTGGAAACGACCAAAATCCATTCTGTTGCCGGGAAGATGGGAACGGAAACTTCTTTAATGACGGTTCGTCCTTTTCGCGCTCCGCATCATACGATTTCTGATGTTGCGCTGGTCGGTGGTGGTGGTTATCCGCAACCCGGAGAGATTTCCCTCGCTCACAACGGCGTGCTGTTTCTTGATGAAATGCCGGAATTCAAGAGAACGGTACTGGAAGTCATGAGACAGCCGTTGGAAGACCGTGAAGTAACAATTTCCCGGGCGAAATTTACAGTGAATTATCCTGCAAGTTTTATGCTGGTCGCCTCAATGAACCCAAGTCCGAGCGGATTTTTTCCTGATGATCCGAACAATACTTCTACAGTCTACGAAATGCAGCGTTATATGAACAAGCTTTCAGGGCCGCTGCTTGACCGAATTGATATTCACATTGAAGTGCAGAAAGTAGAATTTGAACAGTTGGCGGAAAGGAGAAAAGGCGAGAAAAGTGAAGAGATCAGGAAACGGGTTTTGTTGGCTCGTGAAATTCAGAGGGAACGGTATAAAGATTTGAAAATAAGCTATAACGCTCAAATCGGACCAAAAGAAATTGAGAAATATTGCAGTCTGGACGAAAGCTCATTCAGCCTGATAAAAACAGCCATGGAAAAGCTGAATCTGTCAGCAAGAGCATACGACCGAATTCTGAAAGTTTCCAGAACGATTGCCGATCTGGAAGGGTCCGAAAATATCCTTTCTTATCATGTTTCAGAAGCGATACAGTACAGAAGTCTGGATAGGGAGTTTTGGAATGGGTAAGGATTTTCTATTATTCTTAAATATGTCAAGTTTTGATATTATGTTCAAGTTGCTGTGGCAGTTAATATGAAAACTAGTTATAATAAGTTTTCCAATTACTGATATAGGAACTACAACTAATGTACTAACAGCATTGAATAACATTACCAACCCAACTCAACAACCATTCAATATTGCAGGAGCAACACAAATCCAAGTTAATGATATTTTAGCTTCTCAGGAGCCTATAAAATATACTTTAACTGTTACTGTTCCTCCAATACAAAACCAACCAAGTTCTTGTAAAGAAAATGCAAAAGAAAAAGGGGAAGAAATCTTCAGTTCTGACAGGAGAATCAGATGGAAAAATAAATTCAGAAGATTACAGTCACTTGCCAGTGGTGGTGTGGGAGTAAAGATCAAATCTGTTACGAAATCCTTTAGAAAGAAAAAAGGAAAATGGAAAAAATATAGAGCCACCATAGCAGCAGGTATGTCAGGAACAATATATTCAAACTGCTATAGCGATGTTGCTGTAAACGATGAAAAAGAAAGAAAAAGAAAAAGATTAAAACATACCAAAGTAATTCCTGAACAGACAAGTTATCAGATACATAAATTACAACCGAATAAATTATTCAGTACTCACAAACAATCAGGAAATGTATATACAAAAGAAATTTACCAATAAGAATATTTATAGTTTTTTATTCTTAGTTTTTTCCATTGCTATATATTCACAGCAATACCCTATTAAATATGGAATAGGAGCAGGATGGAATTATTCTAATGTAAATGCCATAGATGAAAAGGGTGATCCATCAGGATACGTTAGTGATATTATTGATGAAGTATATGGAGGTATAGTTTTAGAAAAGCAATTTACTCCCAAATCATATTTTAAAACAGGTATTTTGTTTTCTTTTACAGAGTCCATAAACTTTTTAGAGTTACCAATTTATTATAAAAATAACTTTTACAAGAATTTTTCTTTTTTTATTGGACCAAAGTTAAATTACATTCCTGATGTACAGAATAATAATTCTTATTATTTTAGAAAAAGGTTAGGAATTAGTGGAGATATTGGGATTGGCTATAAAATTTCAAACCATTTTACCGTTGAAGGAAGTTTTTCCAAAGGGCTTACTAAGCAATATGATGATTTAATCCTGACTTATTATCAAGCTCGGAGAGATGTTTATAGAATTGGAGTAACCTATTTTTTCAATTAATAGTCTATAATTCAAAATTATAAGACAGTATAAAATGATTGGTTTTATCACAAATGGATAAAGCCAATCTTTTCACTTTAAATGTGAACATTGTTGGGGTATGAACAAGATTTTACTAATTAACCTTGACGATGTAAAATACGAAATACGGCAATTTATTATGAATTCAAACCCCCTTTCTTCCCATCCAAAATCATCTCGATCATTTTAATCTTCCGGTTTTCTCTTGTTTCAGGTTTTTTGGCTTCATTAATCCATCGGATATATTCTTTCCGGTGCGTGTAGCTCATCTTGTCGAATAACGTTTTGGCTTCAGGATTTTCATCTAAAACGATAAGAATATCATCCGCAATTTCTACCGTTCTTTCTTCTTTGTCTTCAATGATACTGACCGAAACTTCATCACCGAAAGTCTTTCCCAGCTCTTTTCTTATTTCCTGGGTTAAACCTAAAAGATGACCAGCAGATTTCATTTTAGCCAAACTCCCGCGGTATTCCACTTTGTGATCAAAGACAGCTTTAATTTTTACCTGTCCTTTTTTATTAAATAATTCTTCCGTAGAAAAAGGAAATTCCACAAAAGCGGCATTCATGGTGCCATGCTGCTTAATGACAGCGTTGAATTGTATAGGCTGAGGTTTCATTTGCTTAATTTTTTAGACTACTAACACTTTATATTTAGAGTTAATTGAATCATTCAACATTAAATTTATGATTTAATTTAAACCTAAAAAACAAAAAACCGCGAAAGAAAACTTTCGCGGCTTAAAATATATCGGTTAAGATTATTTTCTTTTTCCTTTCGCAGAAGTTGCTTTAGGCATTTTTGTTTTGGTATCGGCAGGGGTGTTTTCGTCTCTTACCAATTTCAATTCGTCGATCAGTCTTCTGGCACCGGCATATTTATCGATGGTCCAAAGAACGAAACGAACGTCTACGTTGATTGTTTTCTGCCATTCCGGTTCGAAAACGATGTCTCCGCTTAGGGCTTCACTGTTTCCGTCGAATGCCAGACCGATAAGGTTTCCGTCTCCGTCGATTACCGGTGACCCTGAATTTCCTCCTGTAATATCATTATTAGAAAGGAAGTTAACCGGCATATATCCTTTAGCATCGGCATACTGACCGAAATCTTTAAGGTTATAAAGGTCGATCACTCTTTGCGGAAGATCGAATTCTTCATCTCCTTTCTTGTATTTTCCAACAAGACCGGCCATATCGGTATAATAGTTATCCGTAACCCCGAAGTAGTTTCTGTCTGCTCTGATCGGTAATGTATCTACTGTTCCATAAGTTAACCTCATCGTAGAGTTAGCATCCGGATAGAATTTTTTCTCAGGCATTGCCTTCATTAATCCTGCTAAGAACAACCTGTTGTTTTTAGCAAAATTATCATCGATTTTCACGAATTTTTCTGCAGAAATTTTCTGGTCAGCCACAATTCCGTTGGCGATTTTCCAAAGCGGATCTGCATCCAGTTTTAATTTGTCAGGATTCAGAACGAAGTTGGTTGCAGACGTTTTGTTGGCAAAGATCGAAGAATAAGCAACATTAGAAAGATTTTTAGCATCAAGACCCATAATGGTTTCTGAAGCAACATCCTTATTTACTCTTGTCTGGTAAAGATTGACCATAGAATTCATCATTTCACCTTCAAGCTTGGTATTGATGTTTTCGTAAGCTGTTTTTAAAGCAGCATCTACTTTAGGTTTCATGGCAAGTCTTCCTTTCATATCCTGGTCTGCGTAAGCTTTAAGAACGCTTCCCACCTGTAAAGCCAGGGAGAAGTATTTTGCGTTTCTTGAAAGCTGAGACATATACATTCTTTCCACATTTCGGTCTGAAGTCTGTTTGTAATAGATGGCAATATCATCTAAAACCGTTTCATACTCGACAATATTTGCCGGCTGAACCGCCCATGTTTTAAATCTTTCTTCTACCTTCTGCTTGTCGGTAATGGTTCCGTTTTTAATAACGGCATCGATTGTTCCCTGTCTGTTTTTCCAGTAGTTGGCTACTGAAGCATATTGAGAAGCATAGTTCAGCTGTGTTCCTTTATCCTTATCCATGTATTTTTTCATAACATCCATGGCAAGTTTGGAAGCTTCAACCCAAGCCGGGTAATCTTTGTTTACCATCTGCTGAATTCCATAAGAAGTCAGGTAACGGTTTGTTCTTCCCGGATATCCTAAGATCATTGAGAAATCTCCCGGCTTTACTCCTTTAAGGGAAACAGGTAAGAAATGCTTAGGCTTTAAAGGAACGTTGCTTGGAGAATATTCTGCAGGATTTCCTGCTGCATCGGCATACACTCTGAAAACAGTGAAATCTGCAGTGTGTCTAGGCCATTCCCAGTTGTCGGTATCACCCCCGAATTTTCCTAATGCGGATGGCGGGGCACCCACCAATCTGATATCTTTATAATCCTGGTAAACAAAATAATAAAATTCATTTCCGTTGAAGAAATCTCTTACGACTACTGTATATTTTCCGTTTTCAGAATTTTCAGACTGGATCGCTTTGGTTTCCGCATCGATCACTGCTTTTCTTTCTGCAGCGGACATATTGTTGTTTAATTTTGAATTGATTCTTTGCGTAGCATCATCCATTCTTACCAAAAATCTTACATAAAGATCTTTAGCGTTGAATTCGTCTTTCTGCTTCATGGCCCAGAATCCGTTCTTCAAATAGTCTTTTTCCGGAGTAGAAGCTGCTGCTACCGCACCGTAACCGCAGTGGTGGTTGGTGAAGATAAGGCCCTGCCCGGAAACAATCTCTCCCGTACAGAACCCTCCGAAGCTTACGATCGCATCTTTTAAGCTCGAGTTATTCACGGAATAGATTTCTTCCGGTGTAAGATGCAAACCTTCTTTTTGCATATCGACACCATTAAGTCTTTTAACAAGCATTAACAACCACATTCCTTCATCTGCCCTCATCTGAGCAAAGCTTAAAAGGAAAGTGAATAGTAGAAGTATTCTTTTCATTTTATAAAATAATTTTTGTGTGGCTAATTTACTAATTTTTACCATATTCTGGCCCCGGAATGGTATGAAATTGGTTTTTGGAAGCGTATGAGAGCAATAATAGTTTCGATTTTGAGTATTTTATTTTCAGGAATGCTGCTGAATTGTAGTGCTGTAAACGGTCATACTTCCTTACCTGATCAAAATTTTCAGATCCAAAGAGAATGGATGCTGGTGAGCTTCGGGGGATATACGAAATCTGATCTGATGAGGAAAGGTGCCAAAGTAAACCTAACCCAAAAGGCGGAAAATGATAAAATAAAAGGGACCGCCTTCATGGCCTGCAACAGCATGTTTTTCACTGCTGAATTTAAAAGCAACGGCAACGTAAAAATCTCGGAGATCGGTTCGACTTTGAAAGCCTGTCAGGACATGAAACTGGAAACCGATTTTGCCAAAACATTCAGGAATATGACAAAATATGCCATCAAAGGACATATCTTAACCGTCACCGATGACCATGGGAATAAAATGGAGTTTATAGCGGCAGACTGGGATTAAATAAAGTAAAAAAGCGAAGAAAATTCTTCGCTTTTTTAATGGTTCAGGTTTATATTAATTACGTTTTAACTTTCTTCTTCGTTAATCTTAAATTGTTTAAAATCAGGATTGAATGATATTAAACAATCTTTTGTTTAATTATTCCACATTTTTATAATAAACGTATCCTTTCTTACCGCTCGATTTCACCTGTACTTTATACCATTCCCCTTCTTTTGCTAACTGAATCAGCTTGGCATTTTTAGAAACAATGGTTACTATTTTAGAGCGGACCGATGGCTTTTCGTAAATATTCACCGCTCCGGTGCCCGCGAGATACCTGTTGTTGGAATTGACATTTACATTCAGTTCGACTTTCGGACTCCTTCCTGAATTATTTTTTGAAGAAGTAGGGGAACTTGATGTGTTGTGTTTTTTAGATTTAACTTTTTTATAAGAGCTTCCGGAATACGATGTTCCTGAAGAACTCCCGCTGCAGACGCCACAGGTTCCGCCGCTGCCGCAATGTCCGCATCGGGAACAGTTGCTGCATGCCGTACAATAGGCAGAACCTGTACATCTTCCACCGTGTCCCAGGTTATCGTTTGCTTTTACACAGGAATGTAAAAGGATGAGGCCAAAGGCCAGTATGATGAAGGGTATTAGTTTTTTCATGGTTGTTCTTATTTTAATCATCCTCTGTAAACTATAGCATTATTTAATGCATTCACAATTTTTTGAATATAAATTTTATCTTGTGAAAGAATACTGTTTGCTTCACCTGCATTTGTACTGATTCTTACAGCATATTCGTTTTTGATACCGAACAGCCACAGAATTGCAAGAACTATAATTATTAGTCCTATCCAAAAAACATCTCCGGAAAACAAAAATGGCAATCCCATCAGAAACATAACTATAGGGCCGACACGGCTTTTTTTAATTTCAAAAATATGTACTGAAGAAATATTTCTCATAGCATAAGTTTTTGATCGTGTAACAAATCTTGATTGGGTAACTGTAACAGACCCATCGTTGTAAAATTGAGTTTCAGATTGATTTTCCATGGTATTTATTTTTTAATTATAATTCTCTAAAGTCTGATGAAGCTGGTTCCTGTAATGATAGATTTCATCGAGATTATTTAACAAAATCTTTTCTCCCGCCTCTTTGCCATTGTGAAACAGCTCGAAGTATTTCTTGGAAGTATTGAAATGAAGTCTGCACAGCGGTTTCCGGTTGTTGTCGTCCAGCAAGATCCCGAAGTAAGATAAAGTATCCCGGTAGGCAATTCTTGAGGCAGGAACTTTCTCCCTCAAAATGGCTTTCACAATCTGAAATCCTTCCAGCTCTTCTTCGGTGGTGACAATTTTAGATTCGTTGTTATCATCGATCGGTTGTGCGTTTTTTACGTCGTCTTCTCTTTTTTCGATCTGCTCATTAATGCTGAGGGCCGACTTCAGCCTGAAGCTTATCGATTCATTAATAGAAGTGGCCAGTGCTTTTTTCGCATATTCTTTAAAGGAAACCATCCTGGTGGCCGTCAGAGGTTTTTCAAAAAACCGGTTGACCAGAAGTTTCACCAGTTCATCAGAGGGATTTTCAATTTCTTTTTCAAATTCTTTTCGGATCGCTTTGATGTATTTTAATGCTTCTGCAGAGTCTAAAATACTTTCCAGGTTATAATCTTTCTTGTTGAAGTTTTCCAGGATTTTGATCGAGCTGTCTTTAAATCTTCAATATTAATCGTGAAAAAAGGCTTTTCATCCATGATATTCGGCTTTTCAAGATCGGTGTAGAAGTTGTAAATAATCCCGTTCGTAAGCACACCAAATCTCGTTTTGGAAACATGATAATACCGGTGGAGCTGCGAATTGTGCGCATCAGCGCTTTCTTTCCAGTGCTTGCATTCGATGATGAAAATCGGCTCGTCATTATTTCTGATGACATAATCTACCTTTTCTCCTTTTTTGGTTCCGATATCGCAGACGTGTTCGGGAACAACCTCTGTCGGATTAAAAATATCATAGCCCAGAATCTGGATAAAAGGCATGACAAAAGCATTCTTAGTGGCTTCTTCGGTTCCGATCTGATCTTTCAGACCGATAACTTTCTGGTGAAGCTGCTCAAGTTTGATTTTAAGATCCATTGGTATTGTTATTTAAGGGTTTCGTCTACAATTTCTGCAGTAGGTGCATTGGATTTTACGGAAGCAATTCCGCTTTCCATTCCTGATTTCGAAGAATACAGCTGGCTTTTCCCGATGATTTCTCCGTTTCTGGCTTTCAGTACGAAATAATCTTTGCCATTTACCGCCACTCTTCGGTCATATCTGGAATCATCCTGCGCATTTACCTTTACCGATTCGATGCCTTTGTAACAGGAAGCTTTCTGAACGTAGCCTTCACTGGTTAAAATAATTTCACCATTTTCCGATTTTAGGTTAAACTGATACTCTTGGTTTACCCTTTCACTGATAAAAAAATTTCCCATAATTGATTTTTAATTAATAATCCAAAATTATGAGCATTAGATCCGGAATCCTTACGGTTTTCCGTAAATGGTAAAAAATAAACCTCCCGGATGATTCCGAAAGGTTTTTTAAAATGCTTTTTGATTGTACCTTATAATATGCCGATATCCTTGCACATGACGATCAGTTCAATATTATTTTTAGCACCCAGACTGTCGCGGAGGTCATTCAGCCTTTTTTCTATAGAGCTTTTGCTGTCCGGAGTAATGCCGTTCTTTTTAAAATGTTCTTCAATCTCGCTCTGCTTCCAGCCTTTGGAAAGAAGTTCAAGCAAGGTGATATCGTAATCTGTAAATTCAAGAGAAGTATTACGGATGGAATTTAAAATCTCCTGCGGAATCACCGTTTCTCCGTTAAACACTTTTTTTATTGTATTCTTCAGCTCTTTTCCGTCATTCCTCGCTTTGGCTACAAAACCGTTGATGTGATAAACTTTATAAAGGTCATCGATGATCTTAGGCTTTTTTTCTATTGAAAAGGCGATGACCTTTAGATTCGGCTGAATCTTTCGTGCCTCATGAATTAATTCCTGACCGGATTTTATTTTCTGATGAATATGATCCTTATCAAATGAGAGATCCGTGATAAGAAGGTCGTAAGGTTGATTCTCGGCAAACGCAGTCTGAATGTGCTTTAGTGCATCATCGCAATAACTGACGAAATCGGAATCTTTAATGTTTAATTCCGCGAGAGTATTGACAATCCCGGAATTTCTGATTTCATGGTCTTCGGCTATTAGTGCTTTTTTAAACATAATTTAGTGTATTGGAATAGTTATTTGAATTATTAATCCGCCTGAAGGATTTTTTTCAAAAGTAATATCTCCGCCGATCGATTCAATACGGTTTTCCGTATTATGGATCCCTGCTCCTTTCCGGTCATGAAGATTTTCGATTCCAACCCCGTTATCGGTGTATTTTATTTTTAAAAGATCACTTGTTTTTTCAAATTTAAGAGAGGCCAGCTTTGCGTTGCTGTGTTTTTTCATGTTGACAAGAACTTCACGCAAAATATAATAAAGCTCAAGCTGAATATTGTACGATACGTTTTCCCAGATATTCTCATTGTATCCCACGGTAAAAACCTTTTGTTCCGAAGAAGAATAAGACGAAATCATTTTAACAAAACGTGACGAAAAATCTTCCTCAATGATCGTCTCATGAGAAATATCCCTGGATTCTTCATACATCTTTTCAATATTATTGAGGATTCTGGTTTTGTCTACTTCAGGATTATTCTGTACGTCTACCATCATATGATAAAGTCCATTTGCCACCACGTCATGTACTTTTTTGGATAGTTTGAGCTGGGTGTTTTTTACTTCAAGTTCTTTTTCCTGCTGAAGTCTTTTCTTTCTTCTTCTGTACCAGAAAATGCCGATGATTATAGTTAAAACTAAGAATATAATACCAAAATTCTGTTTTAAAATTCTGTTTTGAGAAGCTAAAACCTCATTTTTATTTTTTTCTACTTCATAAATTATAGAAGTAAACAAGCTTTTAGAATTATTTACTGTATTTTGAATACTATCATTTAATGTCTGATATTCTTCGAAGATAGGTTTTATATTTTTTTCATCTTCCAGCTTTATTATTTTTTGTAAAGCGTCTAGATGATCTTCGTAACTACCTGTTTTTTTTGAATTATCATACATTGCTTTAGCATAATATAATGCTTTATTCTTATCTCTACTCGTAAAGTAATCTGTTAGATGTGAAAGACTTGCATTAACACCAGATAAATCATTTCTATCAATTCTTTTTTCTAAAATAGAAAGTAGATCACTTTCTGCATTATAATCTTCATTTATTAAGGATTTTGTATATGTTAAATTATCTAAAACTCTGTTTCTAAAATCAATACTATCTCTTATTAAGGAATTTTTTGAAATTTTACTGAAAATATTTAGTGCATAGTTATATTTTTTAATCTTTAAGTTTGATACTCCAATATTATTTTCTATGCTTAATCCATAATAAGAATTCTTATCAGTAAGTGATAAGGCTTTATTATAACAATAGATTGCTTCTTTGTAATTTTTTAATGCATTATGGTTTATTGCAAATTGATTGTATATTGAAATAAGACTTTGATTATCATTTTTGCCGATGAAATTGGTTGACTTTTGTAAAGTTTCATTACTACCTAGGAAGTCTCCCTTTTCCGTTTGAATAATTGACATAAAAATCAGACTATTGGCAATTTTGCTATTTTCTTTAAAATCCTGAGATGCCTTAAAGAAGTTAACAAAAGCACTATCATAATTTTTTTCATAATAAAAGTCATATCCTTTATCATATAAATTATCTGCTAGTATATTGTGTTTATTTTCTTTACATGAAAAAAATAAGACTAATATTAATAAGAAAAGGGAATGATGTATTTTCATTCCCCTAATTTAAAAAAATATATTACTTCTTTGGAGGTATTGGCTGTGTTTCCCCTCCCGTATCTCCACCTGAGCCTCCGGTCCCCGGATCCACTCCTCCTCCCGGATTTAATCCGCTGCCGGTGTCTTGGGTAGTTACCTGTCCGTTGCTGTCGTTATGGCATGATTGAGTATTGGCATTATTATTCCCGAATGCTAAAGCGATTAGCATCAATATTAAGTTTAACATTTTTAAAAAATTTTGAAGTTGAAATTGTTTTTCTTCCTCTCACGAAGTATTTATCATGAGCTGTACACTGTTAAAATTTCGAAGCGCTTCTTAAATTTTTTGGGAAGTGAACCTTCAAAAACGGAAGAGAAACATCTGCTTCCCAACCCGGAGTTTTCTTCCGTCTTATCTGGTGATTTTTGAAATCAGTTTTGTAAATTTGTTTTTGTCTGTTTGTTTTAATGTTTTGTTTCTCAACTGATTTCTGATGACAAATTTCTATGAATCGAAGTGAATTATTGATGACAGCAAACGGACATTGAATGACAATAATGGACAGGAAATCTTTACGGAAAGCCGTAATGCGACACGGTATAAAATCATTTATTTTGTAATACCCTTAAAAAACTAATTATGTCCAAGAGAAAACTATTAATTCAAAAAGTATTTGAACATGTTAAAAAAAGTTCAGAAAAAGACACAAAGAGTGGCTGGGCTGGTGATATAGCTGATTATTTGGATGAACATTTAGGCTTTATGATTTCCAAAAGAACCCTCATCAGATATTATGAAGCTTATATAGAACGAGACGAGGAAATTGATATAGAACTTGTTATTCTCAATAAACTTAGCCAGTATTTAGACTACCGGGATTACAATGATTTTATTTCAACTGTTGAAAAGAGAGGAGAAATTGCAAGTATTACAACTGTCCAAGTTGACAACAACGAAGTTGCTTCTGTAAATGGTACAACAGGTGTTTCTGTTATTATTAACAACTCTAATTCAAATAATAATGATAATCACCAACATTTCAATGTTCCGGATTTTATTAAGAAAAATGGAATGGGAATTCTCGAAATGACCTTTGTCGTACTTCTCGCAACCGGCGGTGTCGTTTTTTCCAATCCCAAGAATACAAATCGACTTGGAATTATATCAGGATTAAATCCTCCCGCCACACACAAGCCCTTTATGTATTGGGACAGAGACCGGTACATTGCCACAGACAGCAGCTATCTAGGCCCACAGATAGAAGTTTTGCCCATGGATTCAGAAAACTTCACCTATCTTAAAAAGATCACCAGGCCTGATACCCTTACCGTAGACAATGCGTTGCGTAAAGTCTGGTATGATAAAAGCGACAACGAGGTAGAGTTTTTCACAAGCTTCGGAAAACATCCTGAAAATGGGAAAACCCTGAAAGAAGCAACGCCCTATATCATCAGTACGTACGGAGGGAAATAACTTTCTTCACAATTATTTAAAACTCACGTAAACCCATTCCTGAAATATTCCTTTACCTTCGCTTTTTTTAAGATGAATAAAGGAATATTTTCATTTTTAATCTTTGTGTTTTCGGTTGTTTCGGCACAACAGAAGCCGGTGCATATTGCCTTTCTGTCGGATGTGCATTTTCAGGATCTGTACGGAAGTTTTTCCGATAATGATTTTAAAGGGATTATCAATCCGGAGACCGGAAAGCCGACCATCCTCCGGACCATGGAGGCGCAACTGCATTCGACCCGGATATTCAACGAAAACTATTTTGCCTTCCTGAAAGCCCTGGACGATATTGCCCGCAAAGGAATAAAGATTGTCGCCATGCCCGGTGATTTTTCAGATGACGGACAGGCGTATAATCTCCGCGGACTGCATAAGATTCTTGATAAGTACCACCAGAAATACGGGATCGAATTTTACATCACCACCGGCAACCACGATCCGGTAGGCCCTTTCCGGCAGGACGCGGGAAAAGACGATTTTCTCGGGCAGGATGGTCTTCAGCTCGGAATTTACAGTAAAGAAAACATCGGGAAAACCGATCACAAGATCATCACCAGAGATATTGCAGAATCAGGATATCTTGAAATACTTGATGAGCTGAAAGATTTCGGGTTTTATCCTAAAAAAGAAAATCTGTTTTGGAGTACGCCGTTTTCAAAATATTCCCTGAAAGAGTATTCCTACGAAAAAGCAATTCAGGGCGCAGATTACAGCCGGAGAATGTATAACGTTTCCGAAGGATTTCCTGTTCCCGATCTGAGCTATGTCGCAGAACCCGTGGAAGGAGTCTGGCTCATGGCCATCGACGGCAATACCTATATTCCTAAAAACACCAAAGAAAATCCGGCAAGTGCAGAGAATTATAAAGGCGCCGGAATTGGATACAACAACGTGCTCACCCACAAAAAGCATCTCATCGATTGGGTAAAAAAGACCATGGCAGAAGCCCGGAAGAATGGTAAAACCGTGATTGCATTTACCCATTACCCCATGATCGATTATAACGACGGGGCAACGGAAGAAATCAAAAAGCTTCTCGGAGAAAAGAAATGGCAGATGGAAAGACTGCCTGAAGAAGAGGTCGCTCAGGCGTTTGCGGAGGCCGGACTGCAGGTTCATTTTGCCGGACATATGCACATCAATGATACGGGAATCAGAACAATCGGTAAAAAGATGCTGGTCAATATCCAGGTGCCCTCACTGGCGGCTTATATCCCCGCCTATAAAGTGCTTACGATACAGTCTCCTGATGAGATGGAGGTGCGGACGGAAGTACTGCAAGATGTTCCGGGATTCGATGCATTGTTTCCCCTTTATGAAAAAGAATATGAAGCCCTGAAGAAAGCCGGAAAGAAAACCATTTGGAATAAAGATATTCTGAAGTCGGCTTCCTATCACGATTTTATGCTCTTTCACCTTAGAGAGCTGGTGCGGCTGAGGATGATTCCCGGAGACTGGCCATGGGATTTTATAGAGGCTACTGAGAATTTTACCGGTGAAAATCTCCTGATGCTGGTACAGACGGAGAAACAGCTGAAAGAAAACCGGATAGATAAAGAATCCTACCGTTCCTGGAAAATGGAAGACCTCCTCCTGGACCTGTACAAATTTCAGTCTGCCGATGAGCTGTCTTATAAGGATATCCCCGCAGAAAGGATGCGCCAATACCAGGTATTGGAAGAGCTTTTTGACCATTATAAAGGAAAAGACACCCTGCTCCTGAAACTGAAAAGCCTCTTTAAAATACTTTCCCTGCTTTCCAACGGAGATCCTTCAGATCATTTTGAGATCCACCTTAAAAAGAATTCGGTGAAGAGACTGTAAGAGCGAGTTCCTTTTCTCCGTCACAGCATTATTTTTTTAGTCGATTCTTGAGCAAAAAAGCTCCTCATTATGGCATAAAAAAAAGTAGTCTTAGTTTGACTAC
>JBMDXW010000368.1:0-7325 GCA_048594965.1 Chryseobacterium sp.
CATGATGAACTTTGAAATCGGTTGCTCAGCAGGAGTTTTTTCTTCATGATAGTTATCTTCAATCCAAGTTCCATAAGCATCATATGGATTAACAGGAAAATTTAACTTTTGATGATAGTTTTTTGCGACCTTTGTCTCAAACTGAGCTCTACCGAAGGGAGTCCATTTATCTGAAAAAGCCTGTACTACATGTCCAGTTAATAAGACCGGAAACGTCCACTTTCCTTTAACATTTCCTAGCGGTGTAGGATTAAGTTTATTCACAACAATATCCGAAGATAGAACCGTTTTCTGTAGTTCTAATGGATTTTGTTTACCATATCGAACAATTTCGTTCGAAATTTTTTCTAAATCTAAGTTATCTGACATTGTTATTAATATTGATTATGAGGATCGTTCATATCTACTACACCATTGATAAGGCCATTATCCGGAGTCGTAATTCCGTTATTTGGAGGAAGGGAATGCCTGTTATTTGAATTTCCATACTCCTTACATTTCGTACCCAAAAGAGAAATAGCTTCTTCGTGGGTTGCAGTCTCTCCGAGCTCATCCTTAAGACCATTTAAGTTGAGTGCCGTTTCGATTGCTGTAGAAAGACCTTTATTAGAAGTCTCCAAAGCATTATAATTTTCCTGAAGCGTATCAAACTTTGATTGCAGCTGTGTAAGCTCCTCAGGATTTTCAGCAGGCTTTTCTTCAGCAAAATGCTCTTCAAGTTGCTGGCACTGCTCTTCGGTTAATCGAACATGATTTTTTCCCATCATTGAAGAATGGAAACTTAATGTCGCTACACCGAAAAAAGAGGTTAATTTTGGATATTTCATTGATTTAAAAATTTTGTAATGCCATGTCAATCGTTGCCAGTTCGTGTACCAGACCGATCTCTAATGCCTGATCAGGATTATAGATCGCCCCCTGAAAAACCTTTCCATCATCCTTCAGGTCCTTACCATAAAACCGCTTAACATCTCCAAGAAATTGCTTGTTAAAGTCAGTTGCCATTTCTTCGAAAAGTTTGGGATTGTTGTTTTCTACCATCTGTCTCCAGGCAATATTTTTTTCCGGAGAGTCTGTAGCGTAGATATCCTTAATGACAGCGCCTAACTTTTCATAGATGCCATCATAATTTGCGTATGGAATATAACTACCGAAGGATCCGATCTTACTTGCGTATGGATTCAGGATTCTGAGTTTTGTGGCTGCAAACAAATAAGCCGCTGCAGAACAAACATAACCGTTGGAATACCCAATGGTAGGAGTTTTCATATTAAAAATGTAATCAGCTAATTCGCCGGTACCATCTCCCATTCCTCCTCCGGAGTCAATATTGAATAAAACCCCTGAAACGCGATCATCTATTTCTAGAAGCTTACAGATATTCAGAATTGTCTGCGTTCCGGTGTAATACCAGTCCGAATATTTAATGATCGGACCGATAATATTAATGACTACAGGAAATTGAGTGGCGCCGGTAGCTTCCATGGAACTCATATGAGATTCTATTTTACCCAGGAATTTTTCATTGATTTTTTCGGAACTTTCGAATGAATTTGTTTTGAAGCCTAAAACCAAAGATGATAGAACAGACATTAAATAATTCTGTTCTATCATCATAGGTTGGTTCAGATATTGGTTTATTCCGTGCATCGTATTGATTTCACGGACAAAGCTATAAGATGGGTGGAATGAAGAAAAGGACTTTAAATTGAGGTACGATCTTATGAACTTTTGGCGGAATAATGGTGTCACCATAGATTCTTAGAGAAAAATAATCAGTTCCTGAACCGTCATCAGTCATATTATCGCTTACCGTTATATTCAACGGAAACCGATCATTTCCCAGCATCATCATTTCTGTATTCGAAACTAAAATCACTACAAAAGCATTAAACCGATTAAAATTATCGTACCATTGTTCGCGGTTTGCCACCGTAAGATCTACTAAGCTAATTGTAATATCCGGTGAATAATATGGATTGCCGGCGGCAAACTGTGTCGGAATACTCCGATCCACATCATCCGGAAGAACCTTATACTTATACAAAGCTTCCTCGGGATCTGGAAACTTTCCTCGTAACTGATCGAGATAAGAGATCTTCAACTTATCAAAAATCAAAATTCCAGTAAGCTCGCGTATGAAACTCTCAGGTCTATTTGTAAAACTCTGCATTTTTTGGATTTTTTAAGGAAAACATTTTTTTCTACAAATAAAGATTCGGAACGATATTCCCTTTCTTCCGATCAAAATCTTTGATGAGCGTGTCAAACGGCAGATCTTCTTCGGTAATATCATAAGCATCAAGAATATTATTGATCGTAATTCGATAGTCGATGGAATAGATGTTCTTGTTTACGATCGCCGAATAATACATTTCTTCCCGGAAGATCTTCTCGACAATATTATTGATCGATGAAATTTGCTTTTCAGTAAGATAAATCCCTGCCTTTTCGATCTGTCCCATTGATAGTGTGACTTCAAAGAAGGTTTCTTTCTGATCACGCATCTTCGGAGTGATACTGAAATTTTTATTGGTTTTGTTAATAAGGAAATTATACACTATAATTCCAAACCAATCATCGGTACAAAGATTATAGCTCTTTCCAAACTTTATTTCCAGGTATTTCTTTACGGCAGAGTTAACCGGGATCTGAATGCTTAATGACATGCTATGATATTTTCTTTATTATATTCGGATTTTCTAAAACAAATGCATATTGCGAAGGATCGAGTTTGCTATACCATACTCCGGACTTCTCATTTTCGTAGTTACTGATCTGATCCCATAATTCAGGAAAATATTCTGAACGGATCTGCTGCAGTTGATTTTCCGTGTACAAATGTCCAAAATATAAAGTTCCAACCAAACGACCTCCGGCATAGACGCCGAAGATGTATTCATTAGTTTCTTCACCTTTTACCTGGAGGACTTCCATTCCTTGGAAGAACTCACAAAATACCAGAGGTGAAAAGCTCAATGCCTTTGTGGCCATTTCGTCATATAGTGGATTAATCTGGCTTCTGACTATATTATGTGTTGAAAATCTCATGTGAATTCTAATCTTTTATCGTTTTTTCTAATTGTTGTTTTAAATGGAAATTTGTCTTTAGGAACCTGGCTGATTAAATCCATCAGATTTTTTGAGCCGGTAAAGACAATCCTTTTTATCTCTTCCACTTCAATCTGTAAAGTCAGATATTTTGTTCCGTGTTTCTTTTTTGAATCTTCAATCTTAAACCCTTCAACAACAATTTCAATATTCAAAACATCGTCAATTTCTATTTTTTTGCCTGTAAATAAGTTTTCTTTTGGTTTTATCCCTAAATCTTTAAAGTTGAACATCAGTCATTAGCTTTTTCATTAAGTTCCTCGAGTTACAGTGTTTTAACCAACCGTTGTAAGATGCAATAGATGGTAAATTTGGTCTTGTTTTCAGCATCTGGATAAATCGTTTTTTGATCGATTTGCGTAATCTAACATGGGTGTGATAATGCACGTATCCAACAAAGTCAATTCCCCGCTTCTCAACCGGAAATACTTGCCAGTTCTCCTTTACCTGTAATTTGAGATTATCTTTGAGGTAAGTTTGAATTTGTATGAATATATCATGAAGCACCGATTTATCTGAATGAAGAATGACAATATCATCGGCATACCTGAAGTAATGCTTAACCTCTAAAACTTCTTTAATCCAGTGATCAAAATAGGTGAGGTAGAAATTCGCCAGATACTGACTTAAATAATTTCCGATCGGAAGCCCTGGCGCACTTTCTATGATTTCATAAAGAAGCCAAAGGAGATCCTGATCTTTGAATTTTCTCCTGATCAAAGTCTTCAAAATCTCGTGATCTATGTTTGGGTAGAATTTTTTGATATCAAGCTTTAGGCAGTATTGAGATTCATCATTATTCTTCAGCGCCTTCCGCAGGTTAAAAGAGGCTTTATGAATTCCCCGGCCCTTAATACAGCTATATGAATCTGCTGTAAAACATGCCACGAAAATCGGTTCCAAAATATTCATGATCGCGTGATGGCAAATTCTGTCCGGAAAAAAAGGTAACCGGTAGACATCGCGTTCCTTTGGTTCCCAAACTTTAAAGATGTCATAGGGTGACGTTTGATACGTTTTACTGATCAGCATATCATGAAGCTTTAGAATATTTTGCTCCCTATTTCTGTTGTGAACCTTGACGCCATATTGCTTCAGTTTACCTCGTTGAGCTTTGGCATCGGCAGTATTTAGGTTTTCAACACTGGCAATGTGTTGAAAGATGTTGTTTAATCTTTTCATAGTAATAGCTTTGCTTTGGAAAAAGTCGCTTTCGGAATTCCTACCAACGCCTTTTGGAAAGTATGTTGTTTTTTAGCGAGTGCTATGGTCTGCAGTATTTATATTTTTTGCATAGGTGAGAGCTGACATTCGAATTCGAGTTCTGATTATCGGAGTTGTTGAACGAGAACCGACCAGACGCGGACGAAAGAAAACTCAAATACTGCACAACCGTATATTTTAATTATTCAATTACAAAATATTCTCTGTAGATATCAGTGAATTGTTCTGCTGCATAGTCGGATAATTCCTCTGATTTGAAGCAAAGGCGAGAGCCGACAGTCGAAGCCGAGACCCGAAGATCGGAGCCGTGGAACGAGAACCGACCAGACGCGGACGAATCATCCATATAAAAGTATGGAAAGTATTTCCAATCACGATTTGTCCAATCTGGAATCCAGCCTTCATTCAGTGCTTCAGTAATAACACACAGTTTGTAATGTGCAATTAGAGGTTTTGCCAGTTTTTCCGGAACTCCTGAAAAATCAGGAAGTGTAGAACTGATATTTAAAGATGTACATGCATCTTCGAACGTTTTAATTTTGTCTTGTATCATTGTAATTTATTTAATGGTGAAAAATTCTCTGTAGATTTCTAAGAAGGTTTCGGCGGCATGCCTGCATAATTCCCTTGATTTAAAGCAAAGGCGAGAGCCGACAAGCGAACCCGAGCCCAGATCAGCGGAGAGGTCGAACGAGAACCGACCAGACGCGGACGAATCGTCCATGTCAAACCATGGGTAATATTTCCACTGATCATCATTTTGCCAATCAGGAACCCAGCCTTCATTTAATGCAGAAGCAATTAATTTTATCTGCTGATACGCTTTTTCATCAGCTGTAAGATCTTCAACTTTCTTTTCAAAGTCTTCTTTTTGGATGTTGTGGTAATTCAAAACATCGTCAAAATTTTTGATTTTCTCTGTAATAGTCATTTTTATAGATTTTAAATTGTGAATACTTTTTGATAAATTGCTAAGAATTGCTTTGCTGCATAATCTGACAGCTCCTGAGATTTAAAGCAAAGGCGAGAGCCGACACCCGAATCCGAGCGCTGATCAGCGGAGGCGCCGAACGAGAACCGACCAGACGCGGACGAATCATCCATGTAGAAGTACGGGTAATGTTTCCACTGATCATCATTGGTCCAATCCGGCACCCAACCTTCATTCAAAGCTTTGACTATAACCACCAACATTTGATTGTTAAGGATATGCTCTGAAACTTTTGATTTCTGTAAAGCCACTAAATCAAGCACTTCAGGATCATCATCTCCTAACTCTTTGATCGCATCGTCGATAAACTTTACTCTCTCTTTAACGTCTGCCGGTTTCGGAGCCAATACAATCTCCCCGGTAGTTTTGTCGAAAGCTTCCACGGTGAAGCCTTCCGGAATTTGAATTTTTAATGTTTCCATTTTTTTTAAAAATTTTAGTTAATATTTTTTTTTATTTTAAGTTTTGTGGGTAAAATCAACAGTTTCGGATTCAACCGTTCAACCGCATTGATTTTCAATTACTTATATTTTTTATCGGTTGAATTCGGTTGAATTCACAAATCCTATTTTCAACCATATTCAACCATATTCAACTATATATTCAACTTTTTAAAGCTTATTTTTAACTTAAATGATTGATTTACATTACTTTTTTAAAAGTTGAATCCGTTGAATCCTGAAATATGCATTTATGGGAATTATTTTTTTTAAATAAAAAATTAAAAAGGAAAATCAAGCTTTCCGGATCCCGCCGGATTATTCTCTTCCCCATTCTCTTCATCAGGGGTTGCAGGGGAATCGTGGAAAAGATCGCCATTAGCATTTCTGCTTTGTCTCTGCCAATAGATCGTGCTTTCTATATTCTCCCTCGTTTCCTCAGGCATCTTGCTTAAATCGATCTTATAGACCGATGCGGATGTTTTCTTCGTGATCAGCTTGCCATTCTCAAGCGTTTCAATTTCCAGCTTCATTTTCGCAGGACCCAAGAAGTAGCTTTCTTTCTTAATCTCGTCCTCAAAGGTCCTTCTGCCTGGACAGCTCTCTGAAAACCTCGGAAACCACTCTTTCTGCACGTTCAGAAATACGTTCGTAAACTGAATGCTCAGGATATTACCTTCGATGCGGAAATCCCTTCCTTCTCTTAAATGTGATGTTGAGTTCCCGCGCAATCCGAGCAGGAACAGATCCCAGAATTTGATGAATATGCTTGCGCTGGAAATCTTCGCTCTTAGATTAGTCACGAACGTGTCAAACGTCCGGAGCATTTCATCCAGGCTGAACGGGAATACAAATGCATTTACTTCCCGCAACACGTCGTATGTTGCTCCTAATACGGCATAGTTTGTAATAATACGGTCGATCGCTTTTTCGAATGGTTTACGTGCGCTTAATGTTTTCTTCCACAGGTTGAATTTGTCAGCGAACTTCGCCTCAAAAGCTCCGCGTTCCCAAATCACTTTGTCCATGAAACTCGTAATAGGCTCCGTAAGCATCTTGGCCAGCTTCTTATATTCTTCAACCTCTTTTTCATTAAATGTGTTTTTCGTCATTTCTCCAAAAATAAGCCTGGACAAAAGCGCTGTGTCATTTGGATACTCGTTACCCGTAATCATCACTGAGCAAAGAATAGGAACGGTATCTGTAGAAACCTTCGATTCCATCGTTCCGACCGTGTACCCGTTCTTTCCCCAAAGTTCCTTCAGCATCCCTACGTTGTCTTTCATCGCATTCGTGAACTCGGATAAATGCACTACCATATTGGAAGTCTCTGCGAATGACCTGATTTTCCCCTTTCCCGTCGACTGCCCATTTTCCAACGAAATAAGATCAGTCTCTGTTAATCCGAACATTCTCTTAATACACGAGAATAATTGATCTTTACCGGTAGATGCCGGACCGTACAGGAAGAATTCCGGAAAACCTTTCGCTACGTCGAAGATGATATCCTGGTGCGCCGTTGCGAACGCAAATAAAATCCCAGGGATCGCGAATTCACG
>JBMDXW010000369.1:0-3431 GCA_048594965.1 Chryseobacterium sp.
AGAGAATGTCCAGAAAGACGGATGGTTTATGGCTGGCGCATGGAGTATGAAACTGATCCGTGTGCAGGATGCAATTAATGGAGCAGCTCATAATCTTCCTGTAGCTGGACAAGCAACAATGGAATACGGCGATATATTCGATAACAGTCTGAACGCGATTATGGCAAAAGTAGCTCAGGATATGGCGAAATCAACGACAGCTTCAAGATATGCGAATGGTATTGATGCGCAAAGCCGAACAGAAGCCAATACCAGTGGTAAAAGTGGCGCAGGTCCTAAAACGGATGATGCCGGGAAAATTGTTTCCTCTCTTCAGAGTGAGGCCAATAAGAGCATTTCTGGTGCAATGGCGGGTTTTCTCAGCTCCAGCGTTATCAATGGCAGAAAACAAGGGAAAATTGTTTCGTTTTCAACCGACACAACTGCTGCCAATTTACAGGCGATAAACCCGTTATTAGCCGTTAAAGGGCTTGGGGATACGATCAGTGCCGCTGGCTGGACGTTATTAGGAAGTTCTGCGGTTGTTGGCGCAGGTCTTGGTGCATGGACTTCAGGGACTGCAAGCTGGGTATCGGGTGCCTTTGGCGCTATGGGGATTGTTATGCCACTGGTTATCCCTTTATGGATAGCTGGTGATACCTTAGCCGTCGTTATTCCTATGTTGCCTTACGTGATGTGGTTTGGTGTTTGTGTCGGCTGGATGATCCTGTGCCTTGAAGCAATGGTCGCAGCACCATTATGGGTAATAACACATTTACATCCAGACGGTGATGGCGTAGTGGGTCGTGGTGGCGCTGGTTATGGTCTGGTTTTATCGTTAACCATGCGACCAGCGCTAATGATAGCAGGATTAATAGCAGCCTATACGATGCTCCCTATCCTTGGTGGGATCGTCAATGAAACATTCTCCGGCGCGTTTGGCATGATGTCAGCCAATGCCGGGATAGGTATCATCGAGTCACTGGCTCTCATTGCTGTTTATATTGCGATGATGTTCACGGTAGTGAAGAAATCACTTTCACTGATTCACATCATCCCTGATGAAATTATGAAATGGCTTGGTGTTCATGGTGGTCAGAGCATGTCGGGTTACGCACAGTCGGCATCAAAAGGTGTTGAAGGTGCTATGTTTACCAAAACCGTGTTGGAT
Organism: Chryseobacterium sp.; assembly: GCA_048594965.1. Taxonomy (GTDB): domain Bacteria; phylum Bacteroidota; class Bacteroidia; order Flavobacteriales; family Weeksellaceae; genus Chryseobacterium. The sequence continues at coordinate 1,151 of JBMDXW010000369.1, forward strand.
CAGGTTTCTCACACCTCAAATGCGATGGGTAATCAGCTCAGGAATGCGCAAATCAACAAAGACCGTGAACAGCAACGTGAGCTTCAACAACAGCAACAGGCTAAACAGGGGAAAGCACAGGCAGCTAATAAAGCCAATGATACGGGATCTGCATTCAGAACTCATATGAGTAATGCTGGCCCACTGGATCAGCAGGATGAATATCAGTCTCTTGAAAGTGCTAACTCGGCTTACAATGCGGCTGAGGCAGCAGATGCTGTTGGTGATACAGCTGGCGCAGCGGGTTATATGAATGTAGCTCAAAAGGCTGCTGACAGGGCAGTCTCATTTGGTGAGCATAACAGGCAATTGTTACCGGTAAACCTTCAGGGTAAAGCGTCGCCTATAGAGAGTTTTAAGGCTCCGGGTAAAAATGATGGTGGTGGATCTTCTGGTGGAAGTGACCAATCTTCATCCGTTGGTGCCGATAAAGAGTAATATATAAAGAGGACTTCGGTCCTCTTTGGTATTTTTTATTAAATCAGCATATTTTACAAAATATTATTTTACACTACTGCGAATTTTTGACAAATGATTGTGTCTCTGCGAGAACCATGAAAATGTTTCAACTATTTCTTTTTTTCTGTTCATAAGTTATACTAAAAGATAAGTGGTATATGGAGGGTATTATGAAAACTTTACCTAATGAAAATGTAGCAGAAATCAAGCGCATGATACAAGAATCGCGCACGGCTGGCTTTACGCGCTTGAGTGGTTCTAGTAAAGCGGAACGCAAAGCAAATTTTATGCTCAGTTTGGGGCTTGATGAGCAAGGAAACCCGATCAAGGAAGAACGAATTGTTAACCGTAAAGCACATATCGTACGTTAGTAAATCAAATCTTTTCAACGTTAATAGTCAGTTTTTTGGCTACACCCCCGCGAAAGTTGCCCCTTTCTCAGATGAATTGTTCAAATTATTAGATATGTGGGAAACGCAGGGGTTTGTTGAGATTTATGATAATGATGCTGATCGTAAATGGGGAAGGTTAAAATCATCCGCATACGATGGGCATGGGCATCCAATCCCTGCATATGCCTATCTTTATCATGGAAGAGTGCAAGATGACTCTACAGCCACGACAGCAGAAGAACGAAAGTTGAAACAGGATCCTCTCATTGTCGTATCTTTTCAGCCGGAACCAACAGATCCTCTAGCTCCTCCCGTATTAGTTGCTGAGTTTGTTTTAAAACATGACCAATATATTGGTCGTATAGGTCTCGGTAAAGCTAAAAAAAATGTAGATGATATCCGGAGTGGTGTTAGGAAACGTACTGATTTATCCTCTGGGAAGTTTACAAAAATATGAAGCTTATATTCTTATCAAAATAATGATAGTTCGAAAATAAATATATACTCAACTCTTCTAAAAATAAAACGCGCATTTTATGTTAGGTGAAAATATTTATACAATATACTTAATAAGTATGTTTATTGCATTGCTATCATAACAAAATACATTGCAACTATTTTTTCTTGCGTTAATCAAAGGGTCTATTTTATATTTCATAATTTAATTGACAGCTTATTGTTAATTTAATAATTAAAAGGAGTTGAACTAATTTATAAGGAGTAATGAATGAAAACAAGTATTCATGGAATTAATAAAGGGTATGTGCCTTTTAAAATCAGAAGAATAGTAGCTACATCCATCTGCTGCTTTTCGATCTTATATGCAAATAGTTCCTTTGCTGTCTGGCCCGTCACAGAAGAGGTTTTGACACCTTATCTTATGGGGGCTTCACCCCAATCTATGGGCAATGGAATAATTGAAACATTAGTTTCAATGAACGACAAACTGGCACAAGCAACCATAACAGCAAATGAGAATCAGAAGAATGCTGTTGTCAGTAATGCCAGTCAGGCAATCCAAGAACAGCGTATGAAAAATATCTTAAAGAGAATACCTGATGCCAACGCCTGTGAAGAAGTCACGAGCGCAGGTGGTCGTGGTGCAGCAGGATCGAATACAAGCTCAGCGAAAGAGGCTTTATCTGAAAACAGCGTTAAGATGTTTACACAAGCAAATACCGGAATAAATGAGGCCAAGAAAAACATCATGGGCAGAGTATCAATAAATGTTTGCTCTGAAGATGATGTGAAATATAACAGAGGTGGGTGCAATACTGTAGGTCAGTATCCTGATAAAGATAAGTCGGCATCAAGCCTAATTACACCACCATTATCAAAAGCCGATGCATTGTCTAATAAGGTTTCGAATCAGTCCTATTCTGTTGAGCAGA
>JBMDXW010000037.1:0-4842 GCA_048594965.1 Chryseobacterium sp.
TTCAATAATTTTTGAAAGATAATCTTAAATAAAAAAGGATTCACATCCTTTCTATTTCAATAAGCTGGTAATCTTACCGACCAGCCAGTGATCGTCACTCTTTATAGCGAGGTCCATAATATTGTTTATCTTACCCGTTACAGAGCTGAAATCCTCCATCAATTTGATAAACTCTTTTGCGCCCTCAGAATCTTTATCCTCAATATTCTTCAGTTCCTCAAGAAAAGAAATCACGGGTTCGATCTCTCTTTTCCTGCGTTCTTTGGTGATTTGTTTAAAAAGATACCAGACGTCTTTTTCAGCTACATAATACTCCTTCCGGTCCCCTTTTATATGTGTTTTTTTTACAATTCCCCAATCGATCAGGCCTCTCAGGTTCATATTGGCATTTCCCCGCGATATCGTAAGCTCTTCCATCACTTCATCTGTTGAAAGCGGTTTTCCGCTGGCCAGCAGCAATGCATGAACCTGCGCCATGGTACGGTTGATTCCCCAGTTGGTAGCAAATGTGCCCCACGTCTGAATATATTTTTCTTTGGCCTCTGACAACTGCATGTGACTTGTTTTTTAATTTCTTAAACAAAGATAATTAAAATATTTAAACTTTCAGTAATTTTTGAAAATTAAATAAGAAAAAAAACAGGCAACCGTTTCCGAATGCCTGTTAACCTAATTTTAATTACCCATCTTACTGTATTTCTGAACCATCTCTACAAATGCTGCTCTGTATCCTTCCGTATCTTTTCCGGTGTTCTGTTTTGCAAGATTTTCGATCTCTGTCAGGCTTTTTCTCTTGATTAATTTTGAATCCCTTAATACAAGCCCAAACCATGCTACCGAAGAAGCAAATTTAAAATCCTTGCTTATATCCGGAGTATCTGAATTCTTGATAACCTGAACGATTTCCGAGCTTTTCGATCCCCGCGGTTTTTTATATCGGAACTTTATCGTTCCCAATTCGTCACCAGACTTTTGTAAAGAAGAAGACGCTGAATATTTAAGCTTATTCTGTTTCGGTAAAAACTCAGAATGGCTGTTCGAAGGAATAATCTCGTAAAAGGCCGTTACAGTATGTCCGCTTCCCAGTTCTCCTGCATCAATTTTATCATCTTCAAAATCCTGATTTCTTAATTTTCTGTTCTCATAACCGATGAGACGGTACGACTGAACATACTTCGGATTAAATTCGATCTGGATCTTCACATCTTTGGCAATCGTGTAGATATTCCCGGCAAATTCTCTTCCCAGGAACTTATTAGCTTCCTGCAGATTATCGATATACGCATAGTTGCCATTCCCTTTATCGGCCAGAGTCTCCATTTTGTTATCCTTGTAATTGCCCATTCCGTAGCCCAGACAAGTAAGAAAAACACCCGATTTTCTTTTTTCCTCAATTAAACTTTCCAGATTACCTTTGGAAGAAACCCCAACGTTGAAATCTCCGTCCGTAGCCAGAACAACACGGTTATTGCCAGACTTTATAAAATTTTCCTCAGCCAGTTTGTAGGCCAGCTCAATGCCCGCTCCTCCGGCTGTGCTGCCACCCGCCTCCAGCTGATCAAGCGCTTTGATGATCTTTCCTTTCTCAGCAATTGAGGTAGGCGGCAAAACAACGCCTGCACTGCCCGCATACACCACAATCGCTACTTTATCGACCGGTCTCAGCTGATCCAGCAGGATCTTTAGCGAAGACCTCAGCAAGGGTAATTTATTTTCCGCCTCCATAGAACCCGAAGTATCGATCAGAAATACAATATTGGAAGGAGGAAGATTATTCATCGGAATATTTTTACCTTTCAATCCTATTTTAAGCAGTTTATGTTTCGGGTTCCAGGGCGCCTGACCCACTTCGGTACTGATCGAAAAAGGCTGGTTGTTTTTAGGCTGGGGATAATCATATTTGAAATAATTCACCATCTCCTCTACCCTCACGGCATTTTTATAAACCGCTCCTTCTGCAATCATTCTTCGGACATTGGAATACGAAGCATTATCCACATCAATAGAAAAAGTTGACAACGGCTGATTCTTCGTCAGCTCAAAAGGATTCTCCACCAGTGCATCATATTCTTCGTTATTATAATCAATATATTTCTTTGATGCTTTTTTTACCATTTTCTTATTAAACCGGTTATTATACGTTTTTCCGACATACGGTCTGAAGGAAGACTCTACCTCCATCGCCGTTACCGCTTTAGGTTTTGGGCAGCCGTTATATTCCGGAAGTCCGGGAACGGTAGGGCATGCATCATCCTTGTCCAGTATTCCGTCGCCATCCGTATCCGGCCATGGGCAGCCATTGTTTTCCGCAGGTCCCGCCACTTCCGGGCAGGCATCATCTTTATCTGTAATACCGTCTCCATCTGCATCCGGCCATGGACAACCCTTATTTTCAGCAGGCCCTGCAACGTCTTTGCAAGAATCATCCTTATCCGGAATACCGTCACCATCCCCATCCGGCCACGGGCAGCCTTTATTTTCCGCTGGTCCCGCTACTTCCGGGCATTTGTCGCGGCTGTTCCTGATCCCATCCTGATCCTTATCTTTTTTAATGCTGAATTTTTTTACCTCACCCGGTCCTGAAACCGTTTTCGTCTTACACCCTGCCAATACAGCCAATATCAATATTATCGTTCCTGTTTTTTTCATATTGTTATTTAATTTAAACTTCTTACTTAAAAGATTCATTTTGTTTAAAAAGTTGCACTTCCCTCAAAAAAAAGAAACCTCCTTAGAAGTTTCTTATCAGATTTATATTGAATGACTGTGAGCTATGAAGACTCCCAGGATTATTCCTTAAGCAGTTTTTCATTAAAAAACTTTTTCAGCTTCTTCTTTTCCTTTTTGGAAATAGACTTGGTAATTACGACAATCACCCCGTTTTTCGCCTTTTCTCCGGAAAACAGAGCAGCTGCCTGGTTCGCTTTTAAAACCGTTACCGATTCAATTTTGTTAGAATCCAAAGTTTTAAACACCTTCATATCACACACTTTACCGTCAATAACCAGCAGCGGGTCATTATTTGCACTTCCGGTTCCCCGTATACTGATCGTAACATCAGGCTTCACTGGATTTACCGATCCCAAAACAGAATTCACACGTACTCCCGCACTTACGTCTTTAAAAACATTCGGGTCCGCCTTTTTGCCCACAAGACTGCTGCTGAGGTTCTGGAATGAGGAAGGCTTCTGAGCTTTCAGATACCCTTTATTATTCATTTCAAATTCTTTTTCTTTCAGGTTAAGGGCCAGGTCCGGAGAAAAGGATTCCGCAGTGTCTCCCACCGTATTGAGGCCTGAAACTTTCCGGCTCGAGGCAAGCGCCCCCATCGAAGCTTTCTCCTTCTTGATTCCCATAGCGATCACTTCTTCTATATTCTGGCGCCTTATGCTGTCCATCGCCATCATCTTCTGTCTTGAGGCCTGCGCTGCCTCCTCATGATAGGCCACAGCAGCATCCTCTTCAGAAACCGCCGGTGCCGGAAGAGGAGTCTTCAGGGTTGAAGACCGGTAAACCACTACATCTTTGGAAAGAAAACCTGAAGTATCTTTTTTAATATTCGCTTTTACCAGGCGGTCAATATCCTTTACCTGTGCGGAAGATTCAGCAGGAAGATCCTTCTGTAGCTCAGTATGGTCGGCAATGACTTTCTGTTGCATTTCCGGATTTGCCTCTTCACGGGTAAAATAGAAAATTCCGGATACCAACAGGATGCTGGCTGCGATGCCGTAAGGGATCCACAACGGGATCATCCGCCTTTTCTTTTCTTCTTTTTTATCCAGTCTTTCCTCCACTTTAGCCCAGACTTTATCAAAACCAGGAAAAGTCGCAGGCTCTTCCGAATTTTTAGAGGCCTCGTTGAAAGCTTTATCGATATCGTGATTATTTTCCATTACTTAAAGTTTAAATATGTTGGTTGACTAGAAGTTCCTGCAACTTTTTCCTTGCGAAATTAAGCTGCGATTTTGAGGTTCCCTCGCTGATGGAAAGCATCGATGCAATTTCCTTATGGGGATAACCTTCAATAGCAAAAAGGTTGAAAATGGCCCGGCAGCCCTCCGGCAGAAAATTCAGGAGACTGAGGATGTCTTTCTCAAAAGAGACATTTTCAATCGTGTCATCGGTAAAACCGATATGATTTTCTTCCAGCGAAATATGCAGCTTTTTTGTAGCTCTCAGCTTTTGCAGGCATTCATTAACGGCAATTTTTTTGGCCCATGCATCAAAAACTTCCGGCTGATGAAGCTGATCTATTTTAGTAAAAATCTTATAAAAAGTGTCGGCCAGAACTTCTTCGATATCTTCGTCGTTTTTCAGATAGCGTTTGCAGACCGAGTACAGCTTTCCCGCCATCCGTTCATAGACTTTCCGCTGCGCATTGCGGTCGTTCCGCTGACATTCCAATAATAGCTCTCGTTCCATAATCAGGCTTTATATCTACATAGATGCATAAAATCCATAAAAGGTTGTAAACATGATAAACTTTTTTTAAAAATAAATATTTAAACTAAAATCAGAGCCATCACTCAGCTTTCTTTTCTCCTTTTTATAATCAATGTTTCCTATCTTCTTAATGATCATGAGAGGAAGCAAAAGAGAGAAGTCATTTCAAGCTGGTTCCTGTTTTGTTTAACGCAAAGTTTTATGTTTCTCTGCATATCATTGAGGAGGCAAAGAAGGATCAGCAAACTGATCTGATTAAGCTTACACCTATACACACGCTTCATCAGCGGCCCTGCCGCCACACTTTGCCCCCTTAAAAAATCAACGGAATAATCATCAGACTTTGCGTTAATATTAAAAGAGAGCAAGAAACATCAAAAACGGATCTGATAAAGCATA
>JBMDXW010000370.1:0-15037 GCA_048594965.1 Chryseobacterium sp.
TAAGAAATAAGGGCTACGATCTCTTTTTTCTCAAGCTCGCCTTTAGGTCTTTTTGCATAAGCATCCTTAAGGTCGGCAGCTTCTGAGAAGATATCTCTTACAATTTTAGAAGCCTGGTTGTCTGCCCACGAATTGGCAGAATCTATTTCAGCCTTAGTGTAAGGTACTTCAAATGCACTCTTCATCAGCTTCATCTTGTCGACCATTTTAGATCGGTCCAAGTTGGTAGCGATCAGCCAAGGATAACGAGGCATGATGGAACCTGCGGAAGTAGATCTCGGGTTGTACATGTGTTTATAGTGCCATGAGCTCGGGTTTTTACCTCCTTCTCTATGCAAATCCGGTCCGGTTCTTTTTGATCCCCAAAGGAACGGTCTGTCATATACGAATTCCCCTGCTTTGGAGTACTGTCCGTTTTTACCGTTGAATCTTACAATCTCATCTCTGAACGGTCTTACCATCTGTGAGTGACAAGCGTTACATCCTTCTCTGATATAAATATCTCTACCTTCCAGTTCAAGCGGAGAATAAGGCTTCACTGCTGAAATCGTCGGTACACTTTTCTTAAGCGATAACGTAGGGATGATTTCCACCATACTACCGATAGAGATCGTCAGTAAAGATAAAATACCCATTAATACAGGAGTTCTCTCTAACCAAAGGTGAGTTCCTTCTCCTTCTTTACGTTTTCCACTGATGTTAGCCAAAGCAGGTGCTTCCGCCGGTACATCTTTCTGGAATGATCCTTTCCTTACGGTAGCAATAAGGTTTACCACCATTAAAAGAGCTCCGGAAAGATAAAACAATCCTCCTACGAATCTCATCTTGACATAAGGAATGATCGCCGTTACGGTATCCAGCCAGTGTTTCCAGACCAATGTTCCGTCCGGGTTGAACTGCTTCCACATTAATCCCTGGGTAAATCCTGAGATGTACATCGGTACCGCGTAGAAAATGATACCCAATGTTCCCAGCCAGAAATGCCAGTTGGCCAATTTTACGGAATATAATTTCGTTCTCCACAAGATTGGGATCAGATAATAGATCACCCCGAATGCCATGAAACCATTCCATCCGAGAGCACCTAAGTGTACGTGTCCGATTACCCAGTCAGTGAAGTGACCGATTTTGTTGATGTTTTTTGTAGCCAATAACGGCCCTTCAAACGTTGCCATCCCATAACAGGTTACCGCAACAACGAAGAATTTGAGAATAGGATTCTCTCTTACTTTATCCCAGGCACCTCTTAAGGTTAATAATCCGTTCAGCATCCCACCCCAGGATGGTGCGATCAGCATGATGGAGAACCCTGTTCCCACTGCCTGAGCCCAAGCCGGAAGCGCTGTATACTGAAGGTGGTGAGGACCGGCCCAGATATAAACGAAGATCAGTGACCAGAAGTGAATAATCGATAATTTATACGAGAAAACCGGTCGGTCTGCCGCTTTTGGCAAGAAGTAATACATCAGACCCAAAACCGGTGTAGTCAGTACGAATGCAACCGCATTGTGACCGTACCACCACTGTACGATGGCGTCTTTTACGCCCGCATACGCCGAATAAGATTTCCATCCGGTGAAAGATAAAGGTACTTCCAGGTTATTGAAAATGTGAAGCATTGCCACAGCGATCCATGTTCCTACGTAGAACCAGATAGCCACGTATAAGTGTCTCACTCTTCTCTTGGCGATGGTTAAGAACATATTGGCCCCGAAGATCACCCATGAAATGGTAATTAAAATATCGATCGGCCATTCGTGCTCTGCGTATTCTTTAGAGGTATTGATTCCCATGAAGAACGTAATGTAAGTCACTACGATCATAATCTGCCAGGTCCAGAAGTGGATCCAGGACAGGGTGTCACTGTACATTCTTGTTTTCAGCAGTCGCTGCAAAGAATAATAAACTCCTACGTAAACCACATTCATAACGAATGCAAAAATAACTGTGGAGGTGTGCAGCATCCTGATTCTTCCGAACCCAAATGCGCCATGTGTGTTTATTAAGCCTTGTATACTACCTCCCATACTGCTAATGGTGGTGTCATCCGTTCCAAATAAAAATTCCGGAAGCTCAGGGTAGAAAAGCATTAATGCAGCTGTAAGCCCAAACAAAAACCCTATGATCCCGAAAACTACGGTCGCATAAAGGAATGCCCGGACAATACTGTTGTCATAACTAAACTTTTGTGTTTCCATATCAACTATTCACTTTTTTCTTCAATTTTTTTTACTTCTCCCTTTTCATCATCGTTTTCTTTGTTGCCAGTATCATCTTTTTCCTTGATTTCATCAGAGTCGAAAAGAATTCTGACAGCCGGGGATTCGTCGTCCTCAAACTGACCTTTTCTGGCGTACACTATAAACACGACCAGAAAAACTGCAGCTAAAGAAACACTGCAAAGGATCATTAAATATAGAATATCCATTAGACAACAAAATTAACCTATTTTCGGGGTTCAAATTTAGTGAAAAATAATGACATTCGTCACGAAATATGGGTTTCGGCTAATTTAAAATCAGTCTAAATAAGGGCGTTTACGCGCCTCTTCTGAAATATTTCCTACCCAGAATCCAGGTCGAAAGTGTAGTGAATGAAACCACTGTAATGGAACTTGCCGGCATGATCAAAGCTGCAAAAAGAGGATGCATATGTCCCGTAACCGCATAGCTCAATCCGACAACATTGTAAAGGAAACTGATTATGAATGTTATTTTCACAATCGTCATCGAGCCTTTGCAGACATTCAGGTATTTGTCGAGGTGTACTACCTTTTCACCATTCATGATCACATCGGAAGAAGGGGTGAAGCTGTTGGTGTCGTCGGCAATGGCAATGCCTACATTGCTTTGCTTGAGAGCTCCGGCATCGTTCAGTCCGTCTCCCAGCATCGCGACCTTAAAGTTTTGATCCTGAAGATTTTTGATGTAGTTTAGCTTGTCTTCGGGGCTTTGGTTGAAAGCCATTCCTTTGTAAGCCGGAATTAATTCTTTCAGTTGATTCTCTTCGGAAGCATTGTCGCCGCTCAAGATAAAAACATGGTACCCGGTGAGTTTTTTAAATAAACTTCTGAGGTTTTCTCGGTACTCGTTTTTAAATATGAATTTACCTAAAAACTCATTGTTTCTGCTGATGTAAACAGCGGTCTCCAGGTTCTTGGACTCCTGGTTGTTGTATTTGGCAGAACCAATTTTATAAAGGGTTCCTCTTACACTTGCTTCATATCCTTTTCCTGAAATTTCCCGGAAGTTTTCGACAAGATAATAATCGTCATTCACTTCGAGAAAATCGTACAGGGATTTTGAAAGCGGGTGATTCGAGTTCTTTAATAAAGTTTTAATATTCAATAAATCAAACTCATTGATCTCTGAACCTTCGTATTTGATGTTGGATTTTTTCCGGTGCGTGATCGTTCCCGTTTTATCGAAAACAATCGTATCCAGTTTAGATATTTTCTCTATCGTTAAAGTATCTTTTACGTAAAATTTATTTCTGCCTAAAATCCTCATAATGTGGCCGAAAGTAAAAGGAGCAGACAAGGCGAGTGCACATGGGCAGGCAATGATCAGGATGGCGGAAATGACCTGGAACATTTTATCAAGATCAATAAAGTACCAATAAATCCCGGAAGCTAAAGCAATACCTAAAATGATGAATGTGAAATATTTACTGACATTATTGGTTAAGGTATCAAGTCCGGTTTCGTGTTTTTTGAATGCCTCCTTGTTCCAAAGCTGAGTTAAATAACTCTGGTCAACATTTTTGATAACTTCCAGTTCAAGTGAAGAGCCGATCTGTTTTCCTCCGGCAAAGATTTTATCACCAGGCTGCTTGCTGATGGTGGCGCTTTCACCGGTAATAAAACTGTTGTCTATATTTCCTTCTCCGTTAATCAAAATAGCGTCAACAGGAATAATTTCCTGGTTTCTTACTAAAATACGGTCGCCTATTTTAATTTCCGAAAGAAGAATATTGTCCTGTTTGCCTTCAAAATCAACCTTTGTAACCGCAATCGGATAAAAAGATTTGTAATCTCTGTCATAGGAAAGCGCATTGTAGGTTCTTTTCTGGAAAATCTTACCGAGAAGCATGAAGAACAACAAGCCGCAAAGCGTATCGAAATATCCGGGTCCGTAATCGGTGGCAACCTCGTACAGGCTGCGTCCGAAAAGAACAATAATTCCCAGAACGATCGGTACATCGATGTTAACGATTTTGTTTTTAAGGCCATACCAGGCTGATTTATAATAATCCGAAGCAGAATAAACAACCACAGGGATGGCAAGCAGGCACATCAAAGCACGGAAAAGGCCTTTGTAATGTTCCATCCAGTAATCTTCTCCGCCGATGTATTCCGGGAAGGCAAGAAACATTCCGTTTCCGAAGGCAAATGCGGCAATAGCGAATTTTACAAGCAGCGACTTGTCCAGATGCTCCACGTTTTTATCCGCAGTTTCCAGGCTGATCACCGGTTTATAGCCAAGATTGGTGAGGAAATTGGCGAGTTCACTTAGCTTTAGGTTGCTGTGGTTAAATGAAATCTGTAATGTTTTTCTCGTAAAATTAACCTGGGAATAGTTAATGTGATCGTTTAAAGTATGAAGGCTCTCCAGTAACCAGATGCATGAAGAACAGTGGATGACAGGAATTTTAAAGGTGACAAGGCTGGTGTTGCCTTCAGAAAAATCCGTCACTTTCTCAAAGATTTCCGGGGTGTCCAGGTAGTCGAATTGGGATGAGCTTTCATCAGGACGTATTCCCGCGCGCTTATTCAGTTCATAGAAATTACTTAAATTATTGGTATTCAGTATTTCGTAGACCGATTTGCAACCGTTGCAACAGAAAGTCTTCTCATCAAATAAAATTCTTTCTTTTTCGATACCTTGACCACAATGAAAACAGTTCTCGCTCACCTCCATAAATTATTGAACGACAAAATTATAACAAATTTTTTTGTTTATCGAGTTAAAAAGTTCTATTTTTGTGATAAATGTCATATAAAATGTCGCAGGAACAACAGATTGCAATCGAGGACAGGTTCGCCAGAGTTTTTAATGATAAATCATTCAGGGATCGACTTTCCAGTGCTGATTTTGAGAAATATATCAATGCTAAAAAGAAACTGACTTTTCAGAAGCATGATACGATTTTCGAAGACGGAGAAGCGCCGAAAGGAGTGTTTGTTTTGGAAAAAGGAGCCGCTAAACTCTCGAAATCCGGGGCATTCGGAAAAGATCAGATTTTAAGATTTATCAAAGAAGGCGATATCATCGGTTACCGTTCTTTACTTTGCGGAGAAAATTTCCAGGCAAAAGCGGAAGCCATGACCGACATTGAGGCTACTTTTCTGCCGGCGGATGTGTTTATGTATCTTCTGGAAGTAGATCCGCAGCTGTCTTTTGTGATGCTTCAGAAAATTGCTTACGAACTCGGAGAATCTTCCAATACCATTACTTTCCTGGCACAAAAAACAGTAAGAGAAAGACTTGCTGAGATTTTATTGCTTCTGGAACAGAAATTAGGTGTCGATCCGGAAGGTTTCATCAAAATTTCCTTAACCCGCGAAGAGATCGCCAACATCATCGGTACCGCTACCGAAAGTGCCATTCGTCTCATCTCCGAATTCAAGGGAGACAATCTCATCGAAGTAGACGGACGAAACATCAAAATTCTCAACCACGACAAATTAATGAAACTCGGTCACGTAGTTTTATAAATCCATAAAAACTTCAAGTCGGCCCAGCGCCGACTTTTTAACTTTATAAAATAGATACATTATGTCTGTTCATTCTGAAATTAAGAAAGTTACCACTGAAACCTTGCGCAAAATGAAATTTGACAAGGAAAAAATAACCATGCTTACGGCGTACGATTACACCACCGCGAAAATGGTGGATGCGGGAGGAATTGATGCGGTTCTCATCGGTGATTCTGCCGCTAACGTAATGGCAGGTTTTGAAACCACATTGCCCATTACTTTAGACCAGATGATCTACCATTCCCAGAGTGTGGTCAGAGGAACCGACAGGGCTTTGGTCGTAGCCGATCTCCCTTTCGGGACCTACCAGAGCAATCCTGAAAAAGCGCTGGAATCAGCGGTAAGAATGATGAAGGAAGGTGGTGCCCATGCGGTAAAAATCGAGGGCGGCAAAGAAATTTCAAAATCAATTAAAAAGATCATCAACGCCGGAATTCCTGTAATGGGGCACTTGGGATTAACCCCTCAGTCGATTTACAAATTCGGAACCTATAAAGTAAGAGCAAAGGAAGAAGCTGAAGCCGAAAAATTAATTGCTGATGCGCAATTGTTGGAAGAACTGGGCTGTTTTGCAGTGGTTTTAGAGAAAATTCCTGCTGATCTTGCCAAAAAAGTGACAGAAGCTATCTCTATCCCGACAATCGGTATCGGAGCCGGGGCACACTGCGACGGACAGGTGCTGGTATACCACGATATGGTGGGAATGAACAAAGGCTTCAGTCCGAAGTTTTTGAGAAGATATCTTGATCTTTATACCGAAATCACCGGAGCTGTGGCCCAATACGTAAAAGATGTAAAAGGCCAGGATTTCCCCAACGAAAACGAAAGTTATTAATTCATGAGAAATCAACAGTCTATTCAGGGAATTTTATCGATTGCTGCTCTGGTTTGTCTTGTGGCAGGATGGTTTAATCTATTCTCTCCGGAAATCAATACGTTATTGTCAAGAAGAATTTTCTACATTCTTATCGGCGCAAGCTTTTTTTTACAGGCACCGTTACTGTCCAATAAAAATTTTTCCTACGCAATGTATGCCGCAGCGGTAATATGCGTGCTTGGCGGACTTCTGATCCCGATCGGCTCCAGGCTGGAGTCTCTTAAAACCATCGGGCTTTTGGGAGGAATTATACTTTCATTTATCAGCAGACCCACTTACCGTCAGTAGATCATGGAAGAGCAGATCGTGTATGAAGACAACCATCTACTGGTGATCAATAAGAAAGTCGGGCAGCTCGTTCAGGGCGATAAAACCGGTGACGAATCCTTGCTGGATTCCATTAAAAACTTCATCAAAAAAAGAGACGGTAAACCCGGGAATGTATTTTTGGGCCTGGTTCACCGCATTGACCGGCCGACTTCAGGTCTGGTGATTTATGCTAAAACGTCCAAAGCATTGACCCGTCTGACCCAGATGGTTAAAAACCGGGAAATCAAAAAGACCTACTGGGCCGTTGTGGCAAAAGAAATGATCCCTGGAACCCAAAGGCTCGTTCACTATTTAAAGAAAAATGAGAAAAATAACAAGGCTATCGTTTTCCCAAAAGCGACCGAGGGTGCCAAAGAAGCCATTCTCACGTACCACGTGATTAAAACTTTAGACAATTATCTGTTACTGGAAATCGACCTGGAAACCGGAAGACATCATCAGATCAGGGCTCAGCTTTCTAAAATAGGGGTTCCGATTAAAGGGGACTTGAAATATGGCTCGCCCCGATCGAATCCGGACGGCGGAATTAATCTCCACGCCAGAAAGCTGGAATTTATTCATCCGGTGACCAAAGAAAATATCGAAATTATAGCACCGGTTCCGCAGAATGATGCGATCTGGAAGGCTTGTGAAAATTAGAACTACGAATGAAATTAAACTTTTATTTTTTAGCTTTTTTATTAATCATAACTTCATGTTCTACCTCTGAAAATGAGGTGCTTGATGAAGTTTCAGAAACTATAGTGGTAAATCCTGATAAGATATCATCACAATTTCCAATATTATTACAGACTTCGGAAGCAAATGACCCAAACTGTTATTTTGAATACAACTCACAAGGACAGGTAACCAAAAAAATAGGGGGAATAGTACAGATGAGCAGTGCGGCAGGAATTCCAAATTTTTTCTCAAACTGGATATATACCACAGTTACGTATAGTGGAAATTCGGCGGAAATGAATACCTACAGCTCAAATTCAACTTTTAATCCTCAGGTAAATAAGAAATATTTTGAATTTGATAGTCAAAAAAGACTCATAAAATCCATTATATATGCTCCGTCTTCTATAGAATGGGAAAAACATCTCAGCTACAAATATGATGCAACAGGAAAACTTGTTGAAATTTTAACTGAGCTACCCAATATGCCTTACTTTCCTGATGATCCTGGTGATTACATCTTAACTTATGTTGACAAGTTCACATATGATGTTTCAGGTAATTTGTTGACAGCAACAACTACTGAGAGGCATGATAATGTTGACGCGTATGTTATGAAGAAAGTAGAGTTCAGTAACTTCGATACCGTATCCAATCCATTTCAAAGTCTTAGGATTTTCGAAGATTACTTTTATTTATCTTTATCAAAAAACAATTTTCAAAAAATAAAAACCCAGGAGTTTAATTTTGTTGGACAGGAAACATTCTTTAATGAAATGACATGGACCAATACATACACTCCGGACGGAAAATTAAAGCTTTATTATTAAATATATTTTAAACGTAAATAAACATCCCAGGGCGGGATTGTTTTTTTATTCCCTGGCTTAGAATTTTGTCCGTTCCAAAAAAATCTCTACCTTCGTTTCAACTTTAGGGGTGTCTGTTGACAAAACAGGCTGAGATTTTACCCTTTGAACCTGATTTCTAGATCATACTAGCGTAGGGAAAAGTGAAATGACTTTGCGGTACATTCTATTGTACCATCATAGGCATTCCTAAAGTTTATGTAAAAAATTTAGGAATGGAGCTCACAATCAACCACACATTAAGAACATTCGACGCACTTCCGGAAACACTGGAAGCATTATTGGCTATGGAAATTCCCCATAAAAGGAAAGGCATAGCCGTCGCACTTAACAACCGCATTGTTCCGCAGGCATTCTGGGCGGAGACCTTCCTCAACGACAAAGATTCAATCTTAATTATCACTGCCACCCAAGGCGGTTAATTCCACATAAAACAAATTTGTATGGCTCATCACATCACCCGTTCGCCGTTTCCGAACTCAAAGAAAATCTATGTTGAAGGGGAAATTCATCCCATTCAGGTAGCAATGCGCGAGATAGAACTCAGTTCCACGAAACTCTCCAATGGAACCTTAGAACATAATCCACCGGTAACCGTTTACGATACTTCAGGACCTTACACCGACGAAAATTCTGAAATTAATATTGAAAAAGGTCTCCCGAGAATTCGCGAACAATGGATCTTGGACAGAAACGATGTCGAAATTCTTGACGGGATCACATCAGAATACGGAAAAGCACGTCTTGCCGATTCCAGGCTGGATGAACTCCGTTTCTCGTACAACCACAAACCGAAAGTTGCCAGGGAAGGAAAGGAAGTTACCCAGTTATACTACGCAAAGCAAGGCATTATCACGCCCGAAATGGAATACATTGCCATCAGGGAAAACCAGCGGATCGAGAAGCTGGATTACGTTTCCAGGGAAATGGCCTTTCAGCATGAAGGGAACAGCTTTGGTGCAAGAACCCCGAAAAATAAGATCACTCCCGAATTCGTAAGAGACGAAATCGCGGCAGGCAGGGCCATCATTCCCAATAATATCAACCACCCGGAAAGCGAGCCGATGATCATTGGAAGAAATTTTTTAGTTAAAATCAATGCCAATATCGGAAACAGTGCCGTTTCTTCAAGCATCGACGAAGAAGTTGAAAAAGCCGTCTGGGCATGTCGATGGGGCGCAGACACCATTATGGATCTTTCTACCGGGAAAAATATCCACGAAACCAGGGAATGGATCATCAGGAACAGTCCGGTTCCGATCGGTACCGTACCGATCTACCAGGCTCTGGAAAAAGTAAAAGGTATTGCCGAGGATTTAACATGGGAAATTTTTAAAGATACCTTGATCGAGCAGGCAGAGCAGGGTGTTTCTTATTTCACGATTCATGCCGGTGTTTTGTTGCGATATATCCATCTTACCGCAAAAAGAGTGACGGGAATTGTTTCCAGGGGCGGTTCTATCATGGCGAAATGGTGTCTTTTCCACCACAAAGAAAACTTTTTATATACTCATTTCGAGGAGATCTGCGAGATCATGAAAAAATATGATGTGGCTTTTTCCCTGGGAGATGGTCTTCGTCCGGGTTCGATTGCCGATGCCAATGATGAAGCCCAGTTTGCCGAGCTTGAAACATTGGGAGAATTAACCAAAATTGCCTGGAAGCATAACGTTCAGGTGATGATCGAAGGGCCGGGACACGTTCCGATGCACATGATTAAAGAAAATATGGACAAGCAATTGGAAGTATGCCAGGAAGCACCGTTTTACACCTTAGGGCCATTAACGACAGATATTGCGCCGGGCTACGATCACATTACTTCCGGGATCGGAGCGGCCATGATCGGCTGGTTTGGCTGTGCGATGTTGTGCTACGTGACGCCAAAAGAACATTTGGGGCTTCCGAATAAAGAAGATGTAAAAGTTGGGGTGATTACCTATAAGCTTGCTGCTCATGCTGCAGATCTGGCAAAAGGACATCCCGGAGCGCAGTATCGTGATAATGCTTTAAGTAAAGCAAGATTTGAATTCCGGTGGGAAGATCAGTTCAACCTTTCGTTGGATCCGGAAACGGCAAGGTCTTATCACGATGAAACACTTCCTGCTGACGGTGCTAAGATTGCGCATTTCTGTTCGATGTGCGGACCGAAATTCTGCTCGATGAAAATCACGCAGGAAATCAGGGAATCGGCAGAAAAAGGAATGCTCGACAAATCCCAGGAATTCATTGAAAAAGGAAAGGAAATTTATATATGATCATCGTTATCACGCCCGAAGAACGTTTTCAAAAAGAAACCGAAATCATTAATGAATTGTTTCAAGAAGGACTGGATTTACTTCATCTCAGAAAGCCGTCTATGAGTCAGGAAGAAATGGAAGACTTTATCCGGGAAATCGATATGCAGTTTCATCATCAGTTGGTTCTGCACAGCCATTATGATCTGGCGGATGATTTTAATATTTCAAGACTTCATTTCAGGGAAAATGACAGGGAAAATGGACTTTTTAAACCTTTTACGGATAAACTCATTTCAACTTCGGTTCATGACATCGAAACTTTTAATGCATTGAATGAAGAATGGGAATATGCTTTTATCAGTCCGGTTTTCCCAAGTATTTCGAAAAAAGGATATGGAGAGGATTCAACGGTTTTATATGATATTAAAAACAGAAATAATCCGAGGGTAAAGCTTATTCCACTGGGAGGAATTAATGAAAACAACATTCATGAAGTTTTCAACAGTGAAGCTGACGGAGTAGCTTTATTGGGCGCGATTTGGGAAAGTGAAGAACCCGTTAAAGTTTTCGTTAAATGCAGACAGAGCGTCCTTTCGTAATGAGTATTGCAGGCTACGATCCAAGTGGGGGAGCAGGCCTGCTGGCGGATATTAAAACATTTGAAAAGCTGAAAGTTCAGGGGTTGGGAGTCTGTACGGCCATGACCGTCCAGACCGGATCTCAGTGCTTCAGCCTTGAATGGCAGCCTTTGGAAACAATTCTTTCAGCAATTGATATTTTAATGAAAACCTATTCCGTGAAAGTGGTGAAAATGGGCGTGGTAAAAGACGCTGGGTTTTTAAATGAAATAATCCTGGCCATTAAAGCAAATCATCCGGATGTAATAATGGTCTGGGACCCGGTTTTAAAGAGTACTTCGGAATTTTCCTTTTTTGACACGAACACCATTTCCCAACTGGAAAATGTGATCACACAGCTTGATTTACTTACACCAAATTATAATGAATATAAAGTTTTGCACGAAAATCATGTTTTTGAAGTTGGGGATGGTTCATGTTCGGTTTTAATCAAAGGAGGGCACAGAGCCGATAAGCCGGGAACGGATATTTTGATTCATGAGGGAAAAGAAATTTCAATTGATCCGGTAAACACAACTTTAGCTTTTTATCCCAAACACGGCTCAGGCTGTGTCCTTTCTTCAGCTATCGCAGGTTATTTAGCAAAAGGAGAAAATATAGAACAGGCCTGTAGGAAGGGAAAATCATATATCGAAAAATTTTTAACAAGCAGTCCGACTTTATTGGGATTTCACTCTTAAAGTCTTGCGGTCTTTGTTGAGTGAAGCATCTTGTCGAGCTTAGAAAAGTTGAACAGTCAAAAAATCTTAGCGCTCTTCGCGTTAAATCAAAATAGAAAAATGAAAAAACTACAATACATCTCTCAGGGACTTACCATGGAAGGCCAGGAGCTGAACATCAGGAAAGCACTTGATCATGGCATAGAGTGGATACAGGTCCGCTGGAAGAACGCACCTGAAGAAGAATTCATCCGGCTTTGCGAAAAAACAAAAATACTTTGTTCAGAATATCAGGCCGTCTGTATCATCAACGATCATGTTCAGGTTGCCAGGGATCTTGAGGCGGATGGCGTCCATGTAGGTTTGCAGGATATGCCGGTAGAAAAGGCAAGAAGTATCCTGGGTGAAAATAAGATCATTGGGGGCACGGCCAATACCATTGAGGACGTACTCCGTAGAATGGCAGAATCCTGCGATTATATTGGTCTTGGGCCTCTGCGGTTTACCGAAACCAAAGAAAAGTTAAGCCCTGTATTAGGATTTAAAGGCTATCAGAACATTATACAGGAATTAAAGGAAAGATCACTGAAAATTCCTAAGATATTTGCCATTGGCGGGGTGATGCTTACTGACATCGAATTGCTTCAGCAGATCGGTGTTTACGGGGTTTCTGTCTCCGGGCAGATCACCGGTAAACCTTCATTAATCAAAGATTTTAAAACAGCATTGCATTAATTATGAACAATCAGAAATTAAAAATAGCAGACCGGATATTCGGATCCAGGCTGTTCCTGGGCACGGGAAAATTTGGAGATCTGTCACAGATGACCGATTCCGTCATCGCTTCCGGGAGTGAGATGGTCACCATGGCCTTGAAAAGAATAGACGCGCGATCTTCAGAAGATGATCTGCTGAACGCATTGAAACCCGCAAAAACGCATCTTCTCCCTAATACTTCGGGGGCAAGGACGGCAAAGGAAGCCGTATTGGCCGCGCAATTGGCGAGGGAAGCCCTGGAAACCAACTGGGTAAAGCTGGAAATTCATCCCGATCCGAAATATTTGCTGCCCGATCCCATCGAAACCCTTTATGCCACGGAAGAGCTGGCAAAACTGGGATTTGTGGTCATGCCTTACATTCATGCCGATCCGGTGTTGTGTAAGCGTCTGGAAGATGCGGGAACAGCAGTGGTCATGCCTTTAGGGGCACCGATCGGAACCAATAAAGGACTCAGGACCCTAGATTTTTTAGAGATCATCATCAGCCAGACGAATGTTCCTGTAGTCGTCGATGCCGGGATCGGCGCTCCTTCCGATGCGGCAAAAGCAATGGAAATGGGGGCGGATGCCGTTCTGGTAAATACGGCCATCGCGGTTGCAAATGATCCTGTACGGATGGCGCTGGCTTTTAAAGAAGGGATCATAGCCGGACGGAGAGCTTTTGAAGCAGGACTGGGGGCTATTGCTCAGCATGCAGAAGCATCAAGTCCGCTGACTTCTTTTTTGTTCGAGTAACTGAATATACAGCAGAAAAGCCCTGAAGGGACGAACTGAAAGGATAGGATGCACTCTGATCCGGGAGGAAGATTTACCAAAAACAGGATAAAATCCTGGGAATAAAAATAACATATATAATTGAACCACATTGAATGAAAAGTTTTACAGACCTCTTTGAACATTACCAATGGGATGAAATAAAGGAAAGGCTCGGAAAAGTAACCTTGTCCGATGTCGAAAGAAGCCTGCAGAAAACGCACATGGCCCTGGAGGATTTCCTGAATTTTCTGTCGCCTGTGGCAGCGCAGAAACTGGAATCAATGGCAAATAGGGCGCAACAGCTCACCCGGAAGCGTTTTGGAAAAACCATCCAGCTGTATGCCCCTTTATATCTGAGCAATGAATGCCAGAATATCTGTACCTATTGTGGGTTTAGTTTAGATAATTCCATTAAAAGGAAAACGCTGACTGACACAGAATTAATGATTGAAGCTTCCGTGTTAAAAGCAATGGGTGTAAACCATGTTCTGCTGGTCAGCGGGGAGGCCAGTAAAAAGGTCGGAACCGGATATTTTCTGAATGCCGTGCGATTGCTGAAGCCACACTTTGCGAATATTTCCGTTGAGGTCCAGCCTTTGTCGGAGGAAGAATACAGGCAGCTGCATGAAGCGGGAGTAAACGCGGTTCTCGTATACCAGGAAACCTACCATCGGGAAGTGTATAAAGAATACCATCCGAAAGGGAAGAAGTCCAATTTCACTTTCCGGCTGGAGACCCCCGACAGGATCGGGAAAGCGGGAATTCATAGGATGGGGCTGGGGGTGCTGTTGGGATTGGAAGACTGGCGGGTGGACAGCTTTTTCAATGCCCTTCATATCGACTACCTTCAGAAACAGTATTGGAAGAGCCGGTTTTCGGTATCCTTTCCCAGGCTTCGTCCGGCGGAAGGCATCATCGAGCCGAACTTTGTGATGTCGGATCGGGATTTATTGCAGCTGATCTGCGCTTACAGGATCTGGAACGAAGACCTGGAGATTTCCATCTCGACCCGGGAAAACGAAAAGTTCAGGAACAACATCATTTCCCTGGGAGCAACCGCCATGAGTGCTGCTTCAAAAACCAATCCCGGAGGATATGCCGTTGATAAAGAATCTCTCGAACAGTTTGAAACCAGTGACGAAAGAAGCATGGATGAAATCAGGAATATCATTAAAAAAGCAGGCTACGATCCCGTCATGAAAGATTGGGACACGGCGTACAATGGCAATGGCAGGTAATTGAAAGATCTTAGCGTTAAAAACAATCCTCTCGCCATTTTCCCCGCGTGCTCTTCCAAGTGAAACGGCTTTGTGAACCTTAAAATACGCTCAAACCTTTCAAAAAAACCTTCGTGTCCTTCGTGTTCAAAGCCGGGTGAGTATCAATAACCACCCCGTCAAAAATTCGTTGAATTTTCGCCACCCCTCCGCTGGATGGGAATTTCTGGCGGTCGGTTTTACGAGAGTAGTCTATT
>JBMDXW010000371.1:0-5922 GCA_048594965.1 Chryseobacterium sp.
GCTGATACTCTCCAGTAACTAACAGTTATGTCATTCTTGACACGTTTGCACTTCTTTCGGCTTGATTGCTTTGATAATACGCCTGCACAGAAACTTTCATCTCTGTGAGATATCGTTCAATTTGACTTACAGAGTAAGGCAAAAATTCTCTATTTAATACGATTTCATTAAAGCTATTCATGCGCAGAACACCATCCTGTATTGTCCGCCGTATGGCCCTGATAACAGCTCGATTACTATTTGGGTCCTGACCATATTCAATAACTTCTCCATTATGATGTGCGATCTTGTTACGAATATGCCTCAAATGGTCAACATCCTCAATATCATTTCCTGGCCCACAATTAATGACTTGATTAAGTATATTGTGAGCTTTCTGCAAAAATGCTTTTTGAGTGTCAGCCTTTGTTTCCACATAACCGGACGCTTTAATCATTAACTCGTAGCACTTCACCATATGAAACTCAAAGAGGCCGTACAGGACCATAAAAGCTGAATATCTGAGCATCTTCGAAAGCTGATATATGTATGTGGCCTTAACCTCATCCTCTGAATCACCCGAAACACCTTTATAGTAAAAATACTGATGATAGTCGCTGTGCTCATCATCATACTCTATGATGACCTCTTCCATTTGTACTACGCCCGGTTTGTTAACCTCTGTAATTGCTTGGGCAATAGACCATTCTGTATGCTCTATGAGTGTACGCATTTCACTCACCGACATTACCGCATCCCAAACAGGAGCAAGAAAAAAGAAACCTAGCTTTGCCATTCTGTTCTCTCTTTAAAATATATCATCAGGTATTATCCTTTTGGGGCAGCGTTCATTAGTTCTACCAACAGTTGCAATTCAGGTTCAATTTTTCCTGAATGCTTTATTCCTTTCTTTAAAATATTTCCAATAATTATCATATGGTTGCTATATTAAGCCGTCGACAACATGCTCACAAGTTTTAAGTCCAGTGCTGACGTAGTTTTTCTCTATCCATTCACAACAACATTGAAAATTAGGTGTTTTCTCCAAAGACAGGGTCCAGATTCTGTTTGCATGATTTTTGTCCAAAAAAAGCAAATACGCCCGCCGTAAATGGCAGGCGCATTATGCAATGAGTCAAAAAGGTAGTAAGTTCGGGAAGGTAAATCGGAAAGACGGCTCGCAAGATTCAGCGTGCCGAAGGATGATGGCGTTGCCGCAGCAGGCCGGTTGCCTGTCGTGCCCGTAAAATATCTACCGCCCGAAGGTAAGGTGACTGCTCCTGACAGTTAAACCCCCTGCGATCGATACGAACCAGTTCGTACTTTTCCACCAGAAAGTTAATGGCATCCGCCAGCGTGATACCGGCGTTGATATGCTCCTGAATAACGTTCTCATCACTGAACGGCGTATCGTTCAGCGTCAGGCCATAGTGTTGCTCCAGCAGGCGTGTAAGTAGCGTTTGCCAGACGAGCACAGGCGGCGGGCATGGCTTCGCCACCCGCTGATTTGCAGGAAGAGTTTTCATAAGGTTTCTCGTTGGGAAATGAAATTAACGTTGAGTGGGATAGATAGCGATATAAACGTAGCCACAGCTACCGAGCGTATCCGCTTCACAGGTCAGTTCGTTGTGGTACAGAGTTACGCGATGTGCATGGCGGGGGTTAAGCTCACCAGAGAGCAGCATCAATTCCATCTGCTCTATAAAGTGCGGAAATGCGCTATTCAACTGGTGACACTCTTCTTCATTGAACGCGCCAGTTGTTCCGGCGCGGTCAGCTAAATAATGCAGGCGGTTGCCTTCCTGTACCAGACGTGCACCAGGTTGAGGAGAACCGGGTCGGTTGAGTCCCCACCGTACTGTGTCGGTTTCTTTATCCATTTTCATAAATACTCTCCCTGAGGTTATAACCAGCCCCGTTCAGCAAATGAAACGATATCCATCCCACCAATAACCAGATGGTCCAGCAGTCGAATATCGACAAGGTTGAGGGCGGTTTTCAGATGCTCAGTGATTTGCCAATCTGCTTTGCTGGGTTCTGCATGGCCCGAGGGATGGTTATGCGCCAGTATTGCAGCGGCAGCGTTATGTTTAAGGCCGGACTTCACGACTTCGCGGGAATGAATTTCGGTGCTGTTGATGGTTCCTTTAAAAAGCGTTTCGTGAGCAATCAGGCGGTTCTGGTTATCCAGCCAGAGAAGAGAGAACTCTTCACGCTCCAGCAGGGCCAGGTGCAGGCGTAGCCAGTTCCGTAGTGAGCAACTGGAGGTAAACGCTTCTCCGGGTTCGTTCAGATGTTCACGGATAATATTCAGGGCGCGCCTGATGGTACGTTGCGCGTAAGGTGACATTTCAGCCACGGGAGGGGGTAACGTAGTTTTCATATTCCTTATTTCCGGGATGGTCAGTTTTTACGAGGAGGCTGGTTATGGCAGGCCAGAACGATTTCGGTGTTATATAGCTTTGCAGCTACGGAGAACGTGTCGTCTACGGATTCAAACCACAGCCAAATCTCGAGGACAGCGGTACCCGCTGGAAAGTGTCGGAATGGCTTATCTATCACTGATTCGCCTTCTGCTTCTATAACGTCAGCGTTTTTCAATACTTGCCACAGGGCATTCAGTTGTGTTGAGTCCGGTTGATGCATGGCAGAATGATTGGTTAATTTCATGGATAGTTCCTTTTTCCGGTCGCATAAATGACAAAGGCCACGCCCCTTTACAGGAGCATGGCCTTTGGTTCAGGTGTTGAGCAGAGAAATGGGTTCAGCTTTCGGGAATACCGTAAGCCTCCAAAGGATATGACTGGAGCTATTACAGCTCAGGCAGCATCGCAACATGCATATAGATAATATTTTTTTGAATAAAAATGCATGTCACTTTAACCACGATGGCTTATTTTTTTCTGCATGAAGTATTTTTCTTCTTTCTTCAAACATCTGAAATCCTTTTCGGAAAGAGCGCCGATCTACTTTAATCTGTTCACTATTGATATGTATTTTCACAAACTTATCCGGTAGTTCCAGCATACCGTTTTTAGAGGAATTCTGTTCGGAAAGCAGGTCACAAATTTCTGCCATCAAATCCTGCTTTTCTTTAGGTCTATACAAAAGACCAGCAAAAAAACCACCAAGTAATACTTCTTTGGTAGGTTTTAAATACAGATAACGTTCATACTGCTTAGATAAGCATCCATTGATTGCAACATCTTTAAAGCGAAGGTATTTTATATTAAGGAAGTCAATGCGCAGGAAATCCTTATCGTTATCAACAGCACTAAAAAGAAATCTTGAAACGTGAAAGTGAATTTTCATTCTCACATAAAATTTCCCATCGTTATGGCTGAAAAGACTTACATCAACTCTGTTTATAAAAACAAGATTTATATCCGCACTATCGTACTGAGATTCGATATTAAACCACTGAGCTTTGAACACTCCAGCAATCAACCCTTGAACTTCGTTTTTTATCGAGTTTATCATTTGTTTCAGGCTAAAACTCATCATACCAAAAAAATGAGATTCATATTCATGATATAGAACCTCATCAATTTTATTGAATCGAGTAAAACCATCACTCGTAACTTGTCGTTCTGAATCAATCGTCACATTAAGTGGATACACGCTTGAAGCATCAGAATATCTGGTATAGGAATACATATTATTTAAATGTATTTTTTGCTCTTCAATTTGTGCAGCAAATTCTTTTTCTAGTATTTCACGTAAAAACTCCGAGCGATTTTTCTTTGTTTTCGCTATTTCTCTTTCTATTACACTATAGACTAAATCATCACTTATGTGTGTTGTTATTGTGTTTTTACTAGCCATATTCAATCCATGAAAATAATCATTCATTTCTACTGGGATCCCCAATCACACGTGGATTTTGGGATCCCGTTTTAAACGTGGTTCAAAGCATACCCCATACGGCAGATTTCACACCTGAACACACCCCTGACTAAATAACGCTATCCTACTCATGGAGTAAAAAAATACTCCACTTACAATGCCTTGCCGAACCCTTCATCCCCACATCGTCATTCACTACGGTAACAGAGTAACACCCAAAACTATCAAAAACACGGTGTATAACTCGATAATGTGAGTCAAGTATCTTACGGAGGTATCTGACCCTAAGTGCCAAATAGCTACCCAGTCCGGGACCATCCAAAATGGGTTAACTTGAGAGTAAAAATCACATTTTTTTAATCTACGGCGTCGGCTGTGTGTCCTGATACAGTAAGCCTTCCTCTTATCACAGGGTTAGCCTGAGTATGTCTATATATTAATATTATCCCTTGTAAATACACTACAGCTCCCTGTGAGCTAATACGAATAACTATATGAACTGATGCTTTTTATAGAAAAGCAGAAGTACCATCATGAGTCGAGCTTTTCCGTAATTCATTACTGAGCCTTCAACTATCTGAACAAAACAGACAAAGGCAAATGTAATGAACAAGACTCTCCTGAACAAAGCTCTCCAGAGCAAGGTTGTCCAGAGTTATGGACCACTTTACCCAATCTACGTGAAGGGTATTTACGAAACCATTAATCAAGCCCTGAATGAGTGTCCCCGTTTACTGGCTGTACGTTTTGACCTCAGACTACCGGATGAAGACTTGCGAGATTGCCTGACGAACTATAATCCCGATGCTGGAGCCATCACCCGTTTCATCGCTTCCCTGGAAGCCAGGATAGAAGCCAGTCTCAAACGCAGGAAAAAAGCTGGTAAGCGAACCTTTCCGTGTGAGGTCAGGTATGCGTGGGCAAGGGAGTTCAGTGCTGAAGGAAAAAAGCATTATCATGTTTTACTTATGATTAACAGGGATGCGTATCTCGGTTTTGGGGGATATGGAAGAAATCTGAGTGTAGGTGAACAGCCAGAGGGATTAGCTCTAATGATTTATAAAGCCTGGATTAGCGCTATAGGGCTGGAAGGTATGAAATACAAAAAACTGGTGTTCTTCCCTCCCAGTAACTGCTACCACCTCTTCAAAGATAGCTACCGTTACGAAGGGGAATATATCAGGCTAATGCAGAGAGCACTTTATCTCGCAAAAAAACGCAGTAAAAGCAACGAAGATGGTTATCGTAATTTTGGCCGTTCTGTCAGGTAATGGTAAAAATTATTTCATTACTGGCATGTGGATGTTGAGAAGGAGAATGCGTCAACGGTTATTGATAATAACCAACGCTTCTCCATATCTCTCAATAATCCATATGGAGAATACTTCATGGATGCTCAGAACAAGACTACCCGCCTGCTTGACGATAAAATGGTTAATATGGCTTTCATTACCAGCTTTACCGGATTAACGGATAAGTGGTTTTACAAGTTGATAAGCGAAGGGAAGTTCCCAGAACCAATTAAATTAGGCCGTAGTTCTCGCTGGTTACAAAGCGAAGTAGAAAAATGGGTTCAGGAACGGATTGACCAGTCACGAGGTTAATTTAACAGAGTAATCACAAGCAGGTATTTACACAGCCTGTAATCCGCTCAGAAGCTATCAACATCATAAAGCCAACAAGTTCATTATTTTAGCCATAAAACCCTCTCAAAACCTCTTACAGCACATTTAAACAGCAAAATCAGGATTGACGATATCTCAACGCTCATTAATTCAATGGTTGCGTGGTTAATTTGTCGAAGCATATCCGTCTTTCCTGATTGTTGTTTCATTGAAGATGATTACCGACAGCAGGAAATGAATAATTATGCATAAATCCATCTTGCAGGATGTAAAGCTCTACATAGCCTTCGACAGTGAAGACCATTACGTCATGGTGGACAAAGCCTCCAGTAACGGTCAGTGGTACTGTACCGACTGCCATTGCCCTTTGAAGCTGTGTAACGATACAACTGGAGAAGAAGTCTGGTTTGAACATGCTCCCGATGATGAGACAACGAAAGCACAGGTGACGGGATGCGGCCATCTGTTAGCT
>JBMDXW010000372.1:0-3279 GCA_048594965.1 Chryseobacterium sp.
TCTTTTCCCGTTCCTGTTTCACCATAGATAATTACAGTCGATTGTGAAGGGGCAACCTGTGAAATCCGGCTGAAAACTTCCTGCATGACGTCACTGGTGCCGATAATGCCAAAAAATCCCTCGTCATGGTTCTGCGTTTGCACCTCTTCTGCGTCGTATTCTTGAAAATCAGGTCTCTGAATATTTTTAAATTTTTCGCTAAAATTGATATTCCTGATGGTAATAGACAGCTGGTTGGCAATACCTTTTAAAATTCTTTCAGGAAAATCATCAGCAGTCAGGAAATTTTTATAAAAAAGAAAAAGCAGATGTGTATTGTCTTCAATGGAAGGTAAACAGAAACCAACGGCTGTCCGCATGCCTGAGTTTTTTTCGGTATTAAATAAATCCTGTCCGGAGACAGAGATCTCCTTCAGATCAAAAAACTGAAGCTCTGCCGACCTGATGCACTTCTGAAAATAGGGATGACTTCCCTCGCCGGAAACCCTGCTATTTCCGGTGCTGCAATAAAGGGCATTTTTGTCACCGTGATTCGTGATTAATGAAAGACCGTCGTATTTAAGCTCAGCTTTCAAAGTCCGCTGAAAATATACCATCAACTGATCTTTATTTAAAATAGAAGACAGATCTTTTGTTAAGCTGGATATAAGAAGCAATTCTGCCTGCATCGTCCGCAGCCTGTCGATAAGATCAGCATTTTGATCGGAGCCTTTACTCATAGGAATATGAAATTTAAAGTTTAAAGATAAGAAATACGGAGATAATGGATACGAAAATAGGGTTCGCGATGGGTTAAGTGTCATTTTAAAGCTTGGGTTTAAAACCAATGGTTTATTTTTCTGCCCGGTGTTTTATTTTTTCTTATTTTTGAAACTCACTGAACTGATTCAATTATGTTTAAACTAAAAAAATCTTTTTCCGGCTTGTTGTGTGCAATCGGTTGCGCATTTGTCGGTCAGGCAAAAGCTCAGAACACAATTCAGGTGACCAATACGCTGGGATTTCCGCGTAAGGAAGTCGTTTCGGTACCGGTTTCCGATCTTCGGTCATTTTTAAGTAAAAACAAAGAAGCCTCACTCCGGATTATTGATGCTGAAGGAAAAGTACTTCCCATACAGTGGATCGCAGGCGAAACTGACGGGCAGAATAAAGAATTGCTGTTTCAGGCTGATGTTCGCGCCGGTCAAACCGTAAAATACAGGATTATAGCAGATGCTGAACTGCCGCTTCCGGAATCTGAAATTTCAACCTATTCCAGGCTGGTACCGGAAAGGGTAGACGACTATGCCTGGGAAAACGACCGTGTGGCTTTCAGGGTGTACGGTCCCAAAGGCCAGGAGGAAGCGTTGCAGGGCATAAAAAGCAGCACCCTTTCCAGCGGGGTCGATATCTGGCTGAAGAGAACACCGCTTCCGGTGATCAACAAATGGTACAAAGGCTACCTTACAGACCCGATGTATTATCACAAAGATACGAGAGGAGAGGGCTACGATCCGTACCATGTAGGAAACAGCCGCGGTACCGGAGGAATCGGA
The DNA here is from genome assembly GCA_048594965.1 of Chryseobacterium sp. Taxonomy (GTDB): domain Bacteria; phylum Bacteroidota; class Bacteroidia; order Flavobacteriales; family Weeksellaceae; genus Chryseobacterium. The sequence goes on from JBMDXW010000372.1 coordinate 1,536, forward strand.
ATCATGACCGGCGAGAAAATCCAGGTATCTCAAAATTTCGTGACCGCCAAAACCCTTGCGGAAGGTCCGTTACGTACGGTTTTTGAACTTACCTACGCGCCATGGAGTGAATTCGGAGTTGCGGAAACCAAAAGGATTTCCCTGGATCTGGGCTCGGATTTTTCAAGATTCGAATCCCGTTTCAAAGCACAAAAACCGGTTCCCAACTACACCATCGGTATCACTTTGCATAAAAACGAAGGCGACACGAAAATAAACGACAAAGCAGGATATTATCTCCACTGGGAAAAGATTGATGACGCTTTTGTAGGTGAAGGACTCGTTTTAGATCCGAAAATCGTGAGGAAATCAATGGTCTTCAGGTCGGATGTTCCTGATGAAAGTAACCTGTATGTGATTACCGATCCCAATGATACGCTGGTCTATTATGGCGGATTTGCATGGCAGAAAAGCGGCCGGGTGAAAACCAAAGAAGATTGGGAGAAACTGCTTGAAAATCAATCTGAAATCATCCGTCATCCTTTGATCATTAAGGTTAAATAAAAATCAAGAAAATGAAAATCAACCTCTGTACATTCGCCGTGATATTATTTACCATGTCTTTTTCCGCGCAGGTAAAAAAAGATACCCTTGCCGAAAAAATACTGCTGTATCAGCTTCCTGTCGGAGGCTGGGGCAAGCAGCTGGAAGATAAATCCGTGGTCAATTACAGCCGGCCGGTCGACAAGAATCTTTTACGAAAAATCAGGGGCACCGGTGACGATCACGCGACCATTGACAATAATGCGACTTCGCGGGAAATCAATGCTTTAATCAAAGCTTATTCTGAAACGCAGAACTCAGACTACCTGAAAGCGGCAGAAAAAGGAATCCGGTATCTTCTCATCATGCAGTATGACCATGGCGGATTTCCCCAGTATTATCCCAACAAAAGCCTGTACCGGAAGCAGGTTACCTATAACGACAATGCAATGATCAACGCGCTGACGGTTCTTTATAACACCGCAACTGCTAAAAATGATTTTGCTGCCATAGATGGTCAACTAAAACAAAAAGCCGCCGAAGCCGTTCAGAAAGGAATCGGCTGTATTCTGAAAACACAGGTGCTCCAGAACGGAAAGCCCACGATCTGGGCCGATCAGTACAATGAAGTTACCCTTCAGCCTGATAAAGCCCGTGCTTTTGAACCGATTTCCCTCGCTACCGCCGAATCCGTGGGGATTGTCCGTTTCCTGATGATGCAGCCGGTCACTCCGGAGATCGAAAGATCTGTAAAATCAGCCATTCAATGGTTCAGAGAAAACGATATTGAAGGATACAGCTACAACGTCGTAAAGCAGAATGGTAAAACGGTAAGGGTGCTCGCTGAAGATAAAGATTCCGTCATATGGGCCCGGTTTTATGACATTCGGGACAACAGACCGTTGTTCGGAGACCGGGACGGAAGTGTGAAATACAATTACAATGAAGTTTCCGAAGAAAGAAGAAACGGCTACAGCTGGTTCGGCGATTTTGCCCGAAAGCTTCTGGATAAAGAATATCCCAAATGGCTGAAAGCCAACAGCCTTTCTGAATGATATTAAAATTAAAAACCCGGACTGAGCTAGACTGCACCCAAAAGTTTAGACAAAATTAAACAATATTATTCAATAAAAGAGTTCGGTACTGTACCGGGCTCTTTCCATTTAGATTTAACCGTATTCTGTCGTTATTGTAATAAGTGATGTATTGTTTTATCTCTTTT
>JBMDXW010000373.1:0-6711 GCA_048594965.1 Chryseobacterium sp.
CAATATGCAGATTCCATCGTGGTAAAGACGGCACATTCTTACCAGAGAATTCTGGATGAGGTCGGCCTGTTTCTCCATCTCGTGGAAGAGAAAAGCAATTCTACCGAAATGGTCAGAAGTAAAACTTTAGGCTCATTAACAGAAGTTCTGAGTGGTAAAAAGATCCTCATCACCGATGATGACGTAAGGAATATTTTTTCCCTGACAAAAGCTTTGGAGAAATATAAAGTGGAAGTGGTGGTAGCCATGGATGGAAAGCATGCCCTGCAGCAGATAAAAGAACACCCTGATGTAGATGTTATCTTAATGGATATGATGATGCCTGAAATGGATGGCTATGAAACCATCAGGCAGATCAGGAAAATGCCTCTATTCACAAGGCTTCCCATCATTGCCATTACGGCAAAATCCATGATCGGTGAGCGTGAAAAATGCATTACGGCCGGTGCCTCGGACTATATCTCAAAGCCCGTGGATATCGATCAGCTATTGTCCTTACTTAGAGTCTGGTTATATGAAATTTAAACAGCTAAAATTCTGATGAATAAAAAAGTTTTAATTGTGGACGACGATCCGCGAAATATATTTGCCCTAAAACTGACCCTGAAATCGCGGGGCTATCAGATTGAAAGCTGTACAATGGCTCAGGAAGCTATCGAAATCCTCAAAAATGACCCTCACTTCAGCGCTGTACTTATGGATATGATGATGCCTGAAATGGATGGCTACGAAGCGACGAGAATCATCAGAGCGACACCTCTTACCAGTGAAATTCCGGTAATTGCAGTGACGGCACAGGCCATGCCCGAAGACCGGCAGAAATGCCTCGATGCCGGGGCAAACGATTATATATCGAAGCCTATAGATGTAGATCAGTTAATAAAAGCCCTGGAAAAATTATCATAAATGCTTGAACCTAGTATCATAAAAGATGAAGAAGTAGAATACCTGATTAAAGATGTTTATGAGATGTATGGCTACGATTTTTCAGAATACAGTAGAGCATCATTTAAACGCAGGGTCAACCGTATATGCCTTATTGACCGCTTTACGAGCTTTGCCGAACTTCGCTATACGATTCTGAATGATCCGGATTATCTGAAACGTTTTATCGAAGAAATAACCGTGAACGTTACAGAAATGTTCCGCGACCCTTTATTCTTTAAAGCTTTAAGGGAGAAAATACTTCCTCAATTGGGAACCTATCCCCTGATAAGAATCTGGGTAGCAGGATGTTCTACGGGTGAAGAAGCTTATTCGATTGCCATTCTGCTCAAGGAAGCCAATCTTTACCACAAATCGCTGATTTACGGAACAGACCTCAACCCATCTGTTCTTGAGACGGCAAGAGCAGGGGTATTTCCGCTTCAGCAGATGAAGTTATATTCGGAAAACTATATCTTGTCAGGCGGAAAAAAAGATTTTTCAGATTATTACACAGCCAATTATGACAGTGTCAAGTTTGATAAAAGCCTTCAGGAAAAACTGATTCTGTCGACGCACAATTTAGTTTCAGACAGTTCTTTCAACAGTTTCCAGCTGATCGTATGCCGCAATGTCCTGATCTATTTTGACCGTGGCCTTCAGGAAAGAGTTTTTCGTTTATTCGACAACAGCTTGGAAAATTTAGGTTTTTTGGCTTTAGGAGCGAAAGAAACACTAAGATTTTCTAAATTAGATGAAAATTATCATCAGGTGGATGACCAGAGAATCTGGAAAAAACTGGACCATAATTAATGATTTTAAATAAAGAAAATATAAAAACGGAATTGATCGTCATCGGAGGCTCTGCGGGGAGTCTTCAGGTGATCCTTGAGATGATCCGGAAGCTGGATGATCAGATCGCCGTTCCGATTCTCCTGGTAATGCACAGAAAGGCACATTCAACCAATATCCTCCAGGCGCTTCTGCAACAGCTTACCCCTGTGGAAGTCATTGAAATAGATGATAAAACCGAAATCGAATCCAATAAAATTTATATCACCCCGGCAGACTATCATCTGCTTTTTGAAGACAAAAAAATAATGTCACTCGACAGCTCCGAAAAGATGAATTACTCGCGCCCGTCCATTGATGTGACTTTTAAATCGGCAGCTGAGATCTATGGCAAAAACCTTGTGGGTGTCCTACTATCCGGAGCCAATGCCGACGGCGTGGAAGGTCTATCTTATATTAAAAAAAACGGCGGAAAAGTATGGATCCAGGACCCAAAGACTGCTGAAGTAGACTATATGCCAAGGCAGGCCGTAGAACAGATCAGATATGATAAGATCATCAAACCCGATGATCTTCCAGTATATATTAATCAATTATCAATAGTAAATCCCTAACAACAACGTAAGAATATGAACAAAAAGAAAATCCTGATTTTTGATGATGACACGACCATTCTGGAAGTGATCAGCATTATTTTTGAAGAAAATGGTTATCAGGTGGAAATTTCAGAAACCTCACACGACATTCTGGAGCGGGTTGAAAGATACAGGCCGGACGTTATTCTTATGGATAACTGGATTCCTAAAATAGGCGGTGTGGAGGCAACAAAACTACTGAAGAATCATGAAGAATTCAAGCACATTCCGGTGATCTACGTGACAGCCAATAATGATATCGTTGCTCTTGCCAAACAGGCTCAGGCAGATGATTATGTGGCCAAACCATTCAATCTGGAGGACCTGGAAAATAAGGTCGCAAATTTTTTACAGTAAAATGATGACTAAATCTTTACGCGCTTAATCAGCAAACAAAATCCCGGTAGCATTCTACCGGGATATATTATGTCATCTGGATATGTTGTGAGTCTGAGCCTTGCATTGAATTTAGCTTTGACTTAATAAATTCCCAACTGCATTTTTCATAGTTGATTTCCGTTATCAGGGAAGTTAAAAATAATTTCAATGCCGGTCTGGAAAGTATCTTTTGGGTAAAAGTACGTGCTATAATAGGTTTTTTCGAAACAATATTCTCTGTTAAAGTGTATTCTTTATCCAAATCTATGTCCATATCAAACTGAGATTTTACACTCGTTGTTAAATATTTTCTGATCATCTTTGTAATTTCTGCATTTGGTGTCATCTTTTGGTATTTTTTATTTAATAGTATAAATATCTATGCCACAAAACGTCCGGTCCTGAAATTTTAGCACTTTTTATCATATTTTTTAAAATTTAATAAAAAAAAACGGATCATGAATCATACGATACATCATCCGTTTGTTAATAAGGAATGTTAACTTTTATTTTCCGCCGCCGCTGTTTTTCTCAACATCGGTTTTGGTATTTTCTTTTACCTTCTGGTTTCCGAAGCGTTTTACAAATGAAATCGAAGCCCCGTACCAGTCCCATTGTGATACACTTCTTTTAAACCCTTCCTGGTTATAAGTGGTCGCGTCATAATTCGGTCTCTGGAAAATATTCATCAGCTGGAGGCTGACTTCCATCTGGGTTTTAGGGAATATTTTGGTCACGGAGATGTTGTGAAAAATATTGGCTTTATTCGTCGTAGAGTTCCCGTTATTCTGGTTAGAGATTTCCATCCATGCACTTACGTTAATATTCTTGTTGAAAAGATTGGTGTAAGAGAGATTCGTAGATGCGCTCAGGTAGCTGATATAGGGATCGCCTTTAATACCATTTTTCGTATTAAAATCACTGTTATCAATATAGTACCATCCAAGTCCGAGGTTTACCGTAAATTTATTTTTAAAGAAGGTCTGATTGGTATTGGCATACAAATAATATTTGTGCACTTTTCCTTTAAAATTTGATTCCTGCATAATATTGATCTTCTTCGTTCCCGTACCATCAGGAATTTCTTCCTGAAGATAGTTGGTCCAGTAATCCTGGTCTGTGTACATGTATCTTGCAGAAATAAAATACTTTTTCAGAATCCCCAGCTTCATATAAAGCCTGTCACTTGGGTTAGGATCCAGATCAATATTTCCACGGCTGTAAATTCCGTTGGAGTTTGGTGTCATAAATGGATTAAATTCTGCGTACCATGGTCTCCAGAGATTGCGGTTGTAGGTTAAACTTAGATCATATTTATCGGAGAACGAATATTTCACTAAAATATTTGGAAGAAAGGTTCCATAAGAATCCTTTCTTGAAGCACCTGCTACATCCTGGCGAATTTTATAGTCGATATATTCGTAACGAAGACCGATTCTGGTTTCCAGCTTCTTAAAAAACGTCCTGCTGTAGTTTGCATACAGTGAGCCGATATAATCTTCATAATGGAAAACATCATGACTGCTGAGGCCACTGAGCATATTTCCGGACAAATTATTGGGAACGACATTATTATTAAAATTGATTTTACCTCCCACTTCAAAGTTTGCCCCGGATTTTCCCAAAGGCTGGGTGTAATCTATTTTGGCATAATAATTACGGTTTTCGGTGTCGGTGATGACACCAAGAGTCTCAATACCGTCCGTGCCGTTCGGTGGAGGAACGGTATTTCTTATAAAATAGCTGTCTTCTGCCTCTCCGTAATAATTGGTCCCGAGATTGACATCTAAAATTTTATTCTTTTCCTTATCATACCATTTGTAAAAAATATTGGTTCCCAGATTGCGGTTCAGGCCGGTTGCACTCTGGTTTTGGTCGGAGGAACTTTTAAAAATATTATCAACATAATCCGTTCTGTCCGCACTGGAATTTGATGTGGAATTGCTCTGATAATATTCAAGAATGATTCCAACGGTATTCTTGGCATCGATTTCATATTCGGAAGTGGAAGAAACCGAAGGACTTTTGCTTCTGCCAATGACATAGCTGTTGATCTGGTTGGCAGAATTATCCGCATACCATGAGTAAAAACTGGACTCTTTTTGCACATACGTATTGTCACTGTAGCTCCCGATCAGTGTTTGGGTAAAATTCTTTTTATGGTAATTCAGGTTAAAATTGGTGTATTGTGAATTCTTGGTATTCTGGCGGTTGTTGAGCGTTACACTTCCCTTTAATCCTTCATCATCACGCTTTTTCAGGACAATATTAATAACGGTTCCTGTCGCTTCGTATCGTGACGAAGGGCTGGTGATCACCTCAATTTTCATGAGATTATCAGCAGGAATCGTCTTCAGGTATTCTTTAAGTTCCTTGCCTGTAAATACCGATTTCCTGTCATTGATGTAAACCGTTACAGATTCTCCTTCCGCTTTTATTGCATCATTATTGTCGATACTTACAAGAGGAGTCATTCTCAGAACATCCCAGGTCGTGTTACCGGCTAGTATTGAGCTGTTGGAAACATTGAAGACCGTTCGGTCAACTTTAGACTCTACCGTCGGTTTTCTCACGGTGACTGTCACGCCTTCGATTTCTTTTTCTTTGGATTTTATAGTATCTTTTTCTGTTTGAGCAAATATCAGGGTACCTGCCAGTACGGCGATCGATGTTAAAATGATTTTCATTATGAAACTAGGTTTATGTATAAGACACTCCAGGGTGGATTATTGTTACATCGACATCGGAAATTTTATTTTATTTTTCCTTAAAATAAAGTTTACAAGAGAGTTAGGTTTAAAATAAAAATAAAATTATTTAAATTATTCTATTTTTGCTGGAAATTATAATGGCTATGAAGAGTCTGCTCAGCTGGATCCTCCTTTTATTTCTTTCCGTTTCGGTGTTCAACAACTGCCTGAATCATTCGGTAAAAAAAGAAATAAGGCAAAAAAATGCTTTTATGGAAAACCTTAGAGCACTATATTCTTCGGGCAATCAGTCAAAATGGCCCAAACCCGTTCTGGATCCCGAATCGTTTTCATCGTTTTCTGAGATCGGCCATATGCCGGAAGTGCCTTTTCCTGCGGATAATCCGTATTCTGCTGATAAAGAATTATTGGGAAAAACTCTTTTTTTTGATCCGCGGCTCTCAAAATCCGATCAGATAGCCTGTGCTTCGTGTCATGATCCGGAACTGGGCTGGTGTGACAGCAGAACTTTTTCTTTCGGCCACGACCGCCAGCTGGGATCCCGAAATGCCATGAGTATTTTCAATGCTGCCTACGCCACGGCTTTGTTTTGGGATGGACGCGCATCTTCGCTGGAGGACCAGTCGAGAATGCCTATTGAAGATCACAGGGAAATGGGTGAGCACATGGATATCGCAACAGGTAAAATTGCAAAGATAAAAGGCTACGAAATTTTATTTGAAAAGGCTTTTGGCGATAAGAACGTAACGAAAGACAGGATTTCAAAGGCGATCGCTACTTTTGAAAGGAAAGTGGTAAGCTCAGCAAGTAAGTTCGACCGGTTCATCGATGGAAAAGCGGATCTTTACACTGATGATGAACTGATGGGGCTACATCTTTTCAGAACCAAAGCTCAATGTATGAATTGCCATAATTCAGGATACTTTTCAAATAACAGATTTGAAAATATAGGAACATCATTGCTGGGCGAAAAAGGGGAGGACCTGGGAAGATATCTTGTCAGCAAAAATCAAGATGATGCCGGAAAATTCAGAGTTCCGGGGCTGAGAGAAGTTTCGGTGACCGCTCCTTATTTTCATAACGGTTCCATGAAGACCCTGGAAGAAGTAATCCGGTTTTACAGTAACGGAAATCCTGAGTATTCCCAAAAAAGGGCAACTATCCATGAAGGAGTACCATTAAAATCTGAAAAATCAGGAATGGTAAGGATGCTGGAATTATCTGACCGGGAAATATCGCAGCTCGAAGCTTTTCTCCGAACACTTACTTCC
>JBMDXW010000374.1:0-7412 GCA_048594965.1 Chryseobacterium sp.
TCAGAAGACTGCCAAAAAATTCCCCTCCGATGGAGAGGAATGGGAAGTGGGCGGTTTTAGATGAGGAAGGCCCGTGTTACGGTGGCTTCGGCTCCGCTCAACCACCATTCAACAGCCACCACCATTCCCCTGTCATGGCAACCCAAATTCCCTCGTCAGAAGACTGCCAAAAAATTCCCCTCCGATGGAGAGGAATGGGAAGTGGGCGGTTTTAGATGAGGAAGGCCCGTGTTACGGTGGCTTCGGCTCCGCTCAGCCACCGGGAGGCGGAGGATTTTAGTGCGGGTATTTTATTTTAAAGTTTCTTTTAGTACTTTCAGCTTGCCGTCGACAGGCTCATTGATCTTTAATCCTAAGATATGGGCTACGAGCGGATATACATTCACATTTTCAAATTCATTGATCGTGATATTCGTTTTAAAGGCGGGTCCCCATGCGAAGAATGTAGATTTCATTTCTGGGACAATAGCGGGATTGTAGCCGTGCTTTCCAACGGTGGTTTTTTCTCCTTTCCCAAGAAATATCTTTGGGGCTTTGGGAATCAGGAGAATCTGCCCTATCCTTCCGTAACGGTCGTCCCTGGCTGCAAAATGCAGATACCGGGGCAGCTTCTTATCAAGATATACTTCATAATCTGCGGTTTTCCCGGCCTTTAGCTCTTTATAGGTCTTTTTAACCTCATCGGGATTTTTAACATATACCCTCAGTAAAGTCTGGGAATTGTAGAGATCAAACCTATTTTCATCAAGCAGCAACTGGGGGAATTCAAGAGGATGCTCGCCGTCTACCTTCAACATGCCATGATCTGATACGAAAACGAAGCTTACGTTCTTTAATCCTAACTCATGAACACGCTTCACCAGCTCCCCTACAGCCCGGTCTACTTTATGAACGGCCTCTTCCGTTTCAGGAGAATCAGGACCGAAATGATGTCCGCTGGCATCTACTTCCGGGAAATACAGAGAGATGAAGTGAGGTCTCCGATCCATGGGCAGCTTTAGCCAGTTGATGACCTTATCCACTTTTTCTGCGGGAGAGAACTTCTGGTGGTAATGGTAGTAATAGGTGGGACTTGTCCCGCCCGCGTTACTTGCGGAGCCTACCCACATTAAAGAGGCGGATACCATCCCCTGCTTTTCGGCGAGTGCCCAAAGCGGAGTACCGCCGTACCAGCTGCCGTCTTCGGCATTGGCCCGGTCGCTCATGGCATAAGCCTCTTTTCTTTTGTAATCGTAAAAATAATTATCGATCAACCCGTGATGGGAAGGATAAAGCCCCGTGATCAAGCTCCAGTGGTTGGGAAAAGTAATGCTGGGATAGCTTGGGATCATGGCTTTCGCATGTACTCCTTCGCCTGAATATTTCAAAAGATTTTCAGCGTTGTATTTCTTCGCATAATCATACCGGAACCCGTCTGTAGAAATCATGATGACATAGGGTTTCGTCTGGGCTTCAACGATGTTGTATCTGTTGAGTACCGTCACCTGCGCGGTATCTACGGCCCCTTTCTGGGCAAAGAGGAACGATGAAAAAACCAGCAACAGTATTTGGAATCCTTGTTTCATAAGGTAGAATTTTCTGCAAAGGTAGCTTCTGGGATAGTGTTAAAAAAATCTGCCGGGTTAAAAAAACATTAAAAGCAAGGAATCCGGGCATGAAAAAAGCCACTTTTCAGTGGCCTTTCGTTTATTCTTTAATTAATTGTTCAAAAGCGGCAGATCCGTCTTTCAGACTGATTTCGAGGTAATAATTTCCTGCTTTAAGATCGGAAACATTGATTTGTTCACCATCCATTTTTACCGTTCTTACCTTTCTTCCGGTCGACTCAAAGATATCCACCGATTTTATTTTGTCGGCGTTTTTGAAGCTTACGGTTTCTTTTGCCGGATTAGGATACAGCACGACTTTCTTGCTTTCGGCAGCCACTTCTCCTGTTGCGAGTACAGCCCCCATGGTTAGAGTCGCATATCCTCTAGATTGATGGTACTGAAGTGTGAGGTTTGGTCCCAATGCATAAAAGATATTGATATTTCCGGCAGCATTGGCAATCGCAAAATCACCGGTACCACCACTCAGGGATCTTGTAGCGACTACAGTTCTTACATTTCCCGTTGTTGTGTTGGAAGTCATTGTCCAGTTTTGCACGGGATCTGCGGAAATATTCCCGATTCCGCCGAAGGTATAATCAAGACCACTGTTTGTAGTGGAGTTTGCATTATACACAAATCCGTCTGCTCCGGCCGCCATTCCCACGTTTCCGAACCCTATCCCCAGATAAGCAGTGGAAGGCCCTGACAATGTAATGGTAACCTGAGTTGGTGATGTCACCAACTTTACCGTCATTCCTGTAGACCCAAGGCTGACATTCCCCGAAGAGAACTGTGCATTTGCAGCTGTTGCCAGAGCCATTGATAAAGTAAGTAGAACTTTTTTCATACGTTAATTTTTTAAAAGATTAATTATTTCTTTATTATTAGTCTGCAGGGCGTACTCGAAAGGAGTCATTCCCTGTGAATCTTTAATGGTTTTATCGGCTTTGTATTTGAGTAATGTTTCCGTTAACTCTTTATTTCCTGACTTCACCGCCCAGAAGAGGGGTGTTGTTCCGCTGGCATCCGCGATATTGGGGTTTGCATTTTTACTCAGGAGATAGTCTACCAATTCTTTATTGTATCTGAAGGCGAGCCCGGAAAGCGCTGTCCCTTCTTTACTTTTGTAGTTGATGTCTTTTACATTATCCGCCAAAAACTTGGCCACTTCCACATTCCCGCGGTAGCAGGCAAGGATAAGAGGTGAGAAGCCGCCTTCATTGGTTTCATTAATGACATTGGGATCTTTTTTCATCAGGTCCTTTACTTCCGCCACCGTTCCGGTACGGGCAATATCAAAAATCGTTTTCGCCTTTTCCTGGGCGAATGTAAGGGTGATTCCGAGAATCACACCTAACATAAGCAGTAATTTTTTCATTGTTTTACCAGTACATAGTTATATTGAACATTTACCGTTTCGGCCACTTTCTTCATCACCATTTTTGGGATGGTCACTTTGTGGTCAGCTGCTTTTACAGCGAAACCTCCGGTCATATAGATTTTACCGTCCTTCGCATAGATGGTGGCCGCTGAATTGTATGCTTTCGCCACACCATGAAAATTAAGGGTACCCTGAACCGTGTATTTCTGAGGTGATGCGGTAAGCTTTGACTTGTCAAAATTCAGCACTTTGCCACTGAAGGTGGTCTTCGGATACTTGGCCGTTTCTGCATAGCTTTCGTTGAAATGTTCTTCCATCAGCTTTGTCTTAAAATGAAAGTTCTTGACAACGGAAACGGAAGCGATATCTCCGGTATCTGCATTCAGAACGACCACATTGTTGTCATCCTGTGCAAAAACATCTTCGAAAAGAGGTACGGAAGCTTCAAAAGTGACTTTTCCGGTCTTCGACATGTATTTCTGGGCAAGAATAAAGTTGCCGGAAATCATTAAAACCATTAATAAGAGCAGTTTTTTCATAAGAATACGATTTAGTTTTCGGTAAGCCCGTCGGCTTTCCATTTGGTGATGATATTGATTTGGGTAGGAGACAGACTTCCCCCCTGCGGCATTTTCAGAGGATCTCCGGTGGGTCTGCTGATCCTGTTGATGATATTGTCGATATTGGCCTTTACCTGATCATAATTGGTAAGCGCCTGTGCTCCGGGAGAGTGGCAGCTCACGCAATTTGCCTCGATAATGGCTTTTACATCCTTATTGTAAGTCACCTTTTCTGTGATCGGCGTGCTGTCGGAAATCTCTTCATAGGTTCTGCTGTCACAAGCAATTACTGCAACTGCTGATGAAATGATATAGATAAACTTTTTCATATTAAAAAACTCTATAAAGGTTAAACCCAAAGAAGATCTGTCCTTTTCCCCATCTTCCGGTAGCATTCGTAAGATACCCGATATCCGAATTGATCTGGGAGTTGGTGAATAAAAGCTGGAAAACGTGTCCTCCGGTTTCTATATCCATCCCCACGGAGAGTGGATTTTTGTAGAAGCTGTGATTATCAAAATTCACAAAGTATTCTGCATTGATGGATATTCTCTTTGAAATCTTGTATCTTCCACCGATACCGGCCAGAAACTGGTCCTTATCTTCTATCGTAGGCTCATAAAGATTTTTATGAACGTAAGAAGGGGTGAGCTGCAGGGAAAAATCATCATTGAATCTTCTTGAGATCAAAGCCTGCGTAAGGTAAGACAGGCGGTCTCCAAACTTGAGATGGGGATAATTGTCCGTACTTAAATCCGTATTCACCGCCATCACGTTGTATCCGACGATATCAACCGGGAAGTTTTCGTTCTGCTGTACCAATCTGTATTTTGCGCCTCCTTCGAAAGTTTTCTGGTTGGTTTCTCTTGATAAATTAAATGAAAGCCAGTCCGTAGCTCCATAAATAGCCCCTAATTTGGTGGAGGCATCATCCAACCCGAAAAAATCTTTAAATCCTTTGCTTACATCTCCGAAACGGTGGGCTACTACAATATACCATTCATTTTTAGCTGCCAGCTTCGTAGATTGCCCGGTGACGATCTGCAGCGCCTTAAAGGCAGGTTGAGAGGTGTCAGTGTTTTTTGCCTGGATGGTGTCAATATCTTTAAGAAGGTCTTCCTGCGCGCAGGCGAATCCCGAAAATAACAGTGACAACAATAACACAGTTTTTGTCATACAGTTTATATTAAAATTTAAGTATGACAAACTTATTGACTTATCGTCTCAAAATCGTGTGATAAAAGTCACCGACCGGATTGTTTTTATCAATGAGATTATTAAATTAATTACATCTGAATTGTTAGTGCTGTGTAACATTTTCATTTACAGGTATTTTTATTCCTTCCCTGGTCTGTATTATTTCGCCTTCATTTTCCACTTTTTTCAAAACCCTGCTTATTACTTCTCTTGATGTGCCGAGATTGCTGGCGATTTCGCGGTGGGTAAGCCTGATGGGATTGTTGCCGGTAAGCGAAATCTGCTGTCTGATGTAGTTTAAGACCCTTTTGTCCAGCCTGTGGAATACCGCATCATTCACCATGCTCATGACATCGGAGAATCTTTTATCATATTCGTGGTAAAAAACCCTGTTGATGGCAGGGAATGCGATCAGCCATTCATGCACGACCGAAACCGGGATCAGCATTACCTGAGAATCTTCTTCAGCGATGGCATAAACACGGCTCACATAGTCGGTGAAGATGGATGAGAAAGTCATGAGACAGCTGTCATTTGCCCGGATGTAATAATAAATAAGCTCTCGCCCGTCATTCAGAGTAAAAACCCTGATCGAACCTTTGATCAGAAAGGGGACAAATTTATTTTTCTGTCCTTCGCGGATGATTTCGCTCTTTGCCTTAACATCAGTAACGATGGCATGCTTGTCCAGTTCGTGTAGAAATTCTTTACCCAGGAATCCAAATTTATCGAGAATAAATTGATTGTTTATCATATCCTATTTACCATATCTTGGAGCAAAGATATAAAATTGTTAAGTCCGTAACTTATTTTTTTAATCTATTAACGAAATTTATATATAAATAACAAATCGACAGCAATAACGATATTTATTGATATTTCACCATTACAATCGGGCTTTTATACGGTATATCAATAAAAAAAGCCCCATAGACTGGGGCTTTGTATGATAATGGTGAGTAATCTTAAGCGTTTACGTTGTTACCTCCTAAAACGAAAGGCTCAACTTCTTTGATTTCTCCGAATTGCTGCTCGTAATTAGCAATATTTTGCTGAAGCGCAGAAAGTACTCTTTTCGCGTGAAGCGGAGCAAGAATAACTCTTGATCTTACTTTAGCCTGTTGTACTCCCGGCATTAACTGGATGAAATCTACTACAAACTCAGATGGAGAGTGGTTTACCAATGCTAAGTTAGCATAGATTCCTGCTGCTACCATTTCGTTTAATTCGATGTTGATGTTTCCGTCTTGTGGATTTTGATTGTTGTCCATTTGTTATAAATATTTTTTTATTCGAAATTTTGAGGTTGTGAAAATATAAAAATAAATTCAAACCTCAAATTTCCGAATCATTAATTTTAGTTAAGATCTTCGAATTCTTTCTTAGAACCTACGATCACGTTCTGGTATTCTTTAAGACCTGTACCTGCAGGGATTCTGTGTCCTACAATTACATTTTCCTTAAGACCGTTCAGATCATCCACCTTACCTGCTACGGCAGCTTCGTTCAGTACTTTTGTGGTTTCCTGGAACGATGCGGCAGACATGAAAGATTTCGTCTGAAGAGCAGCTCTTGTAATCCCCTGCAATACTGGGGTAGCCGTTGCCGGTAACGCTTCTCTTACTTCCACCAAAGCCTGATCTTCACGCTTCAACTTAGAGTTTTCGTCTCTCAGTTCTCTTGCCGTGATCATCTGACCTGGTTTGAACACTTTAGAATCTCCGGCTTCTACAACTACTTTCAATCCGAATACTCTGTTGTTTTCTTCAAGGAAGTCATATTTGTGCTCTAGAGCACCTTCAAGGAACTGGGTATCCCCTCCATCAACGATTGATACTTTCGTCATCATCTGTCTTACAATGATTTCGAAGTGCTTGTCGTCGATTTTTACCCCCTGAAGACGGTAAACTTCCTGAATTTCATTTACCAGATATTCCTGAACCGCTGTTGGACCTTTGATTCTTAAGATATCGTCCGGAGTGATGGAACCGTCGGAAAGCGGTGAACCTGCTCTCACGAAGTCATTCTCCTGTACGAGGATCTGGTTGGATAATTTAACCAAATAAATTTTTCTCTCTCCAGTTTTAGCCTCAACGATTAGTTCACGGTTACCTCTCTTGATTTTTCCGTAAGAAACCACCCCGTCGATTTCTGTAACCACTGCCGGGTTGGATGGGTTTCTTGCTTCGAATAATTCGGTAACTCTCGGAAGACCTCCGGTGATATCCCCTGCTTTTGCAGATTTTCTCGGGATCTTGATTAAAACTTTACCAGCCTTAATTTTTTCACCATCGTTTACCATTAAGTGGGCTCCTACCGGTAAGTTGTACGCTTTCTGCTCAACGCCTTTGGAATCTACCACTTTCAGAGTAGGTACGGCTTTCTTATTTCTGGATTCAGAGATTACTTTCTCTTCGAATCCTGTCTGTTCGTCAATTTCAAGTTGGAATGAAATACCTTGGATGATATCCTCGTATTCTACCTTACCTGAAGTTTCTGCAATGATAACCGCGTTATATGGATCCCACTTACAGATTACATCACCTTTGCTTACTTTATCACCCGGTTTTACAGATAATATTGAACCATAAGGTACGTTAGCTACCATTAATGGAGTTTTGGACTCATTATCAGCAACTAATCTGAATTCTGTTGTACGTGATACTACTACTTCAGCATTATTTC
>JBMDXW010000375.1:0-5923 GCA_048594965.1 Chryseobacterium sp.
CCCATCATGCGGGCATTTTCCATCAGATTTTCTTCTTTCATCACATCCAGCACGGCAATAGCCGCCGCACAGGCCAAATGATTCCCGCCGAAAGTAGTTCCCAGCATCCCGCTGGTGGCCTGGAATTTCGGATGGATCAGCACCCCGCCGATCGGGAAACCGTTCCCCATTCCTTTAGCTGTTGTAATAATATCTGCTTCTATTCCAAACTCCTGATAGGCAAAGAAATATCCGCTTCTTCCGTAGCCCGACTGTACTTCATCCAGAATTAAAACCGCATTATACTGTTCGCACAAATCTTTAATTTTCCTTAAAAATTCCGCCTTCGGGATCATAATTCCGCCAACGCCCTGAATGCCTTCAATGATTACGGATGAAATTTCATTTCCATATTTCTTAAAAGTTTCTTCCAGCTGACCGATGTTGTTCCACTCGGATCTGATGAACCTTTCGTCATAATTGACAGGAGCTACGATCTTAGGATTGTCCGTCACGGAAACAGCTGCGGAAGTCCGTCCGTGGAAGGAACCCGAAAAATACAGCACTTTGTTTCTCCCGTTGTGAAAGGAAGCAAGCTTCAGGGCATTTTCATTGGCCTCCGCTCCCGAATTGCAGAGGAACAGGCTGTAATTTTCCAAACCTGAAAGTCTGCCCAGCTTTTCAGCCAGTTCGGTCTGTAGCTCATTCTGAACCGAGTTTGAATAAAACGATATTTTATCAAGCTGTTCTTTTAATTTATTCTGATAATGCAGATGGTTGTGGCCAATGGAAATCACGGCGTGGCCTCCGTAAAAATCAAGATACTGTTCTCCTTTGTCGTCCCAGAGAAATGATCCCTGAGCCTTTACAGGATTGATATTGAATAATGGATATACGTTAAATAAATTCATGTCTTAATTATAAATGATGATTGATGATTGATGATTGATAGATTCTAAAGTTTACCAATAAATTATTGACTATTAACCTCTTAAGTTATAATTGATAAGTGATGATTGATAAGTGATAAACAATACATTTTTTAAATTCACTATTGCCTCATTGAGCATTCACTTTTTAACCATTCCCCTTTAAAAAGCTATCGGTTTCAGATCCAGCCCCAGGTTTTCGTCCCAGCCCATCGCGATATTCATGTTCTGCACCGCCTGGCCGGAAGCACCTTTCAAGAGATTGTCAATCGCTGAGTGAATGACTGTCACATTCCCAACTTTTTCAATCTGAATCACACAGCGATTGGTATTGACAACCTGTTTCAAATCAATGGCTTTTTCACTTACCTTTACAAAAGGTGCATCTGCATAAAAATCCTTGAACCACTGTTCTATTTCCGGTAGCTCTGCGTCAGTTTTAACTGTAGAGCTTGTAAAGATCCCTCTCGCAAAATCACCTCTCCACGGAACGAAATTTAACCTGATTTTATCTGAATTAAATGCATCCAGCTGCTGCAAAATCTCATCTACATGCTGATGCGTCAGGGTTTTATAAGCTGACACATTATCATTCCTCCAGGTAAAATGCGTGGTCGGCTGCAAAGATTGTCCGGCACCCGTAGAACCCGTAATTCCTGTGGTAAAAACTTCCTCCAGCAGGCCTTTTTCTGCAAGGGGAAGCAATGCCAGCTGAATCGCCGTAGCAAAACATCCCGGATTAGCAATGCTTTTGGCTCCTGAAAGCTGTTTTTTATTGATCTCCGGCAATCCGTAGATAAAATCTCTGCTACCAAATTTCCCTTCCAATCTGAAATCATTTCCTAAATCAATCACCAGAGCTTCATCCTTCAAGGTATTTTGTACCAGCCAATTCTGGCTTTCTTTATGAGGAAGGCACAAGAACAAAACATCCACTTCTTCCGGCCGATCCGTCAGCACCATTTCACAAACCCCTTCCAGATCCGGATATAGATCCGATATTTTCGTTCCTGCATTGGAACGGCTGTATAAAAAACGCAGTGAAACATTCGGGTGAAAAGCCAACAGACGCACCAGCTCACTTCCGGTATAACCGTTCGCTCCTATAATTCCTACCGTCTTCATAAAGTTGAATTGATATTTTTAAAAATTTAAACATACTTAAGGGTAAAAGCTTAAAGCCAATAGCCAGCAGCAATCAGCCATTCGCCTTATTGATCTGATGATATATGTTTAATGAATTGCTCAGAATCTTCGTATAGCCTTTTACATCATCACCGGTCCACGCCCTGTTGGCTTCCCCATAGCTTCCGAATTGATCGGACATCAGATCATGTGCGGATTCAATTCCATTCAAAACAAACCGGTACGGATGAAGGGTGATAAAGACTTTCCCGCTTACCGTTTTCTGGGAATCCATTAGAAAAGACTCGATGTTTCTCATTACCGGATCCAGGAAAAGTGCTTCGTGAAGCCAGTTTCCGTACCAGTCGGACAGTTGGGATTTCATCATCTGCTGGTATTTGGAGAGCGTATGCTTCTCCAGTAGATGATGCGCTTTGATGATCACGGAGGCGGCCGCCGCTTCAAAACCTACCCTTCCTTTGATGCCTACAATCGTATCTCCTACGTGGATATCGCGGCCAATGACGTAAGCGGAAGCCAGCTGTTCGATTTTCTGAATAGCATATACCGGATGTTCAAAGAATTCTCCGTTTACAGCCACAACTTCACCTTTATTAAATTCGATTTCCAATTCCGAAGGCTGGGTTTTCCGGATTTGTGAAGGAAAAGCGTCTTCCGGCAGGGAATTCCTGGAGGTCAGGGTTTCCTTACCGCCGACTGAAGTTCCCCAAAGTCCTTTGTTGACAGAATACTGGGCTTTCTGAAACTCACTCTCGTATCCATGACTTTTCAGGAATTCGATTTCCTCTTCACGCGATAAAGCCATATCGCGGATCGGCGTGATGATTTCCACATCAGGACACATTACCTGGAAAATCAGATCAAACCGTACCTGGTCGTTTCCGGCTCCCGTACTTCCGTGGGCAATCGCATCGGCACCGGTTTCGATAGCGTATTTTGCAATTTCCTGCGCCTGGATCGTTCGTTCCGCACTTACCGAAAGAGGGTAAGTGTTATTTTTCAGCACATTACCGAAAATTAGGTATTTTACACAAGAATTGTAATAATCTTCCTGAGCGTTAATGCACCTGTATTTTTTTACACCAAGATTCAATGCCCTTTTCTCCAGTTCTTTTTCTTCTTCTTCCGTAAAACCTCCGGTGTTCACCGTTACGGCATACACCTCATACCCAAGTGTTTCACTGAGGTATTTAGCACAGTACGAGGTATCGAGACCTCCGCTAAACGCTAAAACTACTTTCTTGCTCATTATTATATCGATTATCCGGCTGACTATTTTCAGCACTCTTTTTTTTTACATTTTCAGGAACGAAAAGCATCGCCGTACACAGACAGTTTTTCCGCTCTTTTTTCATCAGAATATCGTAATTCACACAGCTTTTGCAGCCATTCCAGAATTCTTTGTCCTGTGTGAGTTCGGAATAAATGACCGGTTTGTAACCAAGATCACTGTTAATCTTCATCACCGCCAAACCGGTGGTTAATCCAAAAATTTTGGCTTCCGGATACTTTTTCCGTGATAAAGCGAATACCTTATCCTTTATTAAAGTTGCCACTCCCAGGTGCCTGAAATCCGGCGAGACTATCAGTCCGGAATTGGCCACAAACTGACCATGGGACCAGGTTTCGATATAGCAGAACCCGACCCATTTCCCGTTATCTGTCGCCACTACGGCATTACCTTCAGTAATTTTTTTACTGAGGTATTCGATGGAACGTTTGGCAATCCCCGTTCCTCTGCGCTGTGCAGAATCGTACATTTCCTGTTGAATTTCATTCACATACATGAGATGAATGGATGAGGAAACTTCTATATCCATGTATTTATCTAAAATTTCCGGCAAATTTAAAATATAATTACCATAATAAGCAAATAAAAAAGATAATTTTATTGAATTAAGTTAATATGCAGGTAATTTTATCTTTACTTAAAATTAATATTTTGCTAAATTATTATATATTTGCTAAAAAGGTATAGTTATGGAAAATCTCTGCCCGAAATGCGGAAGCAGTAAAGTAGTCAAAAGTGGGATTGTGAAAGAGAAGCAAAGGTTTCTCTGCAAGGACTGTAATTATTATTTTACCGTAAAAAAGCTAGGAAAACAGATAGATGATTATTATGTAACGAAGGCATTACAGCTTTATCTAGAGGGATTAAGCTTTCGTGAAATCGAAAGAATTATCGGAGTTTCCCATGTCACCATCAGTTCGTGGATCAAAAAATACAATATCAGGCGCCCCCCGCATTCCGAGTTTCATCCGGTTTATAAAATATTAAAGCAAAACGAACTGATCGAATATATGAGCAGGGAGGAGAATATTAAAAATTCAGGATTGATCATTACCCAATTTGCCGATAAATACATGCTGATCAAATGGGAAAGGTTTAAGAAATAAGCTGAGAGTTGTGAGTTATAAGTTATTAATGATGAATTATGAATCCTGAACCTTAGATACTTATATTATAATTCATAATTAATAACCTATAACTATACCCTTAGCATTAATATATATTAAATTTTTCTAAATAAATTATTAATTACAATTTGGCTTTTATAAAAAACAACGCCAAAAATTGATAATTTATGAAAAAATTAATCACTTTCATCGGATTGGCTTTAATCAGCAATTCTTTATACTCCCAGGGTTCTCCGGATTATGGGAGCGGATTAAAACTCAACCTCAATCAGCAGGGGGATAAATACATCAGATTTATTTTATGGGATCAGTTTTGGGTGAGAAATACCGACATGAATCCCGGCAGCATGGTTGGCGGAGAAGCAACCGATAATTCGTGGAGCTTAGGAAACAGGAGATTAAGAGCATTAGCCTACGCTCAGATCTCTAAAAGATATATGATTCTGGCCCATTTTGGAATTAATAATCAGACCTTTATCAACGGAGGCGGCTCCGGAACTACCGGGACAGGCGGATATGGCAACGGTAAAAAACCACAGATGTTTTTTCACGATGCCTGGAATGAGTACGCCGTCGTCCTGCCCGGAGAAGCCGGAAAGTTCAGTCTTTCATTGGGAGCGGGATTACACTATTACATGGGACTTTCCCGCATGACCATGGCCTCAACTTTGAACTTTCTTACGGTCGACTCTCCTATTTTCACCTGGCCTTTGATCGACAATTCCGATCAGTTTGCAAGGCAGCTAGGGATGTTTGCCAAAGGAAAATACGGAAAACTGGAATACCGTTTCAGCTTAAATAAACCTTTTGCAACAGACCTCGTTCCCGCAAATGTGACAGATCCTTCAAAAGCGGTCGCTGTAGACAACAACGGAAACCCGAACTTTTCCAAAGCCGGATATGTAGAGTACCAGTTCCTGGATGAAGAATCGAACCTGCTGCCTTTTAAAGTGGGCTCTTATTTAGGCACCAAAAAAGTCTTCAATGTCGGAGCCGGTTTTTATCATCAGAAAGACGGCACGCGCACCTCAGTCAATTCCAATATTGAGAAACACGACATCACTTTGGTTGCCGTAGATGCTTTCGCTGATGTTCCACTTGGAAATGCGAAAAATAAAATGGCAGTTTCGGCGTACGCAGGCTATTACAATTACCAGTTTGGTCCGAACTACATCAGAAATATCGGCATCATGAATATTGCTTCGTCAGATCCTAATTTTGTCGGAAACAAAGCCATTGCAGGACCCGGAAACCTGCAACCAACCATCGGAACAGGAAATATCATCTACGCCCAGGCAGGCTTATTGCTGCCGAGCCAATCGGAAAAACCGAAAATCAGGATCCAGCCTTTTGCCGCCTATACCCACAAGAGCTTTGAGGCATTTGACAAATCTTCCTCGCAATTTGATGTCGGTGCCAACTGGTTTATCGACGGGCATCACGCAAAAATC
>JBMDXW010000376.1:0-1840 GCA_048594965.1 Chryseobacterium sp.
ATCCTGAATATACAAGAAACAATGTCCGATAGCCGCAACGACGATCCAAGGTGCACAAATGACAAAAAATGGATTTTTTTTCAATGCTTCATAAATCGCCGCAAAAGAAGTAACAAAGGTGCTGGTGATATTCAGTAAAAACATGTAATTCATGATAGTGGGTAAACTTTTTG
Organism: Chryseobacterium sp.; assembly: GCA_048594965.1. Classification (GTDB taxonomy): domain Bacteria; phylum Bacteroidota; class Bacteroidia; order Flavobacteriales; family Weeksellaceae; genus Chryseobacterium. The sequence continues at coordinate 174 of JBMDXW010000376.1, forward strand.
TTTGAAAAAGAGCGAAAAGGATCGCAAAGAGACCGAAGGAGTAATGAAAATATAACCATTTCTGGTAATACTTACGAACAAAGTGCATGTTTGTACAGTAAAACCCAATCAGAAACATTGGCGTAATGATAGAAAGAATATTTAACATCGCAGAATTCACGATTGGAGGAAACAGTAGTCCACCAAGCATATCGCTAAAGCCTGCTTCCAAACCTGCAGTTAAAGCAAAACCACTGAATAGGATAGAAGACAATTTAAGCTTTCGTTGATTGATAAAAGAAACGATGACATAAAACAAGTTGATGATACAAATAAATCCTGTAAATAAGAGGATATAGATATTTAAAATTGACAGACTGAAGACATAGCCGATCAGTGCATTTGCAGGTCCAAAAAAGACTTCGGCGGGAAAGCCGGAATAGGTGTCAAAAGGGCTAGTTACGTATATTTTTAATGTCTTACCAACGTAATCCTCAGGCAAGGTAATAAAGGCCAGTGTTTTACCTGGATGGTTGAGAGTCAATGGATCATTTGGCTTCTCGTTGGTGTAAATTTCTTGATCATCGAGATAGACGGTCATGTGTTGGTGGTCGCCAATTAGCAACATCGTAGGGTATTTATAATCATTGGTCATTTTTCGCTTCATCACAAAACGATCATTGGCTTTCACACTAGGTAAATGTTTCACATAACGACTAATAAAAGTTGATTCGGGATTGTCCTCGGCATAGAAAATCCAATCTTCCTTTTTCTCCACTGCATGGATATCAGAAGTTGGGAATAAAAAAAGAACGAGAAAAAAGACGATACTTCCCAGTAAAAATAGAACCAGAAGGATGAAGGGGATCCAACGTTTTAAAAACAATTTGTTATTTAAAAAAGGCATATTTTTTCTCCTCTGTTTTTTAATCGCCTTTAGCATAATATATATGATTAAATAAAGTCAAATAATAATAGATAGAGTTGCGTATAAAAATTCAATGAATCGTTTTTAAATATTTGAAAAAAAAAGAATTATGTTATAGAATCATAAAATAAACTTAGGTTTAGAAGGAGAGGAAAGAATGAAGCTTTTTCCAAAACAAAGTATCATGCTCTCACTTTTTGTTCTGATGTTCATGCTGCTATCTGTCTTAACTGTTGTAATACCGCATGCATTTGGTTTCACAATGGCTATTGTTACGAGTGATGCAATGGAACCGACATACTCTAAAGGAACGCTGCTTTTTGTAAAAAATGCTTCAGAAGATAATTTAGTGGTTGGCAACGAAGTAACGTATTATGTCGATCAAGGTAGACAAATGCGGACCCGGCGAATCGTTGCGGTTGCGGAAAACCAATCAGTACTGTACACCATTGGCGACAATCAAAACCAGATGGAGCCAAAAGAAATTCAAAAAAGCCAAGTGATTGGCCAGCCGATTTTTTATATCCCAAAAGTTGGGGCTTGGTTGAATCAAACGACGATCCAGCTGTTTAAAAACATGTATCTGCTTTTCGCCTTGTATATTTTAGCAACGACCTTGTTCGTCACGTTTTATCAAATAAAATCTGGTTCAGTAAAAAAGACGATCACTTCTTCATATATAAACAAAGACAAAGAAACGGCAGGGTTTCTTTGTCTTTTTCTCTCTGTATTGATTATAGGATGAGTGTCCCCCCCATTC
>JBMDXW010000377.1:0-4749 GCA_048594965.1 Chryseobacterium sp.
TGGCTTCGTTTATTATTGCCTTTTTATTCCTGGTCTTTGGAACGGTTATTCTAAAAAAGAAGATGTTTAAGCCATGGAAAACCGTGGGACATTCTCTTTTCTTTATCTGCTGGCTTCCTATTTTATTTGGCGCTGTTACCAAAGGACAAGGGGTTCTGAGTGGTGTTTACGGTTATCAGATCATGGATTCTATGAATGCGATCATCGGTACTGTCGGACTTTGGCTAGTTTTGGTAGCCAGTATTGCCCTTTATTTCATTTTAGAATTTAATCTTCGTCCTAGTTCTATTAAATCAAAACTTAACGATATCAATGAAAATACGATCGGAAGGGTGAAATCGATGATGCCGAGTTCCGATGAAAACTTTGAAGCTGATGATGAACTTATTGAAGAGGCTCAGCCAACAGAAATCGATTCGTCAAAAATTACCGTTACGGAAACGGTAAAACCTAAAAAAGAGAATAGCCCGGTTGAAGTGTTGCCTGTTTCGGGTGCTGAAACAATTGTCACTCCCAACCAAACCTCATTTGAGGACAAAAACGATTCAACATCACTGCACTTGAACTTAAGTCCTAAGCCATCGGTTCCTGTTTCAAGTCCTGAACAGGCTTTTGATATGAATCCTATGGCTTCTGCAGCTGTAGCAAAAGATGATGATATCAAATTTAAAGTTGAAGTTGCCCCTGTGATTGATATCCTGGATGATTCTGACAAAAAATCCCAGGAACTGGTGGAAAAGCACGGTCTGTACGATCATAAACTGGATCTTGCCAATTTCCAGATGCCACCTGTTGATCTTCTGAAGGATTACGGCAATGAAGAAATCTCTATTAACAAAGAAGAATTAGAGGAAAATAAAAATAAAATCGTCGGGTTACTGAAAAACTTTAATGTAGGAATTGCTGAAATTAAAGCGACCATCGGACCTACAGTAACGCTGTATGAGATCGTTCCTGAGGCGGGAATTCGTGTTGCAGCCATTAAAAAACTTCAGGATGATATTGCGCTGAACCTTTCTGCGTTGGGAATCCGTATCATTGCCCCGATGCCGGGTAAAGGGACGATCGGGATTGAAGTTCCGAGAAAGAATCCTACGATGGTTTCGATGCGTTCGGTAATAGCTTCTCAAAAGTTTCAGAATACGGATATGGATCTTCCGGTGGTATTTGGGAAAACCATTTCGAATGAAATTTTTATGGCCGACCTTTCAAAAATGCCTCACTTGCTGATGGCGGGAGCTACAGGACAGGGAAAATCAGTAGGGATCAACGCGATTTTGACTTCCCTACTCTACAAGAAACATCCGAGCGAACTGAAATTCGTCATGGTAGATCCTAAAAAAGTAGAACTTTCATTGTATTCAAAAATAGAAAGACATTACCTGGCGAAACTTCCTGATGCGGAAGAAGCTATCATTACCGATACCAATAAGGTGATTAATACGCTGAATTCTCTGTGTATTGAAATGGACACAAGATATGATCTTCTAAAAAATGCATTCTGCAAAAATTTAAAGGAATACAATAAAAAATTCGCAGAACGTAAGCTGAATCCTGAAAACGGACATCGTTATTTACCTTATATCGTTTTGGTGGTCGACGAATTTGCAGACCTTATCATGACTGCCGGAAAAGAAGTGGAACTTCCGATTGCGCGATTGGCGCAGTTGGCCAGAGCTGTTGGAATTCACCTTATCGTTGCCACCCAAAGACCTTCAGTAAACGTGATCACCGGGATGATCAAGGCAAACTTCCCGGCAAGAGCTGCCTTCAGAGTAATTTCCAGCGTGGATTCAAGAACAATCCTTGATTCTCCCGGAGCCGATCAGCTGATCGGTAAAGGGGATATGCTTTATTTTAACGGTAATGAAATCCTGAGGCTTCAATGCGCCTTTGTAGATACTCCGGAAGTGGAAAGGCTGGCAGAATATATCGGTGAACAAAAAGGATATGCTTCAGCGTTTATTCTTCCTGAGTATGTCTCTGAAGATTCTGCGAGCAGTGTAGGAACTTTTGATCCCAATGAAAAAGATGCTTTGTTTGAAGAGGCGGCAAGAATTATCGTTTCCACACAGCAGGGATCCACTTCTATGCTTCAGAGACAATTGAAACTTGGTTACAACAGAGCGGGAAGAATCATGGACCAGCTTGAAGCCAGCGGAATTGTGGGAGGATTTAACGGAGCAAAAGCAAGAGAAGTTCTGATCAGTGATCTCCATTCTTTGGAACAGTTTTTGGAAGATCTGCGCAGCTGAAAAGAAGATCGTAAGGTTTTATTTTAACTTTCAGCATTTGAAAATGTCTAAAGATTAAAAGATTTAAATAAAAATGAAAAATATTGTTTCAAAAATTATAGTAAGCACTTTGGTGATAGGAGCAGCAAGCTTTACCAACGCACAGAAAATCGATGCAAAGGCCAAGAAAATACTGGATGATGTGACCGCAAACTATAATTCCAAGAAAAATTCTTATTTTAAATTCTCCTTCGGAACGGGAACCAACGGACAGGTTTCCAAAACGGAACCGGGGATTTATTACTCCGCCGGAGATAAGTATAAGCTGAAGATCATGGAAACGGAACAGATCTTTGACGGCAGCAAAATCTATAATATCAATACGGAAGATATGGAGGTAACGGTAGCAAAACCGAACGGTAGCGGTTCGATGTTTTCCCCTATCAACTACCTTTCTACCTATAGAAATGATTATAACGTCACTTACAACGGTAAGAAATACGTTAACGGCGTAAGTACGGATTTTATCAAGCTCACACCTGTAAAATCTAACGGAATACAATATGTCTATCTTTTCGTTGATTCTGCAAAAAAACAGATGGTAAAACTTGAACAGCACGGCAGCAATAAAGACGTCGCCGTCATTGCTATCAAAGAGTATAAAGAAAACCAGAATCTTGATCCCGGAATGTTTGTTTTTGATAAGAACAAGTATAAAAATTATCTGATCACGGAACTTTAATTCTGTACCGGTTTTAATTAAAACTGAAAATAGATCACAATCAACGTGTTACGGTATCTTAAAACGACTGTTTTACCGATTATAAAAATTTCATAAAATATAAAAGCTGCAAAGGAAACTTTGTGGCTTTTTCATTAATTTTGGCAAATGTTAAAAATACTAGACCGATATATTATAAAAACTTTCTTCGGACCGTTTTTCTTTATATTCAGCGTGCTGTTTTTCATATTCATTGTGAATATCATCTGGGTTCAGCTGGGGCAGTTTATGGGAAAAGGACTCAGCAGTTTCCAGATCCTGAAGCTCCTTTTTTACCTTGGGGTAAGTGTAATCAGTTTGGTATTGCCGCTTACCATTCTGCTCGCCAGTATCATGTCTTTCGGTGAATTCGGAGAACGGTACGAGCTTGCAGCCATGAAGGCGGCCGGAATTTCGCTGACAAGGGTCATGGTTCCTCTGCTTGGCGTAACCGTTATCCTGTCAGTCATGCTCTATTTTTTCTCCAACAACATCATCCCGGATTTTCAGCGGAAAGCACGGAATATGCTCTTTAATATTGCACAGACAAAACCGGCGCTCAATTTTACACCCGGACAATTTATTGATCAGATTCCCGGCTATATGGTAAAGTTTGATAAGATCTCAGGAGAAAACGGAGAAAATATCGACGGTGTTTTTATTCATAAAAAGGCAACCACCTATGATAACCAGCGTTCAATTGTGGCTGAAAAAGGAAAGTTTGTTCCGGCTGCGAATAAGAATTATCTGAAACTCATCCTGTTCAACGGTTATGTGTATGAAGATAATTTTGCAGGGAAAGCAGAGAATGTCCGTTTAAAACAACCCGACCAGGCGATTAAATTTGACTCCCTGACTTCACATTTCGATGTCAGTGATATTATTAACAAAGCAATTGAGGAAGAGAAAATTACGGACGACTACCGTTTTGAAACCTTTAACCAGCTTAATAAAACGATCGATCAGACCAAAAAAGATAATGATAAGTTTTTCACCAATGTCAATAATGACGTTCTGAACCAGACCAATTCGATCATGACTTATATGGACGTTAAGCAGAACAAATCCAAGGCTAAGCCAAAACAGATTTTAAAGCTTGATACCGTAAAAGGTGAAAAAAAGCTTGAGATCATCAATAATGCTTACAGTAGACTGGATAATCTTAAGGTCACTTTGGAAGCCAAAAATAATGAGATCGATCCCGGTGTAAAGTATTACAGTAAAGTGGTGATTTATCAGCAGAAAATCATCACCTATTCTTTCACGTGTATCATTTTCTTCCTGATCGGGGCAAGTCTCGGATCGATTATCAGAAAGGGAGGCATGGGACTTCCGGTGATCATTGCGATTGTTATTTTCATTATATTCTATGTCATGAGCGTTGGAACAGAAAATATGGCGTGGTCCGGAAAATTAAATCCGTATCTCGCTGCCTGGATTCCAAATCTGGTACTCTTCCCTTTTGGAATCTGGATGACCTATAAAGCCCTGACGGATTCCCAGCTGTTTGACGCTGAAAAGTATAAGGCTCTCTTTAAACCGATAACCAAATTATTTGTTAAAAAAGAAGAACATAAAAGATATCAGTAATATAAAAAAATATCAGAGAAAGATCTAGACTGCACCCAAAAGTTTAGACAAAATTAAACAATATTATTCAATAAAAGAGTTCGGTACTGTACCGGGCTCTTTCCATTTAGATTTAACCGTATTCTGTCGTTATTGTAATAAGTGATGTATTGTTTTATCTCTTTT
>JBMDXW010000378.1:0-7109 GCA_048594965.1 Chryseobacterium sp.
CCGCAGGAATTCAGAAGTGCAGACGAAATCTACAGCCTTCTGCGGTATCAGAGAAGCTTTCGTTCAAAATTTAAGCGGAAGATAGCCGTATTTATCCAGCAAATTCTTACAAAATGATTAAAAAAGAGAAAATAAAAGTCCTGTTCAGGCATCGCTCTATGGAAATGGGTGGGGTGGAGAAAGTCATTTTGAGCATGCTCGATCATCTCGACAGGGAAAAATTCGATTTTACGATATGTCTCAACATGAATCAGGGTGAGCTGCGTGACGAATTTCCCCCGCACGTCAGAAAAGTATATCTTACTCAAGGAAAAGAGGATCTGTCGAAATATTCTCTGGTCCGGAAATTACAGCTCGCGATAAGAAGACTGAAGCTCAACAGGGCCAAAAAAGATCCTGCCATTGCAGACCGGCTTCTCAAGGAGCAGTTTGATGTTGAAATCGCAACGACCTACGCGGTTTATGAAACGGTACTTCGTTCAACTCAGAAAAACTCAAAAAAAATTGCATGGCTGCATTCCGATCTCAGCCTGCCCTCTTTCGATCCTTACCGGGAAAATATATTTAAGTGCATGCAGCAGTTTGATTATATTATTTACGGTTCGCAGCAGTGTAAAGATGTTCTGGACAAGAAATATCCCGACGTACAATTTCCTCCCGGCCAGGTGATCCTGAATGCCATTCCGATTGAAGAAATCAGGGAAAAAGCGCGGGCTTTCACGCCTCACTTTGAAAACATACCCACTTTCGTTTCGGTAGGCAGGCTGGATATCAGAAAGGGATACAGAACTCTTCTGGAAGCACACCAAAAACTTCTTGCAGATGGGTTTATTCATCATATTTATGTGATCGGAAACGGAGAAGATTATGAGATTCTCGCCAGGAGAACTGAAGAACTGGGACTCAGAAATTCCTTTAAGCTTCTGGGCACTCTGATGAATCCCTACCCTTATGTAAAAAATGCAGATTTCTACATCATGCCTTCAGAAAGTGAGGGCTGGCCGCTGATCATCGCTGAAACACTCATCCTACGGAAGCCGATCGTAGCCACAGCAGTAGGCGGCATCCCGGAAATGATCGAGCATAAAACCACAGGCTATCTTACCGAATATTCCCGGGAAGGCCTTTATAAAGGAATGAAGGAATTTCTGACTGATAAAAGTATGGTCACAGAAATTCAAAAAAATCTGGCCGATATTGATGCTAAATTCGACAATAAAAAGATTTTCGATGCTGTTGAAAAAATCATTGAAGACCTTGCCGAAAACAGGAATAATAAATACAAGATACGATGACGAAAAAGAAAAAAATACTGATCCGAATCGGTTCACTGCGCCATGGTGGTGCAGAAAAGGTACTGATCAATTTTCTGAAAAATATTCCTCCCGATAAATATGAAATTGATCTTCTCCTGAATCTATACTCCGGAATCTACATTCAGGAAGTTCCTTCCTGGATAAATCTTCAGTACCTCATAAAAGGTGAAATGATCACGACCAACAGAATACAGGATATTCCCATAAAAGCTTTCAGGGTTCTTTATGAAAAGATGTTTCTCTGGTTTCCTTTTCTGCTTTACCGGTTTATTTTAACAAATAAAAAATATGACGTGGAAATAGCGGGCATTCATGGCTTATATAAAGAAATACTTTCAAGTCCGCAGAAAAATTCAAAAAAAATAATCTGGGTGCATAACGACATTTTTAGTATTCCAAGCTATACTCCTGAGATTATTCGTAAGTTTTTCAGATTTGACAGGATTCTTGTGATCTCAGATAAAATCCGCGACGGAATGTATGACCTGGCACAAAACGAAGAAGAGAAAACTGCAGTTATCAAAATATTTAACCCGATTGACCGGAATGAAACACTGAGAAAAGCCGATGTTGAAATCAACGATTTCCCTTTTAAAGAAAACCTTCCCACATTTATAAGCATCGGTACGATATTTCCGCAGAAAGGATACGACAGGCTGCTGAATGTGCATAAAAGACTGATCAATGAAGGATTGAAACATCAGCTGCTGATTATTGGTGACGGATACGATCTTGATATTATTCAGGACCAGCTGAACAGATTAGGAATTAACGAAACAGCTAAAATGTTCGGATTTACCAGCAATCCTTATCCGTACCTCAAAAAAGCGGATTTTTATGTTTCATCTTCCAGGCATGAAGGTTTCCCCACCGTTATTGCAGAAGCATTAATCTTCCACAAGCCTATTTCTGCAACCGATGTTTCAGGAATACGGGACCTGCTGCAAGACGGTACGCTAGGGAACATCACCACGAATTCTGAAGAGGGAATTTATGAAGGCATGAAAATCTTTCTTACGGACAGAAGTGTTGCTGAAGAGTACAAAAGGAGAATTGAACAGTCCGAACTTCCTTTTACTCTGGAAAAATCAGTAGAACATCTTCAAAAAATTATTGACGAAGTGTAAAAAACATACAAATGGCAGGTTATTCCATCATTCAAAAAGATTTCTACCGTGAAAGCGGGAAATGGCTGTCCGTCTTACGGATCATGACAAAATGTGTTAATCCGAATCTGCATTTTATCTACATTTTAAGGAAAGCACAGAAATATAGGAAAACTCCCCTCATCAGCATGTTCTGGAGATTAATTTTAAGACATTATCAAATCAAATATGGTTACCAGATTTATCCTGAAACCGAAATCGGGGAAGGTCTTTATATGGGACACTGGGGCGCGCTGGTGATCAATCCGAAAGCGAAGATCGGTAAAAACTGTAATATTGCACACGGCGTCACCATCGGGCAGCAAAACCGGGGGAAAAATCCGGGCTTCCCTGTCATCGGCAACGAAGTATGGATCGGAACAAATGCAGTGATTGTCGGAGGAATTACCATTGGGAATAATGTTCTGATTGCTCCCAATGCCTATGTAAATTTTGATGTGCCGGCAGATTCGGTGGTGGTGGGAAATCCCGGAACAATTTACCCATCGGAAAAAGCAACGGAAGGGTATATTAACCATAAGGTTCCTTAATTTAATATTGATTTTTTATAAATTGTTCGTACTTTTATCAGCGTATTGTTAAGAGATCGTCCATCTCATCGGACTGCAATTGTATATTTGATCGTTAAAGTCAGCAGAAGTGCCATATAAAGCATGATTTTAAGCATATTTTAATATTAAAATTTGTTAAAAGTATTTGCTTTTTCACCAAATATTATATTTTTGCAATGTTATTGATTTAGTCTATTGATTTTAAAAATAATTTACACGAAATAAATAATTATAAATAGTTAAATTATGTCACAATCGTACGAAGTTATTTTTGAAAACAACAGAAAATGGGTAGAATCCAAGCTGGCAGACAACCCGGATTTCTTCCAAGATCTGGCCAAAACGCAGAACCCCGATTACTTATACATCGGATGTTCAGACAGCAGGGCCACCGCGGAAGAACTGATGGGAGCCAAGCCCGGTGAAGTATTCGTTCACAGAAATATCGCCAATATCATCAATACTTTGGATATGAGTTCCACCGCTGTCATTCAGTACGCTGTAGAACATCTGAAAGTAAAGCATATTATTATCTGCGGACATTACAACTGCGGCGGCGTAAAAGCAGCCATGACCCCGGAAGATCTCGGATTGCTGAACCCCTGGCTCAGAAACATCCGTGATGTGTACAGGCTTCATCAGAGCGAGCTCGATTCTATCGAAGACGAAGACAAACGTTATGACCGGCTGGTAGAACTCAATGTTCAGGAGCAGTGCATCAACGTTACCAAAATGGCCTGTGTTCAGGAAAGATACATCCTTGAAGAGTATCCGGTAGTTCACGGGTGGGTATTTGACCTCAGAACCGGAAAGATCATTGATCTGGAGATCGATTTTGAGAAGATCCTCAAAGACATCCAGAAGATCTACAACCTTACAGGTTCCGACTGGGTGATGAGCAGAAAGACCAAATAGTTTTTCTAAAAAAGTGTGAAATGAAACTTTGGAGTATTATTACATTATTGTTTTTCCTTAATTTTACGGCTTTACCGGGTATCGCCTCGGTTTTCGGCTGGGATCTTCAGGGAACGAATGTCGTGATCAGCGAAGAAGAACCGCACTCTCATCCTTCCTCTTTCATTGTTTACGAAAAGACACTTCCAAAACCACTGGATGTATTCGATTATCTTAAGTTTTTCGAAACTTCCCTGGAAGCACGGTCTTTTGTGCCAGTAGATGATTCCTTTCATCTGTCGCCTTTATTAACCATATTTTCTCCGCCTCCGGAAGCTTAATTATTATAGTAAGACTTTTTAATGCCTGTTCCTATCATTTTTGATATCGGATATCCATGCACTATTTTTAAATTAAATTTCCAATCTTCAGCAGCTGGTTTATCGAAGCATGCATAGACCGGTTGTATTCACAGCAGTTTGACATCATGAAAAAAACATCATTAATAGGAGGAATAAAGGAGAATTTCCCTTCAGGACTCGTTGTATTTTTAGTAGCACTTCCCCTTTGTTTGGGAATTGCGCTGGCATCGGGAGCACCGCCCTTATCCGGAATTATTGCCGGTATCGTGGGAGGCCTTGTGATCGGCTCTATCAGTAATTCGAATATCTCGGTATCGGGACCGGCGGCAGGACTTACAGCCATCGTTCTTACGGCCATCACCGATCTGGGTGCATTCAATATTTTTCTTTGCGCGGGGATCGTGGCCGGAGTTATTCAGCTGATCCTGGGATTTGTGCGGGCAGGAAGTATTTCCAATTACTTTCCCAATAACGTTATTGAGGGAATGCTTGCCGCCATCGGGATCATCATTATTTTAAAGCAGATTCCGCACGCTCTGGGATTTGATAAAGACTACGAAGGACACCAGTCTATTTTTGATAACGGGCTGAACTTTGGCTATTTCTCGGAGCTGTTCGGTGCGGTTCATCCGGGAGCCATTATCGTAACCCTGGTTTCTGTAGCCATACTCATTACCTGGGACAAGGTCTACGCCTTAAGGAGGATTAAAATGCTTCCGGGCGCTCTGGTCGCTGTGGTAGCGGGGATTGTGCTGAACGAGATCTTTAAAATGACCGGAAGTTCATTGGCTATCCAGCCGCAGCATCTGGTATCTTTACCCGTTCCGCAGTCATTGGACGATTTTAAGAACCTCATTACTTTTCCGGATGTTACAGGATTTGCCAATCCGAAGGTATGGATCGCGGGGGCTACCATTGCGATCGTGGCTTCCATTGAAACCCTTCTCTGTATCGAAGCCTCCGACAGGCTGGATCAGCAGAGGAGAATTACGGATACCAATCTTGAGCTTAAAGCCCAGGGAATCGGAAACCTCGTCAGCTCATTTATCGGCGGCCTGCCCATGACCTCCGTGGTGGTAAGGAGTTCTGCCAATGCCAACGCGGGAGCAACTTCTAAAATATCAGCCATCATTCATGGCGTTCTTCTGTTAATCTGTGTTTTATCAATTCCGATCATACTAAATCTTATCCCTTTAGCAACTTTGGCCGCAGTATTGATCTTAGTGGGATACAAGCTGGCCAAGCCTGCCACCTTCAAACACTTCTGGCATTTGGGTAAATTTCAGTTTATCCCTTTTGTAGCGACTGTGATTGCCGTGGTTGCAACCGATCTGCTGAAAGGCGTGGGAATAGGACTTGCCATCTCCGTTTTCTATATTCTTCAGGGAAATATGAAGCGGGCTTATTATCTGAGCAGGGAGAAACTTGATGACGCAGACGGGATCACGATCAAGCTGGCTGAGGAAGTTTCATTCCTCAACAAGGCGGCCATTAAAAAGACATTGAAAAACATCAAACCGAACTCTACGGTGATCATTGATGCCAGAGGCACCTCCTATATAGCGACCGACGTATTGGAAATGATACAGGATTTCGCCAATATCAGGGCCAAGGAAGAAGACATCCATGTAGAGCTGCTGGGGTTCAGAACATCATACAAAGACTATGAGAGAGACGAAGATTCTCACATTGTCGTTACTCATAAAAGAGCAATGTAAAGCACATTGTATCATAATTTTTTTAACTTTAAAAATATAAACAGATTATATGAAAGCACACACTCACGAAACTCAGTCTACCATTACTCCTGAAAAAGCATTAGAGTTTTTAAAGGAAGGAAACCAGAGATTTGTAAACAACCTTAAAGCCAACCGGGATCTCCTGGAGCAGGTAAATGCTACCCGTGAAGGGCAGTGGCCGTTTGCCGTAGTCTTAAGCTGTATTGACAGCCGTACTTCTGCAGAGCTTATTTTTGACCAAGGCCTGGGAGATATTTTCAGCATCAGGATCGCCGGAAATTTTGTAAACCAGGATATTCTGGGCTCTATGGAATTCGGATGTAACGTGGCAGGTTCAAAACTCGTTGTGGTATTGGGGCACACCAAGTGCGGTGCCTTAAAGGGCGGCCTGGATGCCGCAAAGATCGAAGGCCTGGGAATGGATAACCTGAATCATCTGATCAACCATTTCGACCCGATCATCAAAGAAGTGATACAGGAGGGGGAAGAGCGTTCTTCTGCCAACAGCTCGCTTTTAGAAAGGCTGAACCATCAGAATGTAAAAAGTGCCATTGAAGATATCCGTAAGCAAAGCTCAACACTCAGAAAGCTTGAGCAGGAAGGAAAAATCAAAATCGTTGGGGCTAATTATGATGTGGAAACCGGGGCTGTCAACTGGTTATAAGCATCATCCCCTTGTACGGGGTTACTCAGAAAATATGTTAGTTAGATAGATTGGAAATTAATTTTTTAAAAGTACATCAGAAGGCCATCGTCATTGATGGCCTTTTCTTATCAAGTACCCCAGAATCCTGCTAAACCACTCGTTCACTGGTGGCTTCGGCTCCGCTCAGCCACCGGTTGTAAAATGGGCCTCCCTCATCTCACAACGACTGCTTCCCATTCCCATCCTGCGGAGGGGTGGCGGAAATTCCACCGGAATTTACGACGGGGTGGTTCTATTACGCTGCCACACGTGAAGCCGCCAGTCCTTCCGCTCAGCCACCGGGCACTCGATGCAGCAAATCCTGCAATCTCCCTTAAACCACCCCACCGAAAATTCCTTGAATTTTCGGCGCCCCTCCATGGGAGGGGAATTTTT
>JBMDXW010000379.1:0-9980 GCA_048594965.1 Chryseobacterium sp.
GCACCTGGTTGTTAAAACCCAGATTGCCGTTTTTTGTAAGCTCATCCACCGATTTTCCTACAAACTGTACTTTATATATATTGAAGAAGTTGCTGGCGATGATAAAGAGTACCCCCCAAAATAATAATATCTTGTGTTTCCAGAAGTAAGGGTTTAAAGTTTTTAACGCTTTCATAAAGTTTTACAAATTTACGAAAATGTAGGCAGACTACGAATTTCATAAATTTTAAATTTTGTATCATTGCCGCCATAAAAAGCTCTTTGAATGTTAGGAAGACGACAAATCCGTGAAAAAGTAGTACAGACTGTGTATTCATATTACCAGAATCCTGTAAAATTTGATGTGTTAGAGAAAAATATGTTTGCCGGGATAGAGAAAATCTATTATCTCTATATCTATGAGTTAAACTTTCTCGTTGCTCTTAAAGAGCTGGCAGAAAATCAGATCGAAATCGGGAAGAATAAATATATCAAAACCGATGCTGATATTAATCCTAACCAAAAATTCATCAACAACCAGGTTCTTAAGAAACTCGAAGAAAATCCTGAAAGACTTTTCTTTACAGGCCAGCACAAACAGCTGAAGTGGGATCTGCATGACGACCTTCTGGTTAAAACGTTTCAAAGAATTACCGCCGGAAAAAGATATCAGGACTTTATGAAAGAAGAAGGATATTCATTTGATGACGATCAGAAGTTTATCGGAAAACTGTTCTTAAGATATATTGCTGAAAATGATGATTTTCACGATTATATTGAAGATAAGGAGCTTTCCTGGTACGATGATATTCATATTGCCAACTCTATGGCACAGAAAACCATCGGATTCCTGAAAGAAAATGAAGAAAGCAGAACTTTAATTAAAATGCTTAAAGATGATGAAGACAAAACTTTCGCGATCAAGCTTTTAAGAAATACACTCGACAGCTGGGAAAATAACGAGAAAAAACTGGAAGAAAGACTTGACAACTGGGATATTGAAAGAGTTTCCCTTATGGACAAGGTTATTCTCTCAACAGCTATCGCGGAACTGGATAATTTTCCTTTTACCCCTTCAAGAGTAATCATCAATGAATATATTGAGATTGCCAAAGTATTCGCTACTGACCGGTCAAATATCTTCATTAACGGGATTTTAGATAAATACTGCAAAGATTTAAATAGAATATAAATATTTCAATATGAAAAAGACATTATCAATCATCGCTTTATCAGTAATAGGTTTCGGATTGGTTTCTTGTAAGAAAGAAAACAAAGAAGTTACAGTTACGGAAACCGCTACAGGTACAGATTCTGCTGCAGCTCCTGCAACGACCGCCGTTGGTGATTCTGCCGCAGCTCCCATAGCTGCTGAAACTCCTGCCGCCGCACCGGCATCCAACCAGCCGACCACTACCGTTGCCCTTTCTGAAAACAATTTCGATTTTGGAAAAATTAAAAAAGGGGATAAAGTAGAACATGTGTATGAAATCACAAACACCGGAAAAAACCCTTTAGTGATTTCAGAAGTGAAACCGGGATGCGGATGTACCGCGCCTGACTTTACAAAAGAACCGATCATGCCGGGGAAAAAAGGAAAAATTACCCTTCATTTTGATTCTACCAATTTCGACGGAAATGTGAATAAATATGCAGATGTTTTTGCCAACGTAGAAAAAGCACCTATTAAATTAACGTTCACTGCGAATATCCAACCATAAGATCATGAACTTACTATCAATATTTTTACAGGCGCCTGCCCAGGGAGGAAACTCATCCATGATGCTCATCATGATGGGAGCCATGTTTGTAGGGTTTTATTTTCTAATGATAAGACCGCAGATGAAAAAGCAGAAGCAGGAGAAAAACTTCCAGGAAACCCTTAAAGTAGGAACAAGAGTCGTGCTTACTTCAGGCCTTCACGGAAGAATTGCCCAGGTTCAGGAGGATGGTTTTATCATCGAAACTTTATCAGGGAAACTGAAATTTGAAAAAGCAGCTGTTTCAAGAGAGTTTACAGAAGCACGTTTCGGCGATAAAGCAAAAGCAGCTGAAAAAACAACAGACAAAAAAGAAGCAGACAAAAAAGAAATCGACCTCGAGAAAAAATAATTTTCAGGTTTGACGATATCCGTTTCGGCGGGGTGAGCAAGCTCACCCCGCCGAAGCTTTTTAGATAGCATTTAAATGTCATCGGCCAAGAGCTGGCCTCTTACAAGAAATTTGCGCCTATTCTTGTGAAACATTCGCGAGATTAAGGTTTAAACAAATATCTTTGCTCCATGGATAAAAACACAAACAAAACCGTTCTCATTCTCGGGGCCAATTCTGATGTGGCCAAGCAATGCATTCTGCAATATGTACAAAAAGGATTCTCCGTCATTGCAGCTTCCAGAAATACGGTTTCCTTAGACCATTTCCTTCAGGAAAATCAATTGAATTCCAAAGTTTCAGTATTGCATTTTGATTCCGTTAAATTTGATTCTCATCAAAAATTTTACGATGAACTACCTGCCAAACCACATATCGTTGTTTATGCCGCAGGATTTTTAGTTGAAAATGAAAAAGCATTAAAAGATTTCAAAAGCACTCAGCAGATGATGATGGTCAATTATATGGGAGCCGTTTCCATTCTCAATATAGTCGCCTCTGACAAAAGCAATAAGAATTTAGAAAGAATTATCGGATTATCTTCGTTTTCGGGCGTCCGGGGAAGGAAAAGCAATTTCGTGTATGGAAGTACAAAAGCCGCCTTTACTACATATTTGGCGGGTTTAAGACAGGAGCTGGCTTCAAGGAACATCACAGTCAATGCTTTGGTAATAGGGTATATCAATACAAAAATCAATGCAGGACTGGATCTCAACAAAAACCTCATTATGGAGCCCGATTACGTCGCAAAATTCATCGTCAGTGCCGGAAGCTCATTTACCATTGTCCCGAATTTTAAATGGAAAATGATCTATTGGATTTTAAAAGTGCTCCCGGAAAGTCTGGTGGCGAAACTGCCATAAATTTAATGATGAAAGATAAACTTTTACAGGTAAAGACTTATATTGACGAGATCGATGTTCATGGTACTTCAGAGAATTTCGAATATGACTTTTGCCCTTTTTTGCAGAATATCCTGCATTCCTTTACATCAAAGCAGCAGGATGATTTTGTGGAAGAAATATTTAAGTGCGAAGATCCCTATCTTTATTTCATTGCAAGATTTTTAGATTTTACTGATTTAGATTTAAAAGGCAAATATGAGTCTTCGTATGTTTTCTGCATATGTTTTTCAAAAATTAACCGGGTGGAATATTTAGAATATTTGTATTACGATCTCGAATTGCATCTGATGCAAAGAAAATTTTTTAAAAATGGTTTCATTCTGCCTCTTGACGATATCATTAACAACCTGTATATGCTGATTAATCATCTAAAAGATGAAAGCAACATTGATTATTGCCTGAAAATCATTGAAAATCATAATGATTAATTTTACTCTATATTTCCTAACCGCTCCAGCGCCTTCATCATATCGATTCCCTTACCCAAAACAGGCTTAAATAAATCCCCTTTTTCCCTGATCCTTTCCAGAGCATTGTGAATATTAAAATCTGTTGGTTTTAAGCCTTTCTTCAGTTCTTTCCACTCCAAAGGCATGGATACGGAAGCGCCTTCTTTCGGACGAAGACTGTAAGCGCTCGCTAATGTCTGTCCCGTTCTGTTCTGAAGATAATCAAGGTAAATTTTATTATTATCTCTTTTCTGAAGGCTTCTTTCGAGGGTGGTTATCTTCGGAAGCTTATCATGAACCTGCTTCATCAGGATATGCGCAAAATCTTTCACCTGGTCAAAATCATACTTTCCGCCCATCGGGATGTAAATGTGAATTCCCGTACTGCCGGAAGTTTTGCAATAACCTTCTGTTTTAATTGATTCTAAAACCTCATGCACCTGAAGCGCAGTTTCGATCACATCGTCAAAAGTATTTTTCTTCGACGGGTCCAGATCGAGTACCATAAAATCCGGGTGGTCCAGATCGGGAAGCGAGGAATTCCACGGGTTCATGTCGATGCAGCCCAGATTATTCAGATAGGCGAGGGTAGCCTTGTCATTACAGTAGATATAATCGATGTATTTATCGTTCGATTCGGAATAGACCTGCGTGGTTTTTATCCAGTCCGGGATATTGTCGCTTGCATCTTTCTGGTAAAAGTTCTGCTCCTCAATACCATTGGGAAAACGGTTCAGGGAAAGCGGGCGGTTCTTCAGATGCGGCAGAATATAGTCGGCCACCGACTGGTAATAGTCGATCACGTCGCCTTTCGTTACATCATCTTTTGGAAAATATATTTTATCCTGATTCGTCAGCTTTACCTTGTGCCGGTTCAGCGTTATTTCTTTTTCATTTTCAGAAGGCTTTGTTTTTTTAGCAGATGTTTTCATATTTTTTGTATTGGAATGGGATTTTTGTATTTCGCCGGCCGCATTTTTTACCTCTTCAGGGTCTTTATCTTCACGGATGGCCACAAAAACAGGATGCCTGAAAATACCGTCCTTCGTGATTTCAGAATATTTTATTTCGCACACCAGTTCAGGTTTTGTCCACGTTACGGGCATATTTGTTTTAGGTTTGGTCTCAAAAGGGGAACTCTTTACAATGATTTTCTTCAGCCTTTCATGAAGCTCTTTAATCGATTCACGGTTAAATCCTGTTCCCGTATGTCCGGAATAGATAAGTTTTCCGTCAATATATTTCCCCAGAATCAAGGCACCGAAACCTTCTCTTGAGCCGCGGGGTTCCGTAAATCCGCAGATGATGGCTTCTTCCGTATTCGTAAATTTTATTTTAAGCCAGTCGGAAGTCCTGTGATTTTCGGTGTAGGGGCTGTCCGCTTTTTTAGCGATCATGCCTTCCAGCTTCATTTTTTTCATCTGCTTAAAGAAATCGATCCCTTTTTCTGGAATATGATCACAGTATTTGATCACGTCCGTTTCTGTTAAAGCTTCTTTTAGAAGTTCCTTACGCTGTATCAGCGGAAGCTCTTCCGTAGAATGGCCGTTCAGCCAAAGGATATCAAAAACCTGGTAGACAAGAGCAAGGTCCGGGTTATCACCGATCTGCTGTAGAAGCTGAAAGCTCGGTCTGCCGTTCTCGTCGTAGGCAACGATCTCTCCATCCAGGATCATCTGGTGTTTCTGTCGGGTAAAGTCCTGTGATACTTTTTTAAATTTGGATAAAAAGGAAATTCCGTTACGGGAATAGAACAGAGGCTCTTCCCTGAGATCGGCCACCGCACGGTAGCCGTCCCATTTTATTTCAAAAACCCAATCTTCATCGTCAAAAGCTTCATCATGCGGTTTAGCCAGCATCGGTTTGATGAAATGTTCCAGTTTCTTCTCATCCACCAGGTCATTGAATCTTTGAAACCTGGGTTTTGTTTCGCTCTTTACTTCTTTTTTGCGGCGACTTTTGGGCTTTTTTTTTCCTCTAAAAATTTCGTGACCAAAGAATTCTTTGCCGTATTCTCTTCGGCATCGTAATCGCTTTCTGCAAAATCATCCTTATGTTTAATGAGAAGCCATGAATTTTCTTCCGTATTTTTCATCTTCACCAAGGCAAATTCACCCTTTAGTTTTTTTCCGTGAAGGATAAATTTTAATGAGCCTGCATGAAGTTCTTTCAGGAGTTCTTTCTCATCGGAAAGCTTTGAATTCTGATCTAACGGCTCATACGTTCCGCTGTCCCAGATCTCCACCTGGCCGGCTCCGTAATTTCCTTCCGGAATATTGCCTTCAAAATCTTTATAGTCGTAAGGATGGTCTTCCACCATCATCGCAAGACGTTTGTCTTTAGGATCCAGGGACGGCCCTTTCGGAACGGCCCAGCTTTTCAGCACGCCATCCATCTCCAGTCTGAAATCATAATGCAGCCGTGATGCCGCATGCCGCTGGATCACGAAAATCAGCTTGTCTTTGCTCTTTTTGGTTTTCCCTTCAGGCTCGGTGGTTTCGTCGAACCTTCTCTTTGCGTTGTAATCTTTTAAAGCCATTATGATGCGTTTTTAGATTTGGGACTTTGTAAACTGGCCTTCAATTGTGCCATAAGGTCAATCACTTTACCTTCCTTCGCCGGTTCAGCTTTTTTCGCTTTAATATTTTTACCCTTCGCTTTCTGCTTAATGATCTTCATTAAAGATTCAGAATAAGTGTCTTTGTACATTTCGGGATCAAATTCCTGGGAAAGCTGCTCGATGAGGCTGACGGCCATTTTAAGTTCGGCCGGCTTCGGTGCTTTTTTGGCAGGGATCTTCAGGTCGCTGTAGTCGCGGATCTCCTGGGCAAACCGCAGCCGGTTCAGCACAAGAACCTCATCATTGTACGGGCGGATCATGCCGATGGCCTCGCTTTCCCGGAGGACAAATGTGCCTACGCCTACCATTTCCGTTTTGGATAAGGCTTTCAGGAGAAGCTGGTAGGCATTTTCGCCGTTCTTCTGGGGTTCCAGGTAATACGGATTTTCAAAGTAAACGGAATCTACTTCAGACTCCTTTACAAACTGGTCGATCGAAAGTATTTTAGATTTCTCCGGGCTAGCTGCCTCATAATCCTCTTCATCTAGAATGATGTATTTGTCGTCCATGAGATAACCTTTTACAATGTTTTCCCATTTCACCTCCTTGCCGGTGTTTTCATTTACCCTTTTAAATCGGATATTCGAAAAATCAGATTTATCCAGCATATCCAGATCCAGCTTGGTGGTTTCTGTTGCCGAATAAATCTTTACCGGGATATTTACTAAGCCAAAGCCAATGGCGCCGTTCCAGATTGCTTTCATTGTAATTTGATTTAGCTAAAATCTACAATGATTATGCCGTGCAGAACACTTTTAAGTCATTGTGGTATATGTTAATGGCTTCGTAAGCCCTATTTACCATGATTCAGATTGGCCATCATTCATGATCTCGCCGAACAGGACCGCGATGTCTGTTTTCTGTGAAGCATTCATTTTTTTTCCTCTGCAAACCGAAATTAACCTTGAATAATTGATTTTAACCTGCTGCAAAGAACAATTTACCTGTTGCAAACCCATTTTACTCCTCTGCAAACCGGAATTTATGTTGAATAATTGATTTTAACCTGCTGCACAGAACAATTTACCTGTTGCAAACCGATTTTACTCCTCTGCAAACCGGAATTAACCTTGAATAATTGATTTTAATCTATTGCAAAGAACAATTTACCTGTTGCAAACCCATTTTACTCCTCTGCAAACCGGAATTTACCTTGGATAATTGATTTTAATTTTAACTCAGAAGATTTTTCGCCATCAATCTGAGTTCGGGAATAAGAGATATTTAACAATTGATTTTCAGATAAAAATTATTTTATCGCAAAGAGAAACAAAGAAATGTTTAATTTTTGAAACGCTTTTAAGTTAAACAATGCCACTTCGTTTATCAAAGTAATACAACAACTTTGTATTACTCTGATAAGTTTTAACGCCTTTGTATATCTTAAATTTTAAAAACCATGTGATTAATACTTTGTTTAGCTTTGCGTTTTATATAGACTTATCTCGAACTCAGCTTATTTAATATTGTTCAGAAATGATTCATGAGCTGCTTTCTTAATTTTCTTCATTAAAATAAACTTTGTTTATTCTTAACCTTAAGCACAAAAAATAATTCTATTCTAAAAAATCTTAATTCCTTAATGTTAAAATAAATCCAGCCATCAATCAACCGTCTTCAGGAACTGTTTTTAATCTAAAATAACTTACTTCTCAGGGATTAAAAATTTACCCGGACACTGAGATCATGTAAAATTATTTTCTATATTTGTTCTACTAAAAACAGATGCAAATGTATGTAAAAAAAGAAGAGTACCTTCCGCTAGCGAAGGACTTATACCAGAGTTTCCAACGAGATTTCAACGATTTCAAGGCCGAAGATCACAATTATACCCCGGCTTATCTTAAACTTTTCAACTCCAAAATCGAGGAAGTGGAGCAGAGCGAACAAAGAGATTCCGCTTTGATACAGCAGAAGCAGATCACGCGTGAGCTTTACCTGCTGGGAGATCAGATCAGGCTTCCCCTGAAAAAGCTTCATCTTAGAATAAAAAGAGCAAAATTACCCACTAATCTGGTGACAGAGATCTCGTCAGACATCCGCAATCGGAATTTTGAGGGAGTGGCCGATAAACTCCAGAGACTGATCCGGATTTTGTCGGACAATGCAGAGAAAATGCAGGCCGCCGGAATGAAAGAGGATGCCGTTCTTCTGCTTGCGGAAGCACGTGTTGGGATTGCGCTGAAGGCAGATGACCAGACACAAATGATGAAGAAGGTATCAGGTAAAACAGAAGGAACCAATCATTTGTATAAAGAACTGGAGGCTTTTATAAGACACATCTGTGAAGACGGAAAACTGATCTATGAAGGTACCCAAAAAGCAGATGAATACATCCTCAAAAAAATGATCGGCCGTCTGCATAAAAATACCGGGAAAAGTGATGGTGACGATTCAGAACTGCAAAAATAGGCCGAAATGATTACCAGGATAGAAGAGGCTACCGATCTGCAGGATATAGGGATCGATCTCATTCGTTTTAAGGTGTACCTGAAAGGAACCGATGGCCATGAAATACGCAAACCGCTGATCGTCTACATGAGTGATATCCGGAAATACATGCAAAGCAACGATCCGCAGGCAATGGCCCGTCTGCTAAAGGTGAATGAAAATATCCGCTGCTATGGCGCAAAGGATCCTGAAGTGCTGAAAGCCTTTAAGGAAGATGGTTTTTCCATCCGTCCTTTCATTGAAAAATATGTAAAAGCCATGCCGGCAAACAAGATTTTCAGGCATATCCAATGGTCACAGAGCATAGAATATTCCTACAGCGGAAACGATGCTGAAACGGAAGATCTCCTGCCTCATCCGGACCTGGCTGAAAATACCATCCGGAGAAACAGGCTTGCCGGTATGATCGATGAACAGATACAGCAGAGCGTTAAAGAGCTGTATCCCGAATTCTTTCAAAATCCAGATCGCCGGTTCAATACCAGATATGATCATACCTTGATGAAGGCCGTAGGTAAACTGGCGGATGAACTCGATGATTTCTTTTTCAGAGAATCAGAATCGAAAAAATAGAAAAGGCGGAGAAATTTTCTCCGCCTTTGTTTATGCTTTTAAATTCAATTTAAGTTCAAGCTCATCCAGCTGTTCGTCTGCAATGGCAGCCGGCGCATCGATCATCACATCACGCCCGGAGTTGTTTTTCGGGAAGGCAATGTAATCCCTGATCACTTCATTTCCGTCAAGGATCGCTACAAGACGGTCAAACCCGAATGCCAAACCTCCATGTGGCGGTGCACCGTATTTAAAGGCATTCATTAAGAAACCAAACTGCGCTTCCGCTTCTTCTTTGGTGAAGCCTAACAAATCAAACATCTTAGACTGAAGGTCTTTATCGAAAATCCTGATGGAACCTCCTCCGATCTCGTTTCCGTTCAGTACCATATCGTAGGCGTTGGCTCTTGCTTTCCCCGGATCGGTTTCCAGCAAATGAATATCTTCAGGTTTAGGAGAGGTGAAAGGGTGGTGCATCGCATGGTAGCGTCCGCTTTCTTCATCAAATTCCAATAATGGGAAATCTACCACCCAAAGTGGAGCAAATTCGTTTCCTTTTCTTAGTCCCAAACGGTTTCCAAGCTCCATTCTCAACGCGGAAAGCTGAGTTCTTACTTTATTTTCACCTCCGGAAAGAATCAACATTAAGTCTCCTTCTTTAGCACCGAATTTTTCGATGATGTCAGATAAATCTTCCTCGTTATAAAATTTATTAACTGAAGAAGTCTTCACCCCATCATTCTGGAATTTCACCCAAACCATTCCTGAAGCGCCGATCTGAGGTCTTTTTACCCAGTCCACAAGCTCGTCGATCTGTTTTCTGGTGTAATCTGCACAGCCTTCCACATTGATTCCGACAACCAATTCTGCTTC
>JBMDXW010000038.1:0-21539 GCA_048594965.1 Chryseobacterium sp.
TTTTTTATTAAAAACTCTTTATATTTGTTAAATATTACGGATACACAAATCCTAATAGAACATTTTCGAACACATTAGAAGGTGTAAACTTATTGTCTCTAACGAATCTGGTAAATTATTTAGGACGATAATAAGTAGACTGACCTACGCTATACTATTATGGCGTGGGCTGTTGCTTATTTTAGTCCATGGCTTACCAGAGCCCGTTAGATAGAATTTGTTAGCAGTTCCACGCTTTCTTTATATCTAATAATAACTCTTCTTCGGAACTCAGAAGAAACAAAACCAATTTATGTTTATCTGTATTATGGAAATCCGTAAGGAATCTATCAATCTACAAAATAGCTTTGTAGACTTTAAACTATTAAAATTCAACTTTAAATCATGAAAAAAATCCTATTATCAGTAGCAATAATGGCTACAAATTTTGCATTCGCTCAAATTACACTTGAAAAAACTTATGCTTTAGAGAATCTACAAGTTTATACAAATGCAACTGAAACAAATTATTATTCTGTTGGGCAAAATCTAACAACAGTGAAGATTTATAATGCTAATCATACATTGAAAAAACAATTTTCACCAACTATTCCAGCGGGATATTCAATGAATATAAGTTCTTACAACAATTTCATTTTATCTAAAAATATCTTTAATACAGATAATTTGTTAGAAATTGTTGTTGTTTTTAATAAGTATGATAACGGGCCCGTAAACAAAATTGTAATCTTTAATGAGGATGGGCAAATAGTTAAAGACTTTGGCGAAAACTATAGATTTGATGATGAGTTTGATTTCCATGTTTATCATGATAACACAACAAATACAAACAAATTAAGGCTTTATAAAGAGAATACAAGCTCAACTGAAATTTATAATCTTCCAACAACTTCTTTGGCTGCGAAAGAAGTTCAATCACAAGGCAAACTATCTGCATTTCCAATTCCTACAAATAAAACATTGAATGTTATAAACCCAGATAATGGAGCTAATAAGGTTCAAATTTATGATACATCAGGAAAGTTAATTATGAATAAATCTTTCAGTTCACATGATGACAAAATAGCTATTGATGTTGAAAATTTAACTAAAGGAATTTATATTTATAAAATTGGAGAATTAAGCTCTAAGTTTATTAAAAACTAAATTTAATATTTGATAAAATCTCGCTTTTTTAAAGCGAGATTTTATTTATTTTTAATGGTGTAAAATAGTATGTAGGTGCCAAATTTTATTTCTAAATTTGTCTTATGAATTTCCTGAGGCTATTTCTTATCATCTATTTTGCGGTACTGACGGTACTGCCATGCAATGATGTGAAGGAACAGTCTACGGACGAATCTGTAAAAATGTCCAGCTATACAGACGATTCCCATTCCAGAGACAAAGGGGATATCTGCTCACCGCTTTGCATCTGCAACTGTTGTCAGATGGTTGTGGGTTCTTTTAAAATCGTCCCGGTCCTGATTTTTCCTGAAAAAATAGAATCTTACTATTCCCGGAAAATTCTCTTCTTTAAGAATGATTTCGCCTATCTGGTTTACGATCAGATCTGGCAACCGCCTAAAATTTAATTTTTATTGTTTTTGAAAGCCGGCTTTCAAAATGTGCTGTGACCTGTCGCAATAACGTGGCATGGTCTATGGCTCTGCTTTGGCTGCGTCTATCTGTCCTGAGAACATCAGGACCGTGTACGCAGCAGTTCCAATAAAAATTAAATCAAATTCTGTGTTAGATAAAATCATAAAATTTAGCATCAAGAACAAGATTGTCATCGGTATGATGACCTTGTTGTTGATTATTTGGGGAATCTGGAGTGCCACCCGATTACCCATAGATGCGGTTCCTGATATTACGAATAATCAGGTACAGATCATTACCGTATGTCCTACATTGGCAGGGCAGGAAGTTGAACAACTGGTAACGTTTCCCATAGAACAGTCAATTGCAAACGTTCCGGATATCGAAGAGACCCGAAGTATTTCCAGGTTTGGCCTTTCGGTGATAACCGTGGTCTTCCGCGGAGATGTTGACCTCTACTTTGCCCGTCAGCTTATCAATGAACAGCTAAAACAGGCTGCAGAAGAGATCCCGAAAGGAATCGGTACTCCGGAAATGGCTCCCGTAAGCACCGGACTGGGAGAGGTTTATCAGTATATTTTACATCCCAGGAAAGGAAGTGAATATAAATATACCTCCGGAGAGCTCCGTGCCATGCAGGACTGGATTGTCAGAAGACAGCTCAACGGAACCCCCGGCGTTGCAGAGATCAACAGCTTCGGCGGAGAGCTGAAACAGTATGAAGTTGCCGTAGATCCCAACCGCCTGAGGGCAATGGGAATCAGCATGACCGATATTTTTACCGCACTGGAGAAGAACAACCAGAACACCGGAGGAGCATACATCGATAAAAAGCCCAACGCTTACTTTATCCGTGGTATCGGTATGGTAACCTCCACCGAAGACATCAGTAACATCGCTGTTAAAAATGAAACGGGAAGTGTCCCGATATTTATCAAAGACGTGGCAAAAGTCGGGCTTGGGCATGCCGTGCGCTACGGAGCGCTGACTTACAATGGTGAAGTTGATGCGGTAGGCGGTGTCGTGATGATGCTGAAAGGCGAAAACAGCCATAAAGTGGTAAAAAGCATTAAAGACAGGCTGCCGACTATTCAAAAGTCTTTGCCGGCGGATGTTGTCATTGAGCCGTTTTTAGACCGAACCGATCTGGTGGGAAGAGCCATCGGCACGGTAGAGAAAAACCTGATTGAAGGAGCGTTAATCGTTATTTTTGTTCTTGTTCTTTTCCTCGGGAATTTTAGGGCGGGTTTAATTGTGGCGTCTGCGATTCCGCTTTCGCTGCTGTTTGCCCTGGGAATGATGAATGTTTTCAACGTCAGTGCCAACCTCATGAGCCTGGGTGCCATTGATTTCGGACTGATCGTGGATGGTGCAGTGATCATTGTGGAAGCCACGCTTCACCATTTAGGTCTCCGAAAAACAACAAAAATACTTAACCAGGCGGAAATGGATGAAGAAGTTTTTTTATCTGCATCAAAAATCAGAAACAGCGCCGCATTCGGTGAGATCATCATCCTGATCGTATACATTCCTATTCTTACCCTGGCAGGCGTCGAGGGAAAAATGTTCACACCAATGGCTAAAACAGTAGGATTCGCCATTTTGGGAGCTTTGATCCTGTCATTGACCTATATTCCGATGATGAGTGCCCTTTTTCTTTCCAAAAAGATTTCTCATAAAGCAACTTTTTCAGACAGAATAATGGGCAGGCTTCAGAAGATTTATCAGCCTCTTCTTGAAAAAGCTTTGAAATTTAAATACATAATCGTGGGGGCAACGGCAGCCTTATTTGTTTGTACGGTTGTATTATTTAGCCGGATGGGAGGCGAATTTATTCCTCAGCTACAGGAAGGCGACTATGCATTTCACTGTATCCTTCCGCAGGGAAGCTCCTTGAGCCAGAGTATTGAAACTTCCATGCAGGCTTCCAGGATCATTAAGCAGTTTGATGAGGTAAAAATGGTGGTCGGAAAGACAGGATCTGCAGAAGTTCCGACAGATCCCATGCCACCGGAAGCCACCGATCTTATCGTTGTTCTGAAGCCGCAAAAAGACTGGAAAAGACAAAAATCCTATGAGGAGCTTGCCGATGAAATTTCGGAAAAGCTGGAAGATATTCCCGGTGTTTTCTTTGAAAAAAACCAGCCGATCCAGATGCGTTTCAACGAACTGATGACAGGAATAAGACAGGATGTTGCCGTTAAGATTTTTGGTGAAAACCTGGATTCATTAGCGCTGTATGCTGATCAGACTGCAGCAGTAATACAGTCGGTGAAGGGTGCGACACCGCCGCAGATCGAGAGAGTGAGCGGCCTTCCGCAGATCAATGTAAAATATGACAGAACCAGAATGGCAAACTACGGCCTCAGCATCGAAGATGTCAATAATGTCCTGAGTACCGCGTTTGCCGGAAAAGCAGCAGGACAGGTCTTTGAAAATGAACGGAGATTCGATCTTGTGGTCCGTTTGGACAGCTTGCACAGAACAAGTATTGATGACGTAAACAATCTTATGGTTTCCACGGTATCGGGTTCGCAGATCCCGCTTTCCCAGGTGGCCGATGTCAGTTACCAGCTTGGTCCTGCACAGATCAGCCGTGAAGCGGGGAAAAGAAGAATTGTGATCGGTTTCAATGTAAAAGACCGGGATGTGCAGAGTGTTGTAAAAGAAATTCAGGAAAAACTTGATCATCAGGTGAAACTGCCTTCCGGGTATTATTTTACCTATGGAGGTCAGTTTGAGAATTTGCAGGCGGCAGGTGAAAGACTGATGATCGCTGTTCCGGTCTCATTGCTATTGATTTTTATGCTGCTTTATTTTACATTCCACTCTTTTAAGCAGGCAGGATTGATCTTTACTGCGATTCCTATGAGTGCTATCGGAGGTGTTTTTGCCCTTCTGTTCCGGGATATGCCTTTCAGTATCAGTGCGGGAATAGGATTTATAGCGCTGTCTGGCGTTGCTGTACTTAACGGGATTGTTTTGATCGGAACGTTCAATCAGCTGGAAAAAGAGGGCGAAACAGATATTGTCAAACGGGTAATAGAGGGAACAAAAATTAGGTTAAGACCTGTTCTCATGACGGCAACAGTCGCATCACTGGGCTTTTTGCCAATGGCGATTTCTACCGGGGCAGGAGCTGAAGTTCAGAAACCTCTGGCAACGGTGGTTATTGGTGGTTTGGTGACAGCAACATTCCTTACTCTGTTTGTTTTACCGATGCTCTATATTATTTTCACCTCGCGGCTTAACCTGAAAAATATCAGTTTAAAACCTGCTGCAACTCTTACGTTCTTAGGATTTTTATTTTTAGGACAACCTTTACATGCACAGCTGGAAAATCCGCTGACAGTCGAACAGGCCATTCAAATCGCTTTGGAGAATAGTGATCTTTTAAAGTCAAAATCGTATGATATTAAATCCTCGGAAGCACTGAAACTTACGGCAAATGAACTGCCTAAAATAAATGTCGATGCTCAGTTGGGACAGTATAATTCAAAAAAGTTCGATCAGTCATTTTCTATTTCTCAAACGATTCCTTTCCCAACTCTGTTTAAAGCCAGAAAAGATCTGATCAATGAACAAATCAAAGGAAAGCAAATCAACAGGGAAATTTCAGCAAACGAACTCGAAAAACAGGTGAGAACCTATTATTACCAGATCGAATATCTTCAGTATAATCATTTAAAAATGAAGCATCTGGACAGCTTATATCGTGATTTCATAAGAATTGCTACGGTAAGATTTAAAGCCGGAGATATCAAGAAAATAGAGATTAACACCGCTGAAACTCAACAGGGGGAGATCGATCTGTTGCTGAAACAGAATGAAGTCTATCTTCAGAATGCTTACAGAAATTTAAAAATGCTGCTCAATACTGAACAGAATTTTGCTGTTCCGTCTGATGAAAATTACCATCCGCTGAGAATAGATGATATTTTCGATAGTTTAACCGTTGCAAAGCATCCTACGGTACAGGCATTTTACCAGGAAATGAAAATTGCCGAAAAGAATAAAAAGGTTGAAAAATCACAGGGACTTCCTGAATTTTCGATCGGGTACACCAATCAGTCACTGATCGGTTTTCAGAATGTGAACGGAATAGAACAGCATTTCAACGGCGGAAACCGTTTTCATTCAGCGACTGTCGGGATTTCAATTCCTATAACTCCGGGTGCTGCAAAGGCCAGGATGCAATCTTTCGAGTATCAGCGGCAAATGGCCGAATCGAATGCGAAATTCCAGCAAAAGCAACTGCAAACTCAGTTGGATAATGCATTAGACCAGTATCGCCAGAATGTCAAACAGTACGAATATTATGTAAACCTGGCCATTCCGAATGCCGAAAAAATAACCAAAGCAGGCCAGCTGGGATACCGCACAGGGGAAATATCTTACGTTGAATATCTCTTCGCCCTGCAGACCGCAACCCAGATCCAGCTGAAATATCTGGAATCGATTCAGCAGGTCAATGAATCCGTTGTCATCATTAATTCAATCATTAACAAATAAAAACATGAGCACTCAATATCATATCTTTTCAGCAATTTTAATTTTACTTTTTGCCGTCAGCTGCGGGAAAAAAGAAACTGTTGGGGAAACCCCGGAAATTATAAAAACCGGAGAGCCGCAAGCCATTCATAAAGAAATGCCCGAAACCATTACAGAACTTACTGAAGAACAGATGAGATCGGTAGGCCTCACCCTGGGAAGTATTGAAATGAAAGAACTTACTTCCACGATCAAAGCGAACGGCCTGCTCAGGGTACCCAATAATAAAAAATCATCCGTAAAATCGATGTACGGCGGTGTGATCATGACCATTAAATTGAAGATCGTTGATTTTGTGATGCAGGGACAAGTGTTGGCCACCATCAGGAATCCGGAATATATTCAGGTGCAGGAACAGTTTTTAACGGTAACCAGCAGGATTTCCTTTGCCGAAAAGGAGTACCGCAGACAAAAGGAGCTTTTCGATAACGATGCCGGTGCCAAAAAGAATCTTCAGAGTTCCGAAGCAGAACTGAAAAGCCTTAGGACTCAGAAAGCGTCTCTCCAAAAACAATTACAGCTGATGGGTATAAGCCCGGCAAAGGTTGCCAATGGGAATTTGCGTTCGGGGCTGGTGATTACCGCACCGATCAGCGGAACGGTAAGCAGCATCAACGCACAGATCGGAAGCTTTGTCGACGTATCGTCACCTGTTCTGGATATTATTGATAACAGTTCGATCCATCTCGACCTTCAGATTTTCGAAAAAGATTTACCAAAGATGAGGGTCGGCCAGATCGTCCACTTTAAACTCACCAACAACCCCGAAACGGAATATGACGCCAGAATTTACAGCATCGGGTCTTCATTCGAGAATGACAGCAAGACCATTTCCGTTCACGCCAACGTTACCGGAAATAAGACCGGTCTGATCGATGGGATGAATATCACCGGAATTGTAAGTTTAGACAAAAGTACAACGCCTGCCATTCCGAGCGAAGCCATTGTAGAAGCGGACGGAAAATATTATGTATTTGTAAAGACGGATAGGAAGCCTGAAAAACATGCTGAAGAAAATGAAAGTGAAATTCATCAGGAATCAGAAAAGGCAGGCATGGCGAAAGGGCGAAAAGTCAATTTCGAAAAGGTAGAAGTGATCAAAGGATTTTCTGATATGGGATACACTGCCGTCACGCTCGTGAATTTCATTCCGAACGATGCAGAAATAGTGGTGAAAGGTGCTTATTTTGTCAATGCGAAGCTATCCGATACGGGTGAGCATGAACATTGATGAGGTGCCGAAACAAAGATAAAAGCTGTTCCTGAAATACCTTTAGAAAGTAAAAATATATGTAGCGGTAACTAAAAAATTTACCGGATGAGCTGCCCGATCTCTGCAAGGTTTGAATTCCGGTATTCGGAATAAATATGCGAATGAAAATCGTTGAGCTTTCTCAGCAGTTCCAGCAGCTCATTTTTTTCATGATCTTCCAGTTTTCCGGCAAGCAGGCGCGAGGTCAGGTTTACTTTTTCTACGGAGCGGTGGAAATAATCTTCCCCTTTTTTTGTGATGTTCAGGCGTTTGCTTCTTTTATCTGTGCAGTCGTTTTTTTCTTCGATTAAGCCATATTCCAGAAGACGCCTGATGATCTGCGTTCCGGTCTGTTTTTCATGTCCGTTTCTTTCAATAAGCTGGATCTTAGTGAGGTTGGGCTCATCTTTCAGTCGGTAGAGATAAGTGAACTCTTCGTTGGCTAATTCAGGAAAATCGTTCAATCCTTTTCTGATCAGCTGTTTGGTATACCTTCCCAGAAGCAGCACCTGTTTGCAGATTTCATTTTCTGTGAAAGAAACCTGGTGCTGTTCATTCTTAAAAAGTCGGGTCGGACTTTCTTTCCTGTATTTTTTATCATTCAGCCACAACCGGAAATCTTCGACGGTAGCGTGAGATTTACAGGCTCCGGAATTTTCAAATTCTTTGACCTCATGCAGCAGATCAATGAAAAAGTCAGTATTCATAGCGCAAATTTAATTTAAAAATATGAGTTTAAATTTTTTATGGTTGAAAGAGTTTTTAAATCTTCACACTTCCCATTCCGCCGTCGATTCCGAAGATTTGTCCGGTGATCCAGGAAGATTTGTCGGAAACCAGGAAGGCGGCCATCTCTGCTACTTCTTCCGGATTTCCCACCCTCTGTAATGGATGCCTTTTTGCGGAAGCTTCTCTTTTTTCGGGTGTTGAGAGGAGCTGAGCGGCCAGCTTCGTGTCGGTTAAAGAAGGGGCAATGGCATTAACTCTTATTTTCTGTGCGGAAAATTCGGCAGCCAGACTTCTGGTAAGGCCTTCCACGGCATTTTTACTCGCGGCTACAGAAGCATGGAAAGGCATTCCGAGCTTCGTGGCTACGGAACTGAACAGGACGATGGATGCGCTTTCGGATCTTTTAAGATTTGGCAACAGTTTCCGGATCATTTTAACGGCGCCCATGACGTTGATCTCGAAATCATTTTTAAAGTCATTGTCAGAAAGTCGGTTAAACGGTTTTAAATTAATACTTCCCGGCGCATAAACGAGTGCATCGACAACTTCCGGAAAGTTAATCTCATCCGCATCCCCGGAAGTGATATCCATCTTGTGAAATTCGATATTCGGATGATCCAGTTCCGGGTTTTCCGTTCTCGAAATTCCGGTAATATGATGGTGTTCACAAAGAATTTTCGCCGTCGCAAGTCCGATTCCTTTACCGCAGCCGACAATAACGATGTTTTTCATAATGATGGTTTTAATTATTATTTTAGGTAAAAACTATGGGATTTTTTAACTGTAGAAGCCCGGAAACAGCAAAACTTATCCCTTCGGGAATTTTTCATCTTTTCGATATTTTATTATGGCAAATGATCCTTTGTCTGCTGGATTTAAAGCGGCAGATTCCGCTAATTCGCTTTTTAAGGTGTTTCTGGCTTACTCCCGAATTTACCCTTTTCCTCCAAAGTTTAAAGCTTGATTCCTTAAGTTCTGTGCGCATCAGTTCAATCACTTCCGACTCGCTGGTCCCGAACTGGAATGTTATGGCTTCAAAAGGGGTACGATCTTCCCAGGCCATTTCGATGATACGGTCGATCTCTCGACTATTCAATTCTTTGTTTTTCATAAGATATTTTATCAGTTCACGGATATATTTGGGCAGACGAAGATTTTCGATTTTTATTTTTACGGCATCTCTCGCTGCAATATTTCACTTCGTCCCAGTTTTTCTTCCATTTTTTCCTCCAGTTGAAAGGCAGTCCGCAGACTTCGCAGGTTTTAGACGGTAATCCGGAAGGCATTATTCAGGGTTTTATAAAATTTTTAAAATGGTTGATTGCCACGTCTTTCGCTTTCAGGTCGTGCATCATGTTGTATAAACCGAAAAATGTCCGGTTGAGATAAATAAAATGCTTCGAGCCACGGTTGGTATTCATGCCTTTCATGTCACTGATTTTGGCATACCGCTGCCCCAGATCGGCGATTTCCTGAAAAAAGGATTCATCTGAAAAGTCGAAGGTCTCACGATTGAACGGTCGGGTAAAAAGCTCCAGGAGTTCATAAAACAATTTTGAGAAAAATTCCTGTTCGTGCGCCGAATCTTCATCACGGAGAATTTCAAGGGTAAATAATTTCTCACGGAAAATCCCAGGATTTTTAAGATTTTCTTCCTTCGCAAGCTCAAAGTAAGGAATATAAAAATCTTCCGGAATTTCTTTGATACAGCCAAAATCAATCACCAGAAGTTCTTTGTTTTCCGAAATCAGGAAATTTCCAGGATGCGGGTCTGCATGTACTTTTTTCAGAATATGCATCTGGTACATATAAAAATCCCATAACGTCTGGCCGATCTTGTTCAGGTCTTCCTGAGCGTTTTCTTTTCTGGTGAATTCCGAAAAGTGGATTCCTGACATCCAGTCCATCGTGATGATTTTTTCACACGAAAATTCGGGATAGTACTCCGGAAATTTTATGTTGGGAAGATGGCGGCATTCTTCTGCAAAATGCTGGCTGCGTTTAAGTTCGAGGTTGTAGTCGGTTTCTTCAAAAAGTTTGTCTTCCACTTCCTGGAAATAGGATTCCGAACCTTCCTTTTTAATGTTGAACATCTTCATGGCAATCGGTTTCACCATTTTAAGATCACTGGAAATACTCTCGCGTACGCCGGGATACTGTATTTTTACCGCCAGTTTTTTGTCTTTCTTTTTTGCAGTATGAACCTGCCCGATACTGGCAGCATTCACCGATTCGGCAGAAAATTCATCGAAGATCTCTTCCGGGTTTTTCCCAAAGTACTTTCTGAATGTTTTCCTGACCAAAGCACCCGACAAAGGCGGAACCGAAAACTGAGACAGGGAAAATTTTTCTACATATTCCATCGGAAGGATATTTTTTTCCATACTCAGCATCTGGGCTACCTTCAGGGCAGAACCTTTCAGCTCCTTCAGAGAATCGTAGATGTCTGCTGCATTATCCTGATTCAGAATCTTTCGCGCTTCATCTTCGTCTTTTGTAATTTTGTTTCCGTAATATTTAAGGTAATTGACGCCGACTTTTGCACCCGCTTTGAGCAGGCTGCCGGTTCGTTCAATCTTCCCGGTGGGAATTTTATCTAATGTTTTCATTCTTAAATTGGCTATGTTATACTGGTAAAATCAAATTCAAAAATCAGCAGGCTGCCGAAAATTTAAGATCAATTGGTTTTAAACTTTTCCTTCCAGATAAATTTCCCAAGATCGAAAACTTTTTTCAAAGGTTGGTTGTCCAATACTTCAAAGCCTGTATCGATGGTCTTTTCCAGGAAAATATCTGTTTTTTCAAAATCCGGGGAAGTATCTTTTTTCCAGAAGTCGATTGCGGAAACAAGATGCAGCCACAATCCTTCCTGTCTTGATTTTTCATTAAAACGGCGGAGGTCTTCTTTCGCTTTTTCGATGAGGTCCCATTCGTTGAAATTCAAAGTGCTTATAAATTGCCGGTGGGTTTCGCGCAGATTCTGAAGCATCTTGATATTCGGAATTTTCTGCGTTCCCAGGATTGACAGCACCAGAGAGCGGTTCATCGTAAGGTTTTCAAAGAAAATATAATATACATTCAGCATTTTTTCCTTGGCGGTCACTTCGTCCGAAGAATTGACTTCAGAAGCAAGCTCCAGGGATTTTACGAAAAGATGGTTCAGTATTTCTTTTTCGATCTGGTCGAATCCTGAGAAATAATGGTAAAATTCTTTCTCTTCAAAATAATTTTCTTTAGCGAAGAGATAAACATTCTTGGGTTTCTCTCCGTGATTCAGAAGATAATCGCTGTATAGTTCAAATATTTTTTCCTGCGTGATCTTGGCTTGTTCTTGCATGATAGAATTTATTTATGAACAAATTTAGTAATTAATTTTATTTTTAATTAAAATAAAGTATAAATTTGTACTATATAAACCATTTAATTTTTGAATGATGTTAGCAATACAAGCACACTCGAATATACCGACAGATTTTGGACTATTCACTGTATATGCCTTCTCAGAACGTGTAGACGACTGGAATCCGCACCTGGTTTGGGTGGCGGAACATACTGATTTCAGCAAAACGGTGAATGTCCGTTTTCATTCGGAATGTATCACTGGTGAGATCTTTCACTCAAAAAAATGTGAATGTGGCCAACAGCTGGATGCTGCCATGAAATATATGTCTGAAAACGGCGGAATGATCATTTATCTCCGGCAGGAAGGCAGAAATATCGGAATTATAAATAAACTGAGGGCCTATGCGCTTCAGGAAAAAGGTTTTGATACCGTGGAAGCGAATCTTAAACTGGGATTGCCGGCCGACGGAAGAAATTTTGATGTGGCGGTAGATATGCTGAAGATTTTAAAGGTAAAGGAAATCAATCTGCTGACGAATAATCCGGATAAGCTGAAATCTTTGGAAAACAGCGGAATCACACTTCATAGCAGAGTTCCTCTCGAGATACCGTCGAATGAGGTCAACGAGAGTTACCTGGCAAAAAAGAAAGATTATTTCGGGCATCTTCTGCAAAACGTTTGACGGTCTGTGAACGATGATTTTATATCAATCAGGACCTAAAGATCCAGCGGGTAACTCACGGATTCATTATCATCTCATAGCTTCAACCAGAGACGGTTGGAGTTTTTTATTGGGGTAAATTACAGAATGGTTTTCAAGAAACTGTAACGGGAGCTTCATTATATCCTGAAGCCTCAAAAGATGAATTATTTAACCTGAAAAGATCAATATTAATCAAATTTAATCATCATCTTCGTCTGGTGGAGAAAAAAGCAGTATTTATACTGATCTGAATGGCTTTGATTTTAAATAAATTTGGTCGTCAAATCAGTGATGGCAGACAAACCGAAAGAAAAACGCGCTGCTTAGACGAGAACCGATCGAAGAGCTAAAAAAACAATTAATAATCATGGAGACCAGAAACCATTACAAAACGGGGCGTATACCGAAAAGCCAGATGAGTAGGGAATTAAAACAATTACATTATGGCCCAATTTCAATTAGGAATTTCCTTAACTTTTTTGAAAAGAGATTTAGCATTAGTTGTCCAAAGCACTGAAATAGAATCAGGAGCAAACAAGATTACCGCCAAAGAGTATCTCCTCGTTCCTACAAAAGTTTCATCAGAACATTATGTCACCTACGCAGAGTTACAAAGCGACTTTAAGAAAATATTCGGGAGTGATTCGGACGATGCCACAAAAAAAATTACGGACGAGCTGAAACAAAGCAGCTCCAATAAAACTTTTAATATCAATGACATTCATTTTTATTTAAAAACGGCTTATTTATACAAAAAGGCCTATTACAAGGAAAAAGCAGAGGGACAAAAAAAGACGGTGGTAGAGTGTGATATAAGCGGAAATGAGTTGAATGGTGACAAAGTAGCAAAGTGGGATTATGCCCTTTCAATCAGCATCGACAGCAAGGAATTTTTCTCAGAATTAAGCACGATGTCTATCAATTCCGTTAATTTTTCCATCTGGAATACCAGCCGTGCTGTTGTGAAAAAAATGATGACTTTAGGATCTCCGGATGATATCTTTAAACAGTTAGAAGAATCCAGCAAGTAACTATGCCCGATATACTTTCCCTCCGGATCCATGCTTTATATCTGGAATCACCACAGCAGGTGATCGGCCAGGACATCCGTTTTGAAAATATTCCGTGGATGAATACAGAGGCTGGCGTCTTTGAGAATCCGAATGTACCATTGGAAACGAATTCGATCATCCCGAGACCTTTTTCGTGGGATAACGGCATTTATCTGGAGGAGGGGGTTCATCTGCATTTTGTCCTGCCCGCCTCCTTTAAAAAATTTGATGACCAGGGAAATCTGCCGAAAGCGCCCAACCGCTGGTATATAAAAAGAGAAAGAGACGGTAAGGAATGGATTGTCGAAAGCGACTACATCTGGAATATCAACGATCCGGAATTAAATAAAAGTACCACGTGTACCTATACCGAAGAAGGGCATGCCCCATTCAGCTTTATCTACACCGGAAGAACGTACAGGATGGAAGATTGGCTTCACAAATCCGATACGAACGGCCGTTATTTAAAAAATCTCACGGCACTGGGCTGGGGAAGCTTTTCGTTTGATATCCACTATCCGAATTGCCGAAGTATATTCGGCTTTTATGATGAAGACGGGAGAGCAGACGATGCTTACACGGTGATGGGCTGGTTTGAAGATTCAGGAAAAAGTGCCGGTGATCAGTATATCGTAGCCGGAAAATTCCAGTTAAGACCGGAAACCGCAGCAGAAAATGACGAATCATTTGATATCGCCATCGCCAATACTTTACCGGAAACGCTTTCCGCACTGATCATCAATAGGAATAATCCTGATCTGTCGAAGCTTGACCTGCAAAAACAGGAAGAGCAGATGGCTTCGATGATCCATTTTGATGAACTGAAAGATTTAAACCTGGACTGGATTTCGAGGTTGCGGCACAAACAGCACGAACAGCAGTTTAACAAAACCTCCGGCACCACGAAATACATCCTCAATATTGTGCAGGCTGACGATGAAGACTTCATGAAGGAATATGATTTCGACATCAATCTGCTGGATTTTGATTTCAGTAAAGAGGTCGATCGACAATACCGGAATATACAGGAAACCTTAAACAGCCTGCCACAATCTGAATTATCTGAAGAAACTATTCTCGCTACATGGCAAGGAGTCGGCTTTCCGGAGCTTTTTCCTGTTTCCTTTAACGATTCTCTGGAAGAAGAGCTGGAGGCCATCAACCGAATCATGAATAACGGTGAACTGGATACTTTCAGGCTCCATGCCAAGATCGAAAGCCTGTACCTGCACTGGTCTACTTACCTGAGCGCTTTATTTTTAACCAAAGATCAGAATATCAATAAGGTTAAGGACGATCTCAGACTTCTGATCTCCCAGATTACTATTTTAAAGGAAAAGCTCCGAAAAAAGGAACAGAGGATTGCTGATCTGCAACTTTTGTTTGAAAGGAAAATTTCCGGTTACTACACTAAATACTGCGATTATGCGATCATCAGGTTTCTGATGAAAGCAAAAAATGCAGGTGACGTCATTGACAGGGAAGAATTTAAAGCACTGCTGGATCAGAGATATAAAACGAAAATTGCATTATCGAAAAAAAGCAGGACCGATTATTTCAGTGCGTTGCCGCCAAGTGTCATCATTTCTTCCGCTAAAAGCAATACGGTATTTAACCTGTTTACCAATCCTTCAGCAGTACACGATCCTAAACCGGAACTTGTATTTAACTCAAAGGAAAAAGATACTTACAAAAACATAGTAAATGAAATTGCTGATGTACAGGAAATTAATGTGAACGGATGGCACACGTATAAAGTAGAATGGGAAAGCTCGTTTTTACCAAAAAAAGAAGGCCACTACCTGGCAGCAGATAAAAGATTCAGTGAAAATTTTTTACGGGATTCTTATATTTTAGATGAGCTCAATGCCGATCTAATCAAAGAATACCAATTGAATGACCTCTCTTACATGCCCAATCCCAATACCTACTACGGGCATTCTTTTGTCAGCAATACAGTCCGGGAGTATGTAAAAGAAAAACTGGAAAAAAATCTGAGCCGTATCGGTGAAGCGGAAAATGTTCATCTGATCGCACAGATGAAAGCTTTTCTCAATACACTGGAAGATACTTCCCTGTTTGAACTGACGCTTTCCGACTTCAATAATCTGATGCTGCAGCGAAGCAATGGCTTATCGGTTTTACCGCTTATTCCCAACGGATTTGAAGATCACCGGGAAATCGCACGCGATATCGAAAACTTATGCAAAGAGTACTTTAACAGTTTAAACCTTCTGACACCCAACAGGTCGGCGATCTTTAACCCGTTCAGAAACGGAGCTTTTAAAATAAGCAGGCTCAGGATTATCGATTCGTTTGGGCGGGACCGGATCATCAGGCCTAGAAAAATTTTAACGACCCACGTACAGAAGATCGAAAACAAAGACCAATGGGTGATGCTGCCACCGAGATACCTGCAAGCCGCTGCCCTGAGCACGAGATTTACCAGGACGCTCACCGATAAAAAGAAATCTTCCGTCCTCGGCTGGATGGTTCCGGTCTATCTCAACCAGCGTATCGAGTTTTTTGATGCGCACGGCAAACATTTGGGAGCGATCGACACCGAAGGCCAATGGGAATCTTCTCCTTTTGACGCAGACCTTGCTGAAGCAAATTCAGGATACAGATCGGTAGTGAAAAACCCGCATCTTAAAAGAATCATCCACTGGATAATAGAACGCATTTGCAAACCGGATAAAAAAGACCAGATGATCAGGGAACTCCAAAAAGCCATGGAACATACGTCTCCTGAAGACGCCGCCAATCCGTCGCTGCTGGAAACCATTTCTTCTGTGCCGATCGCCATCACATTGGTTAAGATTAATTTGTTTACAAAAGGCGAGGCGCTTTACGATATTAATTATTCAGAGAAAATCAGCATCAATACCTACGACAGTCAGAGAAAATACGATAAAGTGAAAATTCCCCTGTCTGTCGGTGATCTGAATCAGTATAATGATGGCGTGCTCGCGTACTGGCATTATAATCTTAAAGACGAAGACAGGGAAGGCGAAAACAGATTAGGCCTGAAATACCTGGACAGTAAGATTTATTTTAATAATGATGTCACTAAAAAAATTGAACACCAGTCTTACTCCCTGAAAGATTTCCTGAAAGAAAACCCTATTGACGGAAGGCAAAAATGGAACGCTTTGGAAAGTAAGGCACTCATCAGCTCTTCCATCCATTATAAATCTCAGGATAAGGAAAGCCATCTGGCGTTGAACGATACTTTAAATGCCTGCCAGAGATATGTGCTGATGCACCCGAAAGGAAATTTAAATGTGAAAACCGGAATTCTGCCGGAGAAATCCATTAAGCTGCCTTATCACAGAATTAAAAATGCCTTAAAAAGAATAGAGCTGACTCTACTGACAGCTCCCGTTTTAACACCCAAAGAAAATCTTCAGCTGTCCCTGGCGAAGGATAACCGGTACGAATGGTCATGGATACAACTTGAAAAGAAAATTAAAAAAGAACCTTTATCCTCCGGAAATCCTCCGCTCAAAAAACGGATCACCCAAAATCTGGCAATTGATTTTAGTAAAAATACAGAGACAGAAAATGATCTGCGGACTTTGTTGTCGGATTTAAAAAACGGAGGCCTTCTCATCGATGAAATTTCAGAATTCTTTCCCGGTGAAAAAATATATTTCATCAGAAAAGACGCCTTTGACAGCGAACAGGAAACCGCCCGGAATACCATACGCGCGGGATTTATCAATGATGTAGTGACGGGCCGGATCTTTAAGGAGGAGCGAATCAGATCCCAAAAAGTAGCATTTGATTTTAATAATTTTAAAACAAAAAAATATCTGGCGCTCAAAGCATTTATTATTAAAGAAGAATTTGCCGTTCCGTCTGAAACAGACCTGCTGGGAGAAGATGTCTTCTTCATCAATTTTAGCAGAATAAATGCGTTGGCTTCAAAAGGCGGATCTGCTCTGAATGATTCCGAGAAAGAGCTGATGAATCTCCTCGCATTAAAAAATTCCAATAAAATAATCGATCTTAAGCAGTTGTTCAGCAAATTGTATGCTTTCGGGGCTGATGACGCTTCCATGATGATCAGTGAAGGGTTTAAACAGTCTCTGATGAATAAGAAAATCATTCGGCAGGACGCTTTTTATCCGGATGAGCAGATTTATTTTGTAAATGCGGGTGAGCTGGAAAAGGTCAGGCTCAAAGAGCAGCCGGACGAATATGAAAAAACGCTGCTGAGGTTAATGGACGAAAATTCCCCGGGCATTCTTCAGATCAATGATTTTAATACGAACTCCGGAGACGTCCCAAAACTTGTTTTAAAAGAAGGATGGCTATCCATAAAATCGACTAAATTTTAATGACTATGGCAAAATTATCATACTATTTTCCCCTGGATAATCTTGTAAATAACGAAATTATCAACAATTATAAAAGTCAGGTTCAGGCGATTGTCGAAAACAGTAGCCCGGAGGTGGATTTTGATGAAGAAAAAGGTTCTTACCTCAATTTTAAAGATGACTCCAAACTGGGGCTGACCTTCAAAAAAACAGTCAGTAAAGGCGGAACTTTAATTAATTTCTTTTTTAATTACGATAAGAAAAACAACAATGGTCCTATCAATATCATCACGGTTGGGGAGAAGGTACTGAGCGTCCTGAAATCGAATAACAGGAACGCGGTCTCTTTTAAAAACAGCATTAAAGTAAATGATGAAGACTTCAGAATCCGGGAAAACCATTGGTTCAACGGTTCACTGTACTTTGGCGATACCGGTGCCCTTGATCTTTATCTCACCGATGAAAATTTTTTACTGTACAGAAAGCCCATGATTTCAGTTCAGAATTCCTCTGAAGATCAAAATGTGATAATCGGGGGAAACAATGAAGGCGATCAGCTCAGGGTTGCCGATCTCTCTGTTTATGGTGATGTGTCCAGGGACGAAGTGGAAAGTATCATTAACAAAACCATAGCGCAGCGTCTTACCCTTCTTTCCAAATCTACTTTGATCGATACGGTAACCTTTACGCTTAGCAACAGCCGGGAATACAATAAGCTGGTGATAGAAAATGTGCAGCAGCCTTTATCATTCGGGTTTTCTCCGGGCGACATGATGCTGGAACAGTCGGATCAGTGCGTTGCTAAACTTAAAGCAAAAAAAGGATTTTTTAAATATCAGGGTGCGGAAAGCAGTGAGACAGCGGAATCCGAAGAATTTTCTGTTTCATTTGATCTTAAAAATCAGGAGGCGGGTAAAGGTTTAACGGCCGTACTGGAAGATCTGTCCATTATCAACCGCCTCAATCAGGAAAGGGTGTTGGTTCAGCTCGAAATTTATAATA
Source organism: Chryseobacterium sp. (assembly GCA_048594965.1). Lineage (GTDB taxonomy): Bacteria > Bacteroidota > Bacteroidia > Flavobacteriales > Weeksellaceae > Chryseobacterium. The sequence goes on from JBMDXW010000038.1 coordinate 18,536, forward strand.
TCACCCTCGTAAAAGATGATTTTTCCACAACCTATACCAGATCTCAGCCGCTGATCATCGACAGAGTATTCGAAGTGGCAGATTTGCGGGGTGAAAAGGAAAGTCCGTTCGACGTCTTTATTCTGGGAAATGATATCCTGTACAATGGCGCCGGGAATGAAACACAGACGATCAGGCTGTTGATAAACAATACCGCAGATGAAGATCTGAAATTTTCAGAAAGCAGCGGTTTCAGGATAACCGGTAATTTTCAGACCATCCTGGAAGGTGACGTGCAGCAGGCTTCTGATATGAAGCTTAAAGAATTTCAGTCTTTCCGGGATATTGCCACCAAACCTAAATCAGCCGATCATGATTTTTTATGTTTCCAGAATGAATACGTGTTAGCGAAAGGAGAATCTGTCGTTTTTGAGATTTCCGGATTAAAGGCCAGACAGCCGGCGCCTGAGAATCCGTCCGGCGCTTATCCTTTTTATCTGGAATACACAGGCATTCCGGGCTACAGGAACGGAAAAGTACGGTTCTTTCTGAAAACAGGTAAAATTTTCTATTCACTTTAAGCATCAAAAATATGTCAGAAACACTACACATACATGAATTCGAGGCAAATCAGGGGAAAATCGAGAGGCTTACTTCCGGAAATGCCGCCGTCAATACTTTGGATTCGCAAAATGCTGTGATCAATGCGTTAACGGCCGATATGATCAGGCTTAAAAACCAAATCGAGATCCTGAGCAGTGAGTTGACGATTGTAAAGGACTCGAATGAAATCATGAAAATGACTGCCGAAAAAACGGAGATCAAAAATAACCTCTTTGTTAAAAACGAACTGGTTTCTTTACCGATAGGCACCGTGGTTACTTTTGCCGGGAAAACTGTCCCTGAAGGATGGCTGGTCTGCGATGGAAAAAGTATTCCGGAACAATATACTGAAGCGCGAGGTCTGATCGGAAGCAATACCCCTAATCTGATTAAGAAATATATCATGGGAAGCGATAAAAATGACTTTACAGCATTTGGGACGGATACGATTATCGTAAAAAATGAAAATATTAAGGAAGATCATTTGCAGGTTTATTTTAATTTATACAAATGGAAAGCGGGCAGAGGAGGCTCCGATGAAAGCATCACCTATCTTACTTCGGCCGTTTCCGGAAGTACGGGCTCTTCTTATTACGAAGATTTTAAAGGGATGATCCGGGATTCCTACACAAGGGTCGGTTATCCAACCCCAAAACCCATTGAAATTCTTCCTCCCAGTGTAAAAATGCTTTATATCATTAAGGTTAAATAAGGATAGCAGGGTGTAGTTTAATCACTGATAAGAAGCTTTTTTCCTTACCTGTTAACGAGTAAAAAATCAAAAGATGCCAAAAACCAATATCCAGCTCGAGCTCGACGTCACGATAAAAGAAGTTGACCTGAAGATTACCGGCAATGTCATCCGGTTAGAGGATGATATTGCCGTCACATCGCTTGTTGGCCGTCTGCCTGATGTTCCGAAGAATATCGCTAAACTTCTGGAAGATGAGGGTGAAACTAAAGATCTTATCCTTCCGTTTATCCCGGATGAGCTGAATTTCGGAATTTATAAAATCTCGGATGATAAAGAAAGTCTGACTGCTGTTCAGCTGGGAGCACGGTATTCAAAACTTAAGCTGAAAGGTGTCTTTTCTCATGAATTCAAACTGTTTTCGGTAGCCGTCGCAGAAAGGATCAGCTTTGAAAAAATGCCTTTGGTGGGAGAGTATCTTAAGGATTATTCCATTGATGCGATAGAACTGGTGTACCTGTCGGAAAAGGAAAATCCTTCAGGAGACGGCAAAATCAAATTAGTGAATGCTTCAAAGAAAAACTTTGTCGATCATAAGATCTGGCTGAACAAAGAGAAACTCTCTCTTTCAGCAGGATTCAATGCAGGAATGATCCTCAGTGACGGAAGTGTGGAACAGAAAATCACCTTTCCTGGTTTTGATTTAAAGGGCATAAAAGTTCCGGGACTGCCGGTACCTGCTCCGGATTCCGGAAAAAAAGAAAATCAGAATACGGGCGGGAATAATCAGAATGAAAAGGCTAAGAAAAATCCATTGGTCAAAATCCATGAGGTAAAACCGTCCATTGAGAAAAACAGGATCAGTATTGCCATATCGGCGGATTTTAATGTAGGACCTTTCGGATTGCAGCTCATCGGGCTGGGCGTTCAGGTGCCGTTTACGGTCTTTCAGAATTTCAGCGTTGAAAAATTATGGAGAGAAATTCAGTTTACCTTAAAAGGACTGGCGATCATGTACGATACGCCGGGATTCTCAATAGCCGGAGCATTCTTAAGGGAAACAAACAACGGAAATGAAGAGTACAACGGTTTGCTCACTTTCAGGCTCGGAAAGATTGAAATTTTAGCCATCGGCTCTTATATAAAGACGCCCAGCTATTCTTCACTTTTTGCCTTCGGGTATTTAGGGATTCCGATTCCTGTGGATCCTGCATTCTACATCCACGGATTTGCTCTGGGCTTTGGCCTGAACCGGAATTTCGTCATGCCCGGTATCACCGAAATCCCGGAGTTTCCGCTCGTTAAAATCGTTCATCAGGGTGGCCTGAAGCCGGGCGATTCCATCAAAAAGCTCTTCAATGATTTAAATCGCTATCTCCCGGCCAGTGAAAATACGTATGTGATCGTGGCAGGAATTAAATTTGATTCCTATAAAATGATTTTTACCACCGGCATACTGGCGATAGCTTTTGGAAATAAAACATCTGTAAATCTCCTGGGCCTGTCGACCATGAAGATGGAAGGGGTTTACAACTTTGAATTTGCCTTTTCCATGCGTGCCGATCTGGATGAAGGAACCTTTCTGGCAAGAGGCCAGCTGACGGACAACACGTACGTTTTGTTGCCCCAGCTGAAACTGACCGGTGGTTTTGCCCTGGGGATGTGGCTGAATGGAGATGCTGCCGGCGATTTTGTCTTTACCCTCGGCGGCTATCACCCCGATTTCAAAGT
>JBMDXW010000380.1:0-2625 GCA_048594965.1 Chryseobacterium sp.
AAAACAAAAAGAAAAAATTAGTAAGTGGTAAAGGGGCTAAACTGCGCTTTCCCTTCAAAGACGTACCGGATTATCTGAAGGATATAAAAGAAAAATACCATAAAGATGGTATTGTTGATGATCATGGTCAACCCGTTAATCCCTTATCCGGAGGCTTCCATTGGGGATTCGAATCCAAAGCGGTGTACTATGAATTAATGACCCAGGGATTGCAGAAAAGTTCATCCTCGGGCGAAATAGAAAATCTTGCCTTTTCTTCTTTGGGAGGCTATGGAAAACAGGTAGCCCGTTTCGCGAATGATAAAACGATCATTAAATCCACCACCAGCATGGGAAGAACCCATTTCTATGCTGTAGAGCGTATCGGAAGAATTGGAGTGTTCTGGAACAAAGCAAAACATGTTATTGAATACGAGAGAACCGTAGTGCCTTCCGAACAGTTTGAAGGCACGGGAAATGAAGGCAGAATCATCGTAAGAAAGGTAAGGGAATTCGTTGAAATTTTAGAACCCGAAAGAAAATATCCTGAATTTGGCGGCGAAAGCTATGCGGCGGGTTCAGTGATGGGAACTCACTTCAAATCCATTAAAATACCTGTCAACTCAACCTGGGGAAGGGATCTTACCGAAACAGTTGATAACAAAGAAAAACCATTTGGCTGGGAAGTTCCTCTCTGGAATAAAGATGCAAAACCTTCCGTGTATCCTTTTCCACAGATTATGCTGAGTGTAATGGCAGCTAAGGAATCAGGACAGGAAGAGGTTTTGTGCAATATCGAGAACCCAGAAAATATATATTTCTACACTGACGTAAGAAAACGTGTGGTGGAAAAAGAAATTACGGCTGAAACCAACGACTGGCCAAGCATTGCCGGGGTAGACTTTACCTTCCAGCCTTTTACCAATATTTATCTACAAGCACCACCCTGTCTGGATTATAACGATCCCAAACTGGTCAATACCTCTTTACCATCGCCTGTTGAAGTGCTTCCTGGTTTTGAAAGATTTACGTTTAAGGTATTGCCGTCCGACATGCCTGTTTCCGCCAATGGAGCCTATAATGATAAATCTACGATCTCAGCTAAGCTGCGTACAGTGACCATGCAGAGAAAAACAATTGCGGCAGCAGAAAAAAGTATAGAGGAGCGGTATAAGGCAGACAAATTCCTGGAAGAAAGCAATAAAATTCTTGTAAAAAATTTCAATGGTTACAAAGGGCTTTTATCGGCTGGAAAACAGGAAGATATCGATAATTTAAAAAATCACTTAAAATCAGGAGTTAAAGAACATATTAAATCCTTTTTCCAAAAGAATGAGGCCAATGTTAATACGGTATCTAAAATCCTGGAACAGGCTAAAGCTGCCCCTGCTTTGAGGTATCTGAACAGGTATACTGCATCAGATGGCAGAAGTTACAGTGATTTTTACACTGATATCACCACTAAAGATACTACACCACAAGAGGATATTGTGTGGGAGCTTCCCACTATTATGCTCTGGAACCAGTTGGTCAGTATGCTGGAAGCGGCGATAAGTACTGTTGACAAGCACTACACCCTCACGTTTGATACCCTGAAAACAGAGCTGTATAAGTATATTGACGAGTTTAAAGGGGATGATTTAAAGATAAAAGTAAAAACAGAAGTTGAAGAGCTTAAGAGCAAAATCATTTCTGCCGAAAAATTCATTGATCTGCATCTTGGGTTTATGGAAAAATTTTTTACTGACGAAATCAAAGGGGTTAATGATAACTTGAGCATCTTCGAACAGGAACTTGATAAGATCGCTTTACAAATCAATCAATCTGTTATTGAGATCGAAGATGCCGTGAAAGATCTGGCAGATACCTTGAGTATTCCGGAACTTAAAGCCAAGGCTAAAGAATTGTCTGCGTCGAAGATCAATGAGCTATTGAAATTGGTTGAAAATCAGGTTGATACTTTAAATGTTCATCAGAAAGTAAAAGAAGAAGCAAAAAGAAAGCTTAAGGAATATTCAGCCGGTTTAATCGGATCTATTGAGCAGAAAGTAAATGAGATTCCGGATGAATCTCCTGTGGATGAACTGAAAGACCTCATTATTGATGCTCTGAATGAATTGAAAAGCCACATAAACAATGAAATTGATCAAGTAAAAGAGCTCCCGGAAAAGCTACATGAAGAATTATCAGCTATAGAGTCTGAAATAAATGATATTAAAAAAGATATAGAGGATAATATAAAGCAATTAAAAACTGATATAGATGATTGGATTGGAGATCAGAGCAAGGGTTTAATTCAAATTTTAGATAGTTTAGAAAATGACAAGGTTAAAATTAAAGAGGCCTGTGATGTTAATTTTTTCAACAAAAAGGATGAAATTATTCAGAAGCTTTCCAAAGGTTTGCTTGATTTATTAATCAACAAGTACAAAGAAACAGATCTTACATACCCACCCGTTGCTCATGTGTTTAACAAGGTTGACGCATGGATGAAAGACATCATTGCTGATTTTAATGCGCTGCTTCATAAAATAAAATCCAATCTCAGCAGTGACCTGTCAAACATCCAGAGTGTCATTGATAAGTACCTTGACCCGGCATTGAACTTATACAATGAGTACAAAGCTATAGAAAAAGCTGTCTTAG
>JBMDXW010000381.1:0-3402 GCA_048594965.1 Chryseobacterium sp.
ATTTCGTCACCAAAAAGCTTTTCATACGAAACCTCTGAGACTACTGACAGACTCTCAATATTCTCCAAAACCGGATGATGGCTCTCATAATAACCGTTATTATAAATGCTTAACATCTGGACCGGATGCTTTGTCTTATAAAGCTCTGTAAAAAGGTCGTTGTCCTGAATGGTTTCCCCTACATTTTTGATGCTGTGAAGGGTCAGGTATTTGCTGGTTAATGCCCTGCCAATTTCATCAAAACCCCGGATAACGGTTTTGGCCAGGTTGTTATTTTTAGGACGGTTCTTCGTTTCATTTTTACGGATCATCTCAATTCTCCGGCTCATTTCAGGATGCGATGACCATGGGTCTTCAATTTCCAGTTTTGTCATTTTATAGCGGGTCAGCTCATCCTCAGTGATTTTGGGCAACCCATTTTCGTAAATGTGATTATTCCTTTCACTGAAAATTTTCATCAAAGCCGTCTGATTATCGAAAAGATTATCAGGAAGGTATTTTCCGTCGCTTTGCGTATAAAAACTGAAAGCGATATCAAATGCCACACTGCTGAGCTCAAGCCTCAAAAGAGAAGAAACCTGCTCTTCAGGATTGGTAATGTAGGTAGAGACCGCATCTGCATGAAATTCCATTTCTCTTCTGAGAGAGGCATTATTTTTAAAGATAAAAACTGAAAAGAACTTCAAAACATATTTAAATGCATTGATAAAACTTACGGAAATCATGCCTGTCAGCTGAAATGCCCAATGTCCCGAACCATGCCTGATGGTCTGCTCATAATCACTATTGTTATAAACGGTATCAAAAATAATTTTTTCTGCCTGATTGACGTATCCGCCGATTTTCATACTTCTCTGGGAGAAATGTCCGAACTCATGGGCGAGAACCGACTTGAGCTCGCCGACCGTACAAGAATTCACCAGGCCTATTCCGATCGTCAGATTTTTTTTCACCGGGAGAAACATGCTCCAGAACAAAGAATTGTAGCTCACGCCTGCGTTTACCTCGGGAGATAAAAATACTTTGCCGGGCATCTTTACTCCTGTTTCCGCAACGATCTCATCAATAATTGCAAAAAGTTCAGGCTGATTTTTACGGTCGACTTCGATAAGATGCCTGGTACTATAGTTATTTTTGATAAAAATAAATTTAATCAGAAAATAGAATACCACAAGCCCGATGCTGAACAATCCAAGGGCAAGAAGAAGCGTCAGATAATTTGCGTGCAGAGCGATGATCTTTACCGCTGCATATCCCAGGAGGAATATCAATCCGAGTGAAATCAGAATCAGTACAAAATATACCGAGAAAAATACCAAAATCGAGACAATGGCTGAAGTAAGCTTAGAGCGGTAAGCAGCAGAAACAGGAGGTAGGTTATTAGTCATGGAATCTTAGTATTTTTCGGTCAGGTAATGATAGGCCTTCAGGTATTTGTTGAATCTCTTGATATCTTTCGGGGTCAGTTCACGGTTTACCCGGCGAAGATCCATATTATCCCTCAGGTCATTCAGTTTTACGGCTACGGCCAGCGGCGAACGTTCTGTTCTTCTTACAAAATCGTCATATTCTTCATCCGGATCAAATTTTGTAAGGCAGCTGATCGCGAAAATAATATATTCCGGAAAGCCTTCATTCCGGAGGTAATCCAGACTAAATTCCTGGGGATGATCTTCTACCACGTCATGCAAAACGCCTACAATTTTTTCATCCATTGTTTTTCCGTATTCCATCACGCGCATGACGTGGGCAATATACGGAGCATGATATTTGTCGGTCTGGCCTTTGTGTGCCTTGTCGGCTATTTTTATTGCCCTGTTGAGCAGTTCTTCTTTTGTCATCGTAAATAAGTAGACTACAAAAATAAAAAATGCCTCAACATCTGAGACATTTTTTAATAATAATTTTCTACCGAACCGTTATCGAAACAGTAGACCGAACCAATTACTGATCTTCTTCTTTTTTTTCAGGCTTCATGGCATTGAGCATTTTGTAATCGGTAGAATCTTTTCTTGTGTCTCTAAGGCTGGAATATTTTGATCCATCAGGCTTCAGGGAAGGCATTTTATATAAATCCTGACGTTTTACCTTCTGAACGGAGTCTGAAAGACGTATTTCCGTCGAGTCTTTTTTAGGCCATAAAGGTTTCCTTTCTTTCTGCTGGGCTGAAACGGCTGTTGAAAAAACAATTAATGTTACCGATAATGCTTTCATCTTAAAAAAATTAAATAGAGCGATTTATCAATAAAGACAAGTCAGAAAGCGATTTTATTACATCATTAAATTGATCTTCATTAACAGAATCAATAAAAAACGTCCCGACAAAAATCGGGACGCTTTGAAATCAAATGTATATATAAAAGACTAATAAGCTCCTTTCTCAATGTAATGAGCAGCGATCTTTTCGGTCAATGCCACGACATTCGGATGGTTTTTATAGGATGTAAATCTTCTCAGTCCTGAAAGCATGATTCTCTGTTCGTCTCCTTCCACGAAAGAAATAATTCCTTCTTTTGCAGCCGCGATAATTTTTTCAATCGCTTTGTAAAGGTTTAACTGAGCCATTGCCGCTTCTACAGAGTCAGCAGAAAAATGTTTTTCAGCCCTTAATACAGCTGATTCTGCCATGTAGATCTGGTTAAGAATTTCAGAAGCATTTAGTAATAAATGTTGCTGCTTCTCAATGTCCATCATAAATTTCTGCAGTGCCGCACCGGAAACCATTAAAAACACTTTTTTAAGATTGGCAACAATCGCTTTTTCTTCACTCATAAAAGCTGAATAATCAGGAACCTCAAATGATGGAATTCCCATCAGTTCTTTGCTGATGGCCATTGCCGGAGTCAAGAGATCCAGTTCTCCTTTTATTGCTCTTTTGATCAGCATTCCTACAGAAAGCAATCGGTTGATTTCATTGGTTCCTTCATAAATTCTGGAAATTCTTGAATCTCTCCATGCTGATTCCATAGGGGTATCCTCAGAGAATCCCATTCCCCCGTATACCTGAATCCCTTCATCTGCGGTATGCTGAGCAAGATCGGAAACAAAAACTTTCAGAATTGAACATTCAATAGCAAATTCTTCCACCCCTTTAAGTTCCGCAGCCTGATGGTACATGCCTCCTGCCACGAGTTCTTCAATTTTATCTTCGATATTTTTTGCGGCACGGTAAGAACCGGATTCACTTACAAAAACTCCCGTTGCCATTTCAGCGATCTTCTTTCTGATGGCCCCGAATGTTGAGATAGAAACCCCGAACTGCTTTCTCTCGTTTGAATACTGAATCGAATGATTTAAAATTCTTCTTTGTGCATCAAGACAAGCAGCCGCCAGTTTGATACGGCCAACGTTTAGTGCATTGAGTGCGATCTTAAATCCATTATTTCTTTCGCCTAAAAGATT
>JBMDXW010000382.1:0-2260 GCA_048594965.1 Chryseobacterium sp.
GGTTTGATTTCTTCAACAATCCAAAGTCAGACGAGCTAAACCCATATCTTCCGACATTGTACAGCCATACCAACTACTTTATCTTGAACCAGATACTTGCCAATTATTGGCTGAAGAAACCACTGGAGACAGAAAAGGAAGATATAACGCCGTTCAGCACCGAAAGGCTGGACATACAGATGAGGCAGATGGATGTAATTGACGGCCTTTCACAGGTTATCAAAATCGAATCCGCCGCAACGCCCATTGAGCCTGAATTTGCCCCAATGATAATTATTGCCCCTTATTATTTCCCAAAGTATGGTAAAATATTACCCGATATATTTTCGGGTAAAAAGCAGAAGATGATCTTCAGGGCATCCCAGAGTGAACAGTCACTGGATTACAGTTATCTCATCGAAGAAGATATTGCGCAGTACCTTACAAAGCGGCAGATCGGAATGTCCCTTGCCGTATCTGCAAATAAACTTTTGTTCCTGGATTACATGGCCTATCTACATGCGCAGTTTCATGGTTCGCCGGTGATCCGTCTGCCCGTTATAGGAAAAACAATGAATATGGACCTTTCCCATCTGGGAAACAACTTTTCCAACAAGCAGGGTATGATAGATAAAATCAGGGATATAGGTGAACTGATGCGGGAGAAGCTGATAGCCGAGGGGCTTAAAGAAAAGCTTAAGGAAAGAAACGGACAGTTGGTTTTTATCTCCGATCTACCGATGGAATGGTTACGGCTGGGCGATTATCCGCTGTGCCTTACACATGACATATGCCGGATACCTGAATTTAATTTTAACAGTCTGCTGAATACCTACATCCACAATCAAAGAATTACATTTCGGATCAAGCCTGATGTGCTGAAGAATACCCTGATTATACACTGTGCCAGCGAAGGGGATGCTGATATGCAGGCTATCTTTAAAAAAGTTGGTGACCTGCAGAATTCCCTGGGCTTTGTAAGTGTTGTCTGCCGAAGCGTGGGGGAAATTTCGGAGGCAGTCAAACGTTATCAGCCAGAATTATTGATATTCGACTGCCATGGAAATTTCGATGCAAAGAGCCTTTCCAGCTACCTGGTGATCGACGGAAAAAATGATATCCGGCTGACTGGCGAGGATATCATATCCAATGGTATTAGTGCACCATTGGTATTTATCTCGGCATGCAGTACACAGCCCAACTACGGTTATGTTAAATTTCTTTCGGATGCATTTCTCCAAGCGGGCGCATTTTCAGTGACGGCAACTTTCTTGCCTATTAAGATGATAGATGCGGCGGCTTTTTTCCTCCGGTTGCTTACCAATCTGAAACAGCAGGAGGATAAGATCATATTTTCCAACTGGCTAGCCTTTATCTCCCACACGTTGAGAAGTGTCGTGATATTTGAAGCTGTACGCAAAGTAAGGAAGAGATATAGGATTACAAACGAAATCGATGACAACAAGATCGCCCAAATACTTTTGGAGATGATGGTTTTTCAGGGAAGGGAAAATGCCTTTAAAAATCTGGAAATTTATCTTCGGAGTATAAATCCCAATATAAAGCTATCATTTGGGAATCTTGACCATGAGTGGCTTTCCTATACTACGCTGGGAAGGGCAGACCTAGTCTATTTTGATCAATGGTATTTAAAGCATCAGGAAATAAACGCCTGAGTTTAAAAACATAGCACATTAAAACTTCAGCGGGAATTAGGCTTTTCAACTCATCAGCTACAAAGTTATTTCCTGTGACCCATTCCCGTACAAATTTATTTTGCAAGATAAGGGTATATATTAACAGCGGTTTTTCCGGTTAAAATATATTATCTTTAAGCTCGGCAGAACAGAATGCTTTTTAATCGGGAAATTTCCGGTGTGCTATTGCCTAAACTCTTCCCCACCAGATGCTATCAAAGTGCCAAAAGCTTTTGGCAGACAGCTAAAACAGATTTTAAATAGATGAAAATTACATTTTTTCCCGCGATGAACGGGGACAGTTTTTTGATAGAAACCAAAAAAAACAATATACTGGTTGACGGTGGATATGTCAGCACTTACAATAAGTATATAAGGCCAAGGCTGGATATGCTCAAGAACAATGGAAAAAAGCTTGACTACCTCATCGTGACGCACATTGACGAAGATCATATTTCCGGTGTGATCAAATTGATAGAGGAGAATAAGGAAGGGCAGATTATAGAGATCGGGGATGTCTGGCACAATTCATACGCCCATGTGGCGGAGCTGAAAGACGGCCTAGTCTTTAAGGGCAAACCGCT
>JBMDXW010000383.1:0-7647 GCA_048594965.1 Chryseobacterium sp.
CGGTGCCAATCTGCAATACATTACAAAGGAAATGGAAAAAGCTACCAGGGTTGTCCGCAGCATGCCCGAAGTGAAAAGCATCAGTACCGTTTCCGGCTTTAACCTGTTCAGTTCAGCGGCCTCACCCAATTCCGCAATGGGATTCATTACCCTGAAAAATCCCAAAGACAGGGGAGAAATATCGGATATGAATAAGGTAATGGAAAAAATACAGTCTGCCGTGAAAGGTAAAATAAAAGGCGAATTTATGATTTTCAGGAACCCGGCAGTGGAAGGATTCGGAAATGCCGGCGGGGTGGAATTTGTGCTTCAGGACCGGGCTTCGGGAAGTATTGCCGATTTTGAAAACGTCAGCAAAAAAGTAATCGACGTGCTGAGCAAAAGACCTGAGATCGGAACTGCATTCACCAGTTTCCGAAGCGATTATCCTCAGTACGAGGTGGTGCTGGATGAAGACAAGGCCCAGCAGCTGGGGCTTACCCCAAAAGAAATCATGGATGTGATGCAGCTGTACCTTACCGGTTCCCAGACCACTGATTTTATCCGGTTCGGGAGATTATACCGCGTGAATGTACGTTCTGAAGCTGAATTCAGGAAAAACGAAGCTTCGCTGGACAATATGATGATCCGTAACCGTGACAATAAAATGGTTCCGATCTCTACGCTGGTCAGCCTGAAAAAAGTCTACGGCCCGCAGGTAATCAGTCGGTATAACCTTTACAACAGTATCTCGGTGAATACGAATGCTGCCGGAGGAGCCAGTACCGGAAAGGTGATGAGCGTAATTGATGAAGTACTCAAAAAAGAACTTCCGAAAGGCTACAGCTATGAATATGGAGGTCTGAGCTTACAGGAACGGAATTCCGGTTCGCAGATGATCTTTATTTTCGGGCTGAGCATCCTGTTTGTCTACTTTCTGCTTGCCGCGCAGTATGAAAGTTACCTGCTTCCTCTGGCTGTGATGCTGTCCCTGCCGACAGGAGTTTTAGGAGTATTCATCGCTACTGGATTAGCAGGTATCGATAATAATATTTATGTCCAGATTGCGCTCATCATGCTCGTGGGACTTTTAGCTAAAAATGCCATCCTGATCGTGGAATTTGCTATCCAACAGCGCAAAGAAGGCCTGTCTGTATTTGAAGCAGGGATTGCGGGAGCGAAAATGCGTCTGCGCCCGATCCTGATGACTTCCTTTGCCTTTATCGCAGGGCTGATCCCGCTGATGTTTGCCAAAGGCGGAACAGCGATGGGGAACAAGTCCATTAGCATAAGTGCCGCCGGAGGAATGTTGAGCGGCGTAATCCTGGGTGTAATGATTATTCCGGTTTTGTATATGGTGTTCCAGTGGCTGCAGGATAAGGTATCAATCAATAAAAATCAGAAAGATGAAACGACTTACCCAATATAGTTTAATAACCATTATTTTTTGCGGGGTATTGCAGTCCTGCAAAGTGACCCGGGATTATCAAAGGCCGGAGCTTAATCTTCCGGCAAAATTAAGGGATGCTCCGGACAATATGAAAACATCTGAAATTCCAGCTTACCGTGATTTTTTCAAAGACCGGGAACTCAATGCGCTGCTGGATCAGGTAATGGCTAAAAATCCTGATCTGTTGATTGCTTCAGAGGAAATTCTGGCTTCGGAAGCTCAGTTAAAAAGTGTAAAACTGAATTACCTTCCTGATATCAGCCTTCAGGTCAACACCGGTATACAGCGGCTGTCTAAAAACAGCATGCAGGCTTCTTTCGGCGGCGGCGTAACCTTCCAGGAGTACAATTTCGCACCGGTGGTTTCCTGGGATGTTGATTTCTGGGGCAAGCTGAAAAAGCAGCGCGAAGAATCACTCGCGAATTACCTCAGCAGGGCTGAAAACAGGAGGGCGCTAAGGGTACAGCTGGTGGCACAGACGGCCCAGGCTTATTATAATTTGTTAAGCCTTGATCAACAGCTCAGCATCACGCAGCAGGTGGAAAAAAGCATGCAGGAAACCGTTACAATGCTGCAAACCCAATATTCGGTAGGGGATGTAACGGCATTGGCGATTAAGCAGGCCGAAGCTCAATTGGCGGAAACCCGTGCGCTGATTCCGGAGATAAAAGGAAGTATCAGAGCCCAGGAAAATGCCTTGCAGACGCTCGCCGGGAATTATCCTGATGCTGTAAAACGGTCTGGGCAATTTGGCAATCATGCGTTTATCACAGAAATTGAAGCCGGTGTTCCGGTAGATCTCCTGGCCAACCGCCCTGATGTAAAACAGCAGGAGTTACTGCTGCAGGCCGCTTCCGCAAGAGTAGGTATTGCCAAGACCGAATTTTATCCGAGCCTGAAGATTACCGCGCAGGGTGGATCCAATGCCACCAACCTGGCCAACTGGTTTTCCATTCCGGGATCCCTGTTCGGGACTGCGGCAGCCGGGCTCACACAGCCGCTGTTTAACCGGAGAAGCATCCGTTCGGGTTACGAACAGGCAGTCCATCAGCGGGAAGCGGCGGTACATGCGTTCCGGAAGTCGGTACTGATGGCCGTAGAAGAAGTGAGTACCGCCATGAGCAACATCATCCGGGTAAAAGAACAGCTGGAGGAAGTGAACAACCGTAAAAAAGCTATGGATAAAGCCATTACCGACGCGCAGCTGCTGTATAAATACGGCGAAGCAAATTACCTGGAGGTATTAACGGTACAGCAAAGTGCTTTCCAGGCGGAACTGGCCTATACGGCTGCCCGGCAGAAAGAAATAAATACTTATCTTGCTTTGTATAAATCTTTAGGAGGAAATTAGATGGACAGCAATTTGAAAAACCAGTCAGGATCGACGTGGAAAACCATTTTCCAGTGGAGCGGCGTGCCGGTTTCAGTGGCCTTGGCAAATCTGATCCAGTACCTGCTGAACCCGCAAAGCAAATGGTGGGATTTTTATACGGAAGCCCGCTGGACAGAAATCTGGATCACCATTGCCGGAGGCATTGCGATGTATGCCGTTATTTTCGGGATTATCAGGCTGCTGTCCGGTTGGGTGAACAGGAAAAACAGGTTGAAAGGCAATATTCTGGTTCATTTTGTCCTGACCACCGGTGTGGTCATTATCTGTATGTTCCTGCTGCTGTATCTGGAAAACGTATTTTACGAACAGCTGTGGCCGGAATCTGCTGACGGAAACGGAGAGGTGGAGGTCGATGTACGGAATTATCTCGTGGTAAATATCGTAGTTGCTGCTTTTGTCAACAGCTTTTACAATTCGTTTTTCTTTTTCGAAAAATGGAAATCGGAAGTTATGGAAACCAATAAGCTGGAACTCCTGTCGCACCAGCTCAGGGAAAATGCATTGCAAGCCGAACTGGAAGTGCTGAAGCTACAGCTGGATCCTCATTTCCTGTTCAATAACTTCAGCATTCTGACCCAGCTCATCGAGATCAATAAAGAAGCGGCACAGGAATTTTTGTCCAGCCTTTCCAAAGTGTACCGGTATATCCTCACCACGGGTAAAAAAGATATCGTCTCCCTGGATGCCGAACTGAAGTTCGTGGAAACCTATTTCCACCTTATTAAAATCCGGCACGGTGAAACCATTCATCTGACTGTTGAAGTGCAGGAAGCAGACAGAAGGAAAGGTATTCCGCCCGTTACATTGCAGCTGCTGCTTGAAAACGCCATCAAGCACAATATGTCTACCCTGAAAAAACCGCTGTATTTATCGATTTTAAGCGATGATAACGGTAGAATTATAGTGAAAAATAATCTGCAGCGCATCAATATCGATTATAAAAGTACCGGCATGGGGCTGAAGAATATCAAAGAGCGGTACCAGCTGCTGGAAGGTAAGCTGCCGGAAATCACAGAAACCCGCACTTCTTTTGAAGTTACACTGCCGCTTTTAAACATTTAAAAAACGGAACAATGAATTATTTAATTATAGAGGACGAAGCCCATAACGCAGGACTATTGAAAAGTCTGGTACAGAAAACGGATCCTGCAGCCCAACTACTGGAAATACTTCCTTCCGTCCAGGAAAGTGTGGAATGGCTGGAAGCTAATCCTGCTCCGGACGTCATTTTTATGGACATACGGCTGGCAGATGGATTATCTTTTGAAATTTTTAACCGGGTAAAAGTTGCTTCGCCTGTTATTTTTACTACCGCTTATGATGAGTATGCTTTACAGGCTTTTAAGGTGTATGGTGCCGCATATCTGCTTAAACCTATCGAAAGGGATGAACTGAAAGAAGCACTGGAAAAAGTAAAACGGGTCCAGCCGAAAATTTCCACAGAGGAAATCGGTGCTATCATGGAGATGTTCCGTACCCGGGAGAAAACTTATAAAAGCCGTTTCCTGCTGCATTACCGGGAAACCTACAAGGTGATTCCGGTGGAAGAGATCGATTATATCTGTCTGGAAAATAAAAATGTTTATTTCCACCTGCTGGACGAAACTTCAATAGCCGTTCCATATACCCTGGAGGAGCTGGAAGAGCAGCTTGATCCACAATATTTCTTCCGGGCGAACCGCCAGTATATCCTGCATATCAACAGCATTGACAGCATCCACAAATATTTTAATGACAAACTGAAAGTCGTACTGAAAAGGGATCGCCAGGCAGAAGTGATGGTGAGCCGCATCAGAATTCCACAGTTTAAATTGTGGCTGGATAGATAACCAGTCTTTTCTAAAAAGTGATTTTTATGGAAACAAAAGCTGATAAGCTGCCTGAAGAAAGTCCGCTTACTGAAACGATATTGCCCGGAACCAAATGGCAGAAACGCTACTGGTTTATTTTTTCGGGACAGGCCCTTTCCATCATCGGCTCCGCACTCACTCAGTTTGTCCTGATGTGGTGGATTGCCGATACAACCGGAAGCGTCAGTAAACTTGCTTTTGCGGGTATGGTTGCCCTTCTTCCACAAGCATTGTTGAGCCCGGTGGGAGGAGTGATGGCAGACCGTTACAGCCGGAAAATGATTATGATCCTTGCTGATATCATCAGCGCAGCTTGTGTGGCTGTTCTGGTCATCCTCTTTCTAACAAATGATGTTGAACTCTGGCATATTTACCTGATGATGGGCATCCGCGGTGCCATGCAGGCTTTTCAGTCTCCGGCCGTAGAGGCGAGTAGCGCCATGCTGGTACCCGAAGCTTTTCTTCCGCGGGCTGCAGGTCTGAACCAGATCCTGATGGGAGCAACGCTGGTCGCCGGTGCTCCGCTGGGAGCGCTGGCTGTCAATGCCATGCCATTGGGATGGGCTTTAAGTATTGATGTTTTTGCAGCCGTTCTCGGTATTTCGCCACTGTTCTTTTTTACAATTCCGCAGTTCATGAAAGAAAAAAGCAAGGCGCCGTTTTTCACAGAAATCATATCCGAACTCGGCGAAGGTATTTCCTTGGTCTGGAAAGACCCCGGATTGAAAAGGCTGTTCGTGCTATTGGGAAGCATTGTGCTGGTTATTATGCCTACTTTTACCTTTGTTCCGCTTCTGGTAAAAGAACATTTTAAAGGAGGCGTGGAAGAAGTCGGACTGATGGAAGGGCTTGCCGGCGCAGGAATGGTGGCCGGAGGTATTTTAGTAACGATCATGGCACCCAAACGAAAAATGACCTGGATCCTTACCGGATTGGGATTGTCCTGTTTTGCCGTCAGCCTTACTGCCCTGATGCCTGCCAATCTCTCCCGGGCCGCGGCTTTCTGGTGGATGATCAGCTCTTTTACCTTCATTTTTGCCAACGCTCCCTTAACGGCATTGCTGCAGACCATTATTCCGAACCAGATCCAGGGAAGGGTATTGTCGCTGCTGAATATGATTATGGCACTGGCCGCACCGGTCGGATTGATGGTAGCCAATCCTCTGGGGGAGTGGCTTGGATTACGCGGACTGTTTATAGGTGTTGGGATTATCAGCGGTCTGGTTGCATTCTCAGGATTTGCTTCACGGTATTTGAGGGATCTTGAGAACAAAAAAATTAAATAAAAAAAGGAAATAGCATACTTCAATATACGATCTATCTTGAAATTTCTTTAATAACTTTTTCTTTACAGCTTCTGGAAATCGGAATCTGTTTTTTACCGATGAATAGATGATTACCTTCTACAGATCTTATATGTTGAATGTTGACAACAAAGGACCTGTGCACCTGTAGAAAAAGTTTTTCCGGCAGTGAATTCAGCATCTGCTTCATTGTGGTGTATACAACTGTTTATGATAAAAAGTTTACACGCATTCCGTGTGTTTATGCCGTGCTGCAATCCGGAATAAACAACCAATTTGCACGGCAAAAGGTGTACGAAAAAAGTGCTTTTAGAATATTCACTAAAAAACTTTTAGATCAAAAACATTTAAAATTATGATCAAAGGGATAAATACCACTACAAAAGCCAGTGAGTAAGCAAAATATCTCATTAATGGTTTCCCCTGCTTTCTAAAAATTAAGCCTATCAAACGGAATATATAGCAGATCACAGAAATAATGAAGTTAACGACAACGATCATACTGATGTAATATGCCATAAAAAATGCAGGAGCCTTAACAATCCCTGAAATCATTCCATATAAAGCGCCACAAAGCAGCGATGATCCCAATATCACTAATGCATAGCGGATACCGTTTCTGAAATAAAAACTGAAGCTTATATTTTCAAGCGATTTTTCTTTTGAGGCCTTTACTGCAGTTTTTGCGAAGTTGTTGTTTTTCCTCTGTTTCTTAAATCGTGGCCACCAAATGATGATTCCTGTGATGAATAATGCCGGAGGAATTAAACTACCAAATAATGCCAGAATGCGGGTAGGCCATCCGCCAAATGTCCCATAATGAATAGGGGTTACCCAGCTTAGGTAAGATTTTCCCGTATTGGGAAAATCAGTTTCACTGTTGACCAAAATCTTACCGGAATATTGGTCCACAATAAATAACATACGTTCTCCTGTTTTCGGTGTACCTTTTTTATACACATCAAAGCGATAAGAGCCGTTCTTTTCTTTTGGAATGGAAATGCCTTTTATTTTGCTGTCTGGAAATAGCTTATAAATTTTTTCACTAAGCTGTTTAGGAGACAATGGCTTCTGATAAGGGATGAAAGTTGATTTGGAACCAAAAATAGAAGCTGTGGATTGTGGTGACCTGCCATTGAATAAAAACAACAATGCAATGAACAGCGTGTTGAATGTGATCACCAGACCTGTCAAGGCCAGACTTATCACAACCGGGGCACTAAAGACACCCAGTACATTGTGCCAGTCATAATTCTGTCTTTTGAAACTGGTCCTAAAATCTACCGAAAGACTTTTTCTGAGGTTCTTGAGCTTTTTCGGCAACCATAGCCGGATACCACTGATGGTAAGTATAAGCAAGCAGAGTGCTGCCAGCCCGACAATATACCTTCCTGCCTGAGGGATAAGCAAGGTTCTATGGATCGTAGTGACCACTCTTATGAACGCGCTGCTTGCAATTCTCTTCCCCGACAGTTCTGCGGTGTAGGGATTGATAAAATATTCATGGTCATCATCGGAGCCATAGAACCGATATGTCGAGAAAGGATTATTCTCGTCGGTATCCATGATGTACTCGAATTTGATACACGGATATTTGGATTGTATCACAGGAATGATCTCTTCTATCGGACTTCTTTTTTGAGTTTTTACAACTTCAAAAAGCTCAGGATT
>JBMDXW010000384.1:0-2497 GCA_048594965.1 Chryseobacterium sp.
GAATGTTGTTTTAAATCTTTTATATAAATACACCGCACTTCAGACTTCTTTCAGTGTTAATAATATTGCTTTGGTCCATGGAAGACCGGAACAACTAAACCTGAAAGACATCATCCATCATTTTGTAGAGCACAGACATGAGGTAATCGTCAGAAGGACCCAGTTTGAACTTAGAAAAGCAAAAGAAAGAGCGCATATTCTTGAAGGATTTATGAAAGTGATCGGCACCCAGGATTCTCTGGATAAGGCCATCTCGATCATCCGTCACTCTGCCAACCCGCAGGCTGCAAAAGAAGGTTTAATTGAAGCATTCGAACTTTCTGAAATTCAGGCTCAGGCAATTCTTGATCTGCGTCTTGCACGACTTACCGGAATGGAGCTTGACAAGATCCGCGATGAGTACGATGCCATCATGAAAGAAATTGCCGATCTTGAAGATATCCTTGCCAATGAACCAAGAAGATTCCAGATCATCAAGGATGAGCTTATCGAAGTTAAAGAAAAATACGGTGACGAAAGAAGAACGGAAATTGATTATTCCGGAGGTGAAATGTCTATTGAGGATATCATCCCGAATGAGTCGGTGGTCCTTACGATTTCCCATGCCGGATACATTAAGAGAACTTCACTTTCCGAATACAAAATACAGAGCAGGGGAGGTGTAGGAAACAAAGCCGCAACAACAAGAGATTCGGATTTCCTTGAGTACATTGTTTCCGCTACGAACCACCAGTACATGCTTTTCTTCACTGAAAAAGGAAGATGTTACTGGCTGAGGGTATTTGAAATTCCTGAAGGTTCTAAAACGGCAAAAGGAAGAGCGGTACAGAATCTGATTAATATTGAACCTGACGATAAAATTAAGGCTTACATCAGAACCAACAACCTGAAGGATTCCGAATATGTGAACCAGATGAGCGTTGTGATGGTAACCAAAAACGGTACGATCAAGAAAACTTCCTTAGAAGCCTACTCAAGACCGAGGGTAAACGGGGTGAATGCGATCGAGATCCGTGACAATGACCAATTGCTCGGGGCTTATTTAACGAATGGCACCTCGCAGATTATGATTGCCACTAAGAACGGTAAATGTATCCGTTTCCCTGAAGAAAAGGTAAGAGAAGTAGGAAGGGGATCCATCGGTGTTCGTGGTATCGCCATGGAAGATAATGATGAAGTAATCGGAATGATCGTGGTAAATGATGTGGAAAAAGAAACGGTTCTTGTGGTATCTGAAAAAGGATACGGCAAGAGAACAGCCGTTGAAGACTACAGAATTACCAACAGGGGAGGTAAAGGAGTGATCACCCTGAATATTACCGATAAAACCGGAAACCTTATCGCCATTCAGAATGTAACCGATGAAGACGGCCTGATGATCATCAACAAATCCGGTGTAGCCATCAGAATGGGAATGGATGAGATGAGAGTGATGGGAAGGAATACCCAGGGCGTGAGGCTGATCAACCTGAAGAAAAATGACGAAATTGCTGCCATTGCAAAAGTAGAAATGGATAAAGAAGTAGAAGATTCTGAAGAGAACGAAGAAATAGAAGGAACTGTAGCTGATAACCACGAAAACGACACAGAAACTCCGCAGACTGATGATAAGGAAGTGGAAAATGAAAATTCTGATTCGGAAGAATAATATTGTATAATTAATAAATAGTGATTATGAAAAAGCTAATTTTAGGTATGGCTATCGTAGCATCAGCTTTAGTTTTCGGACAAAAAGGAGATGTGAACGCTCAGCTACAGGAAGCCAACAAAGCAGCAATGGATGCGTATAACGCAAAAAACTATGCAGCAGCAGCCCCTAAGTTTATGGAAGTATATAACTTACTGAAAACTAGCGGACAGGATAATAAAGTATATATGTATTATGCAGGTTTGAATTATGCTCTGGCAAACGATATTCCTCAGGCTACAAAAATATATACCGATCTTATCAACTCAGGGTACACCGGTGTTGAAACAACCTACACTGCCAAAGACAACAAAACCGGACAGGTTGTGAGCTATGACAAAAGTACCTGGGAACTCTTGAAGAAAAGTTCTTCAAAAGATTATTCTGACTTTAAAACAGAACAATCCAAAAGCGTAGAACCAGATCTTTATGAAACCTTAGCTACTCTTTTGCTCAACGACAAGAAAAATGACGAAGCTTTGGCAATTATCGAAAAAGGACTTGCTAAATTTCCTAATAATGCGAAGTTAAAAGAATACCAGGGATCTGCATTATATGCTTCCGGGAATACGGACAAATTTATGCAGAACCTCAAGGAGCAGTTGGCAAAAAATCCTAACGATGCAACCAATTGGTATAACCTTGGAGTTCTTCAGTCTAAAAACCAGGAAACGGCAAATGAAGCAATTGCCTCTTTCCAGAAAGCAATTGAGCTGAAGCCTGACTTTGCAAATGCTTACCAGAATCTCGTTTACACTGTAATCGGTGACGATGATAAAGCGGTAAATGAGATCAATGCT
Source organism: Chryseobacterium sp. (assembly GCA_048594965.1). Lineage (GTDB taxonomy): Bacteria > Bacteroidota > Bacteroidia > Flavobacteriales > Weeksellaceae > Chryseobacterium. The sequence continues at coordinate 2,488 of JBMDXW010000384.1, forward strand.
GTAAGAAAAA
>JBMDXW010000385.1:0-2614 GCA_048594965.1 Chryseobacterium sp.
ATATTTTTGTGCTAAAGCAATCCATAATGAAACGAGCTTCTATAAAAGACATTGCAAGAATAGCAGAAGTTTCTGTGGCAACGGTTTCCTATGTTTTAAATCAGAAAGAGGGAAGCAGAATCAGTGAAGCCACAAAAAAACGAATTCTGGAAGTCGCGCAGAATATCAATTATACGCCCAATAAAATTGCGAAAAGCCTTAAAATGAGTAAAAGCAAACTGATTGGCCTTATCGTAGCCGATATTTCCAATGACTTTTATTCCAATATTGCACGCAGTATTGAAGATGAAGCGATGAAACTCGGTTATACACTCCTGATCGGCAGCTGCGATGAAAATCCGGAAAAATTCAAAAAACTTACAGAATTGTTTTCCGAACAGCAGGTGGATGGAATGATCGTAGCTCCTGTTGTAGATTCCGACGAGGCTATTCAGAAGCTTATAAGGGAAGAATATCCCGTTGTAACCATCGACCGGTATCTGAAGAATATAGAACTTCCCGGCGTAATGATCAATAATGCTGAAGTCTCAGAACAAATCTGTAACTACCTGCTCGATAAAAATTTCGATGAACTGATCTATGTAGGATATGACACAGAATTACCACACTTACTGGACCGGGAAAGCGGTTTCTTCAAAAGCACTGAGAAATCAGGGATCACAGTAAAAAAAATTTTAACCGACATCCATCATATTACGGAAGAAGTACATCAAAAGCTGAAAAGCAACCTGGATCTTTCCAAAAAAACAGCGATTTATTTCTCAAGTAACAAATTAGGCATCGCGGGACTCAGATATCTGATCGACCACAACGTAAAAGTTCCTGAAAATGTTTCCCTGGTTGCTTTTGATGAAACGGAAGCGTACTATCTTTTCCCTACTGAGGTAAGCTTTGTCCAGCAACCGCTTTATGAGATGGCCCGGGAATCCGTTAAGCTGCTGGACAGCCAGATCAGCCACTATGTACCGAATGGAAAGAGGGTAACTTTCCCCGCAAAGTTAATCCGCCGGAACTCGGTAGAATAAATTGAAAATGAACAATAAAGCATATATAACGTGTTTCGGGGAAGTACTCTGGGATATTTTCCATTCAGGATCGAGAGCCGGAGGCGCACCTTTTAATGTTGCGTACCATGTCCATAAAATGGGGACTGATGTCGCGGTACTCAGCAGAACGGGAAATGACGATCTGGGGAATTCCTTAAGAAAAAAGATCAGTGGCTGGAATATCTCAACCGATTTTCTGCAAAGGGATAATGATCATCCTACCGGCACGGTCATTGCCAGAATTGACGAACATAATGAAGCAATCTACGACATTGTCGATCAAGTGGCCTGGGATTATATAGAATTTCTGCCGATACATAAAAATCTGGTTTCTAATGCAAAAGCACTCATATACGGAAGTCTTTCTTCAAGAAATGAAAAGACAAGGGAAACGCTTCTTCAGCTTCTGAACGTGGCAAAGCTTAAAATTTTTGATGTCAATCTGAGAGCTCCTTTTATTGATAAAGATCTGATAAAGATATTGCTGAATCATGCCGATATTGTAAAGATGAACAGCTCAGAGCTGAAGCAGATCACTGCATTTTCAGGACTTGAATTTGATACTGAAGATAAAGCTGTGCAATTCATTAAAAATGAATATAATATCAAGGAAGTTGTTTTAACGAAAGGCAGTTATGGTGCAAGCTATTTTACGGACAGCTGGAAATATTCTCTACCCGCCTTACCCATCACCATCGCAGATACTGTTGGAAGCGGCGATGCTTTCCTGGCAGGGTTTATATCCGGAAGGATCCGCAATGAACATCCTGAAAAAATTCTCACACGGGCCATGGCTATGGGAGCATTCATTACTTCACAGGAAGGCGCCTGCCCGGATTACGATTATTCGGATTTTGAAAAATTCATGACTGAAAAGTCCGTTCAGAAAACACACCGTCATATACCACGTTTATGAAAATTGTGAAAGTTTCTAGGGTAAAATTGTAATAATACTGGGCAAATAACGTTTTATATTTAAACCAACAAAATTAAAACGATATGAAAAATTTAAAGAAACTTACAAAAACAGAATTAAAGTCATTGTACGGAGGACAGCCTAAAAAGTATTGCGTTTACTGCGAAAGATTAAACAAAACCGTTTGTAGCGAAGTTCCTATCGCACAATGTCCCTGATAAACTATCAACCGCTTTTCTGAAGCGGTTTTTTTATGACCGTACTATTTTAATGTGATTGTGATTTAAAATCTATTTAAAAATTTAACTTAAAATAGTATACCATAAAAATTAATACATTTGACGGTATAATTAAAACTCCAGTGAATCCTATTTTAGATGTTGTCGTACGCTCGATTTGTGTTTACCTTTTCATGGTAATTGCCATTCGCCTCTTTGGAAAAAACCAGCTTTCACAGCTCAATGCAGGAGATGTTGTCCTTCTTTTACTGATCTCCAATGCGGTTCAGAATGCCATGGTCGGGGAAAATACTTCTCTGGAAGGAGGACTGGTTGCCGCCCTTGTGCTTTTCATCGCCAATTTCATTGTTAAGAGACTGATGTTTTCCAATAAAAAATTCAGCAGATTCCTTGAAGATGACCCCGTTATTCTG
>JBMDXW010000386.1:0-1502 GCA_048594965.1 Chryseobacterium sp.
CTTCTCCAAGAATCTCATAAAACTTGCTTTTTCTGTATGTTCCGTCTTCCATAATGGCTTCATTTACAACATCCCAGCCTTTTACACGGCCTTTGTATCTTGAAACAACGGTTGTGATATGGTTTTTCATTCGTTGCTTAAGGACTTCAGCAGAAACATCTTTGCCATCTTTGTCCACAAAAAACCATTTTGGTAACTGCGAATGCCAGATCAGGGTATGACCGATGATAAACATTTTATTCTTTTCACCAAAAGCTACGAAACGATCGGCATCATCAAAGAAAAATTTTCCTTCCTGAGGTTGCAGAAACATCGATTTCATACAGTTTTCTGCAACAATTGAACTGAACTGTGACGTGATGATCTGATCAGATTTCACATCTTTTCCATTGATTTGAGGAAGGCTCATGGCCGTTCCGATGTAAAATTTATCTTGAAAAGCTTTTTTCAGAGAATTTTCAGTTTTTTGGGCTACCGCATTTGAAACAGCCAAAGTCATTAAACCAAATAAAATAATACGCTTCATATTCATAATTATTGTTTTCTTCTTTCCGCCAGATCTTTCTCAATCTGAACTTCCATTTTCTTATTAATTTTGTAAAATAAAAGTAGTCCGCATGCGATGAAAAAAGGGATTGATGGGAATACACTCACCAACATCTTTGCACCCGCTGCCACTGTTTCAGGCTGAACGACATTAACGCTGCCTTCCGTAGAAATATATCCGTATTTACCGATAATTAGAGCAACTAAAGAACTTCCGATACTTAAACCGACCTTTAAGCCTACCATCATCGCAGAGAAAATAATCGCCGTTGCTCTTCTGTTGTTTTTCCATTCGGAGTAGTCGGCAACATCGGCAATCATCGCCCACAATAAAGGCGTGCTGATTCCGTAAAAGAATCCATGTAAAACCTGTGACAGAAACATGATCCCTACTGCTTTAGGAGGGTAAAAAATAAAGAACAGGACAAATAATGTGGAAATAAAAAGCGATGCAATAAAGGTGTCACGCTTTCCGTATTTATCTGCAAACCTTTTAGAGAAAGTAATTCCGATAATCATCATGATAATTCCTCCCGCATTAAATAATCCGAAACCTGCTGATTTAGGATCTTCCCCGAAAAAATTCATTCCGATTGAGTTGAAAAAAGAGGTGATCGGAGAAATAAAGCTTTTCAGCGAAGCTTCATCTACATAATTATTAAAATAATATACGTACGCTCCTCCCTTCATCGCCAGCGTAATGAAAATAAAAGCCGTAACGGTGAGCATAATAATCCATGGTCTGTTCTGGAAAATATCTTTTAAATCCTCTTTTAAAGTAGATTTTTGTTCCGGTTTTGGAATAATTCTTTCTTTCGTGGTGAAAAATGTGATCAGAAGCATGACAGAGCCTATCACCGCAAGCCATGTCATAACGGTTTCGATACCGGCAGCTTTATCACCATGACCTACGGATAAAATGATCGGCAACATGAAGACCTGGACAAAAAACTGGG
>JBMDXW010000387.1:0-61151 GCA_048594965.1 Chryseobacterium sp.
TAAAAAAAAGACCTACATTTCTGTAAGTCTTTTTGCTCCTCCTGCTGGGCTCGAACCAGCGACCCTCTGATTAACAGTCAGATGCTCTAACCAACTGAGCTAAGGAGGAATTTCCTATTGTTTTAGTGCTGCAAATATAAAAGGAATATTAATATCAAACAAATTTTTGTTTTAAAAATAATGAGAATTTTCCTGTAACAATGGGCAATGTAAGCTATATAATTATTTTTCAGTTAATTAAAAATGAAAATATTCTAGTAAGATTTAAATAAAAAAAGACCTACATTTCTGTAAGTCTTTTTGCTCCTCCTGCTGGGCTCGAACCAGCGACCCTCTGATTAACAGTCAGATGCTCTAACCAACTGAGCTAAGGAGGAATGTCCTTTGTTTTAAGTGGTGCAAATATAGGACGAATATTTATACCCTGCAAATATTTTTTTAAAAAAATTAAATATTACAATTTCCCTGCAAAAATCTTGAAAATATCACTTCCGAAGATCAGGATCATCAGCCCCAAAAGGAAGATTACACCAATCATCTGGGCATTTTCAAGAACCTTTTGAGGAACCGGTTTTCCAACAATCATCTCATACAATGTGAAAATCACATGGCCACCATCCAGTCCAGGGATCGGAATTAAGTTCAGGAAAGCCAACCACACGGAGAACATTGCGGTAAAGCTCCAGAAGGCTACCCAGTTGATGGAAATATCACCGTTGGTATTTCTGTCTACCGGCATATTCTTTATGATCGCAATCGGGCCACCAACGTTTTTGTATCCCTGAATTTTGGAGTTAAACATAATCTTAAACTGTTTTACCTGCATAGTCAGTGCTTCAATAGATCTTTCAAAACCTCTCGGAATAGATTCTCCAAAAGAATATTTTTTGTCGGTCACGACATTTGCCAATGCTTTTTGATCAACGGCAACACCTAATTTCCCGTTTTTATCAACTGACGCAGAAACTGTTTCTGGCTTCCCGTTTCTTATCACATCAATAGCAATGGTTTTTCCTTTGTTTTCCAATAAAGCAGAGCTTACTTCATCGAAGAAAGGCGTTTGCTTGCCATTAACAGCAATTACTTTATCACCTTTAGCCAAACCGGATGCTTTTGCGGCAGGGCTTGCCAGAGAGTCAATAATCATCGGGAATCTTGGCGTGATATAAAGTTTTGCCTCTTTTTGCTTTAATACATCGGCTACTCCGTCTTTATTGATAGGAAAAGTAATTTCCTTGCCATTTCTTAATACCGTTACATTGTCGCCTAAAAGGATATTGATTGAAGCGTTTTCTAATCTTTCTGCTGGCTTGCCGTCGATATTTACAATTTTATCTCCATTCTGGAATCCCATTTTTTTGCCGGCTTCGGTTACGCCAATACCGCTCGAAAACTTATTAAGATCCGCGTAGGTTTCTCCATTGAAAAAAGAAAGACAAGAGTAAATTAACCAGGCTAAGAAGAAATTTACCGTAACTCCGCCCAACATAATAATGAGTCTCTGCCATGCTGGTTTTGCCCTGAATTCCCAAGGTTGTGCAGGCTGTTTCAACTGCTCCGTATCCATGCTTTCATCTACCATTCCGGCAATTTTCACGTAACCTCCGAAAGGAAGCCACCCGATTCCGTATTCGGTTTCACCGATTTTTTTCTTTACTAAAGAAAACCATGGATCGAAGAACAGATAGAATTTTTCAACTTTGGTTTTGAACCATTTTGCGGGTAAGAAGTGCCCGAGTTCGTGAAGAATGACCAGGATAGAAATGCTCAATATAAATTGAAACAGTTTGATTGCTATTTCCATTAATGCTTTTGTATGTTAATTTGCAAAGGTAACAATTCTCAAAACTATGCCAAATAAAAAAGCCTCCCGAAACGAGAAGCTTTGTCATATAATAGAATGATTTCTTAAAGATTAATGGACACGCCGAGACTGCCATTGTTGCCGACTTCCGCAAAGACGCCTATCCGTTCGGTGAAAAAGTATCGCGCTCCGATGTGCGCTCCCAATCCGAAATTCCTTCCGACCACACCGATGTCCATACCTGGATAAATGTCGAGCTTTTCAGGAAGCTGTAATGCGTCTTTTAAATGGAAATTCAGTCTTCCGAATACAAAAATACGATTGTCGTTATCATTGTCTTTGTAATTACTGAAATACGCATTGAGTCCTGCGCCCACCGAGATCAGCCCGTTGAGTCCGTAGTCATAAGTACCGGTAATACCGGTTCCGTATCCCCAGGCGCTGAGACCGGCGTTTATTTTCTGATCCCCTTTTCCCGTCCAGGCCTGTGCGTTGGCTGTTGCTCCTGCAAAAATAAGCATCAGCACAAAAACCAATTTCTTCATAAATACTCTTTTATATAATGGTTAAAAATATTCTGCAACAAAGATAGAACCGAAATCAGCTGAAAATCGTATTTTTAATGAAGTTTTTAACATAGTTTATGAAAATTACAGGACTGAATTTAGATATTATCTGGAAAAATAAAGAGCAGAATTTTCAAAGGATAAAAAAAGAACTGGAAAATCAGGAAGCAGATCTTTTTCTCCTGCCGGAAATGTTTTCAACCGGTTTTTGCATGGAGGCTTCGGAAGTGTCGGACAGGCATCAGGAATCGCTGGAATTTTTAAAAAGAATGGCAAAGGAGAAAAATGCGGCCTTCTGCGGAAGTGCTCCCGTAGCGGAAGATGGAAGGTTTTACAACAGGATGTATTTTGTTCATCCGGATTTAACGGTCGATTTTTACGACAAGAGGCACTTGTTTTCCTTCTCCGGAGAGGATAAGGTTTACACGCCGGGAAAAGAACGGGTAATCGTGAATTACAACGGTTTCCGGATTCTGCTTCAGGTGTGTTACGATCTGCGGTTTCCTGTTTTTGCCAGGAATAATGATGATTACGATGTTATTTTATATGTAGCCAACTGGCCTGAGAAAAGGGTAGAAGCCTGGGAACACCTTCTGAAAGCCCGGGCTATCGAAAATCTGTCTTTTGTTTTCGGCCTCAACAGAATAGGCACGGACGGAAACTATCTCTTCTACCGGGAAAGCTCCCATTGTTTTTTTGCAGATGGCAAAAAGATTTCAAAAAAAGAGGCGAATATCATCACGGCAGAACTGCATCTGGACGAATTAAAAGACTTCCGGAACCATTTTCAGTTTTTGAACGACCGCGATTCTTTTCAATTGAATGATAAGATTTAGTTTAAGGCTAAGGTTCAGTAAGATATCTCAACCTTAGCCTTATTTATTAAGCATATTGTTGTAAAAGCTGTGTCAGTGTATTGACATCATGTACGCCGCTTTCTTTCCAGAGCATTTCTCCTTTTTTGAATATGGCTAATGTCGGAACGCCGCGCACGCCATACTGGGCAGCTAATGTAGGATATTGATCAACGTCTACTTTGATGATTCTCGCGCCTTCGCCTACATTTTCTTTAACGGTATTGAGTACCGAGGACTGTACTTTACAAGGCTGACACCATGTTGCAAAAAAATCAATCAATACAGGTCTTTCGGAATCTATGATTTCCTGGAATTTTTGTGACATCGTTTTATTTTTTTTTAGATGGTTTTTGACTGGCAGACAAAATCTGAAGTGGGAAGCATCCCGGTTTTCTTTATCCCGTTGAAACCACCTTCTATTTCGGTAAAGTTTCTGATTCCGTGTGAGTTGAGAATGCTTGCAGCGATCATGCTTCTGTATCCGCCTGCGCAATGAAGGAAAAAATGTTCCGAATCATCAACGGTATTTACCCAATCGCTGATGGTATCCAAAGGCCTGTTGTACGCACTGTCGATATGCTCAGCGGAGTACTCCGATATTTTACGGACATCGATCACTTTTGAGTCTTCCGAAAACTGTTCTGCAAATTCTTCCGGGGATATTCTCTTTATTTCATCCGTTTCCTTTCCGCTGTTCTTCCAGGCTTCGAATCCGCCTTTCAGGTAACCTACCACATGATCGAATCCTACTCTGCTTAATCTGGTAATGGCTTCTTCTTCCGTTCCTTCCTCTACAACCAATAACAAAGGGTGTTTAACATCAACAATCAATGCACCCACCCACGGCGCAAAATCTCCTTTCAAACCGATATTTATAGAATTTGGGATAAATCCTTTGTGAAATTCTCCCGGACTTCTCGTGTCTAAAATTAAAGCGCCGGTTTCTTCCGCGTAGGCTTCAAAATCGTTAACGGTAACAGCGGTAAGGCCTTTGTTCATTACCACGTCCAGGCTTTCATAGCCGCCTTTGTTCATGGCGACGTTCATTCCGAAATACTTTGGGGGTGCGGTCAGCCCGTCAAGGACTTCTTTTACAAATGATTCTTTATCCGGCTGGTTGAGCGCGTAATTGGTTCTTTTCTGATTTCCCAGAAGGTCCACGGTTTCTTTCTGCATGTTTTTCCCGCAGGCAGATCCCGCGCCGTGGGCCGGATAAACCGTAACGCTGTCACCAAGCGGCATTATTTTATTCTGCAGACTGTCATATAATATTCCGGCAAGGTCTTCCTGGGTGAGACCGGCCGCTTTTTGCGCAAGGTCCGGTCTTCCGACATCCCCTAAAAATAAAGTGTCACCGGTAAAGATCGCTGTTTCTGTTCCGTTTTCATCAATCAGGAGGTAAGTGGTGCTTTCCATCGTATGGCCGGGAGTATGAAGTGCTTTTATCGTTACTGTTCCCAGTTCAAAAATTTGATTGTCCTCCGCTATAATGGCATCGAATTCAGGTTGTGCCGTAGGCCCGTACACAATGGGTGCGTCTGTTTTCTTACTCAGATCCAGATGTCCCGATACGAAATCTGCATGGAAATGGGTTTCAAAAATATATTTTAATATGACATTGTCCTTTTCCAGACGCTCAAGATAAGGCTTCACTTCTCTTAAAGGATCAATGATGGCAGCTTCGTTTCCGGATACAATATAATATGCACCCTGGGCAAGACATCCTGTATATATTTGTTCGACTTTCATTTATTATGTTCGTTACTTTTTTAATATTTAAGATTTACAAAAATCGGTTTTATTTTCAGAATAAAAGCTAAAATAAAAAATCGGTAATGATAGAGCGAATCTATAAAGTTTTATTGAAGCTAAAAGTCGATATTTTGAGGTACTAATTTAGGTATAATTGTTAATAGTTGCATCTGAAATTAATCATGGCCAAATCGGGATGCTCCATGTTTTCAAAAAATTTTATATTTATATAAAAAATCAAATGGCAGATAAAACACAATTTATTAATGTGCTGAATTCGAGATATACTCCAAAAGGAGAGCATATTATCCTTGGGAAAGCGATGTTGGACGGAGAAGTCGTTCCTGAAGTAAATGTTACCATTCCTTTAAAAACAATAAATCGCCACGGACTTATTGCGGGAGCTACCGGAACAGGAAAAACCAAAACGCTTCAGGTGTTTGCCGAACAGCTTTCGCACGCCGGGATTCCATCTCTCGTGCTTGATATCAAGGGCGATTTTTCGGGGATTGCCGAAGTGGGAAAAGAAAATCCTGCCATCCGGGAACGATATGAAAAAACGCAGTTGCCTTACAATCCACAGTCTTTTCCGGTAGAGCTGATGACTATTTCCGGAGAGCGAGGCGTGAAATTACGGGCTACGGTGACAGAGTTCGGTCCGGTTTTATTAAGTAAAATTTTACAGCTGAATGATACGCAGCAAAGCATTATGGCTATTGTTTTCAAATACTGTGATGATAAAGGTCTGCCGCTGATCGATTTAAATGATCTAAAAAAGGTTCTGCAGTACGTCACGGAAAATCCCCAGGGAAAAGCAGAGCTTTCTGCAGATTACGGATCTATTGCTTCATCTTCCCTGGGTGCGATCCTGAGATCCATTGTAGCTCTTGAGCAGCAGGGTGCATCGAAGTTTTTCGGAGAGCTGAGCTTTGATGTTCATGATTTGCTGCAGAAAAGAGACGGGAAATGCGTGGTGAACATTCTGAGGGTAGCTGATATCCAGAGCAAACCGGAATTGTTTTCCACATTCATGCTTTCCCTGTTTGCCGAAATTTATATGACTTTTCCTGAAGAAGGTGACAGCGGAAAACCCAAGCTGGTTTTATTTATTGATGAGGCTCATCTGATCTTTGACGAATCTTCCAAAGCTTTGATTTCCCAGATTGAAACGATGGTTAAACTGATCCGTTCAAAAGGGGTGGGGATTTATTTTATCACCCAGATACCCGGGGATGTTCCTGAAGCGGTACTTTCTCAATTGGGACTGAAGATCCAGCATGCCCTCAGAGGGTTTACGGCCAAAGATAAAAAAGAGATTTCCAAGGCGGTTGAAAATTATCCGACTACGGAATTTTATGACGCTGCAACGCTGATTCAGAACCTGGGGATCGGTGAAGCTTTTGTGACCGCCTTGGATGAGAAAGGTATCCCAACGCCTTTGGTTCATACTTTTCTCATTTCCCCGGAATCGAGAATGGATGTTCTCAACGATGCTGAGATTTCGGAGCTGACCGCCAAATCTGCTTTAGTGGCTAAATACGAGAAAGTTATTGACAACGAATCGGCATATGAGATTTTAGTAAAAAGAATGGAGCAGGCTGCCGGCGAAGCGCCTTCAAATCAGAAAACGAAGCATGTAAAAGAAGAACCCGGAATGTTTGAAAAAGTTCTGCAGAGTAAAGCGGGACGAACATTTACAAGTACCCTAATGCGGGAAGGTGCAAAAGCAATACTCGGCATGCTGGGGCTTGGTGGCAGGAAAAGATGATTCATTTGTAAGGTATAAATATATTATAGACAGATTCAAACCGGATATATCAGGATTGATATAATTTTTCCTAATTTAGCAGGATTGCCCAGGACAGAATTTCGGGCATTATGGCATAGGTTGTGTTATCAGTAAACAACAAGCTAAGCGGTATATATAAGAATTAATCAAAAAGAAAGTTGCATAAAATTTAATGTATTCAATTATTGATATAGAAAGCAATGGTGCAGGTTACAGAAAAGAATGCATTATTGATATTGCTATTTACAAGTATGATGGCCAGAGAATTACAGATCAGTTCATCTCCCTTGTGAATCCGGAAAGCGATATCACGCCTTTTGTGCAGAAGCTGACGAATATTACCCCCAAAATGGTAAAAACGGCTCCGAAGTTTCATGAAATTGCACGCAGGGTTGTAGAAATTACAGCCAATACAACTCTTGTGGGACACAATATTGATTTTGATTACAGAATGCTCCGCCAGTCATTTCAGAGGCTGGGCTATGATTTTAAAATCAATACTTTAGATACGATTCCTCTTGCTAAAAAACTGATTCCGGATGAGGTAAGCTATTCGTTGGGAAAACTGGTAAAATCGCTCGGTATTCCTCTCACCAATCATCACCGGGCAGATGGAGATGCGCGTGCTACGTTGGAGTTATTTAAGCTTTTAATCTCAAAAGATACTGAAAATGAAATTATTCAGAAGCAGCACGAAGAGTCTAATGCCAAAACCTATATAAACAAGATCAGGGAGCTTACGCAGGATCTTCCTAATGAAAAAGGCTTTGTTTATTTTCAAAACGAAGAAGGTAAAATTATTTATTCTGACCATGTTCATGATATTAATAAGTTCTCGAAAAAGGTTTTTAATTCCAAATCAAAGAAATGGGAAACTCTTCAGAAAGACGTTACACAGATCAATTATGAGCTTACCGGAACCGATCTTATCGCCCGGCTGATCCAGAATTCAAAAGGAATAAAGAAAAGAGAGATATTGCCATTCGGATTATATTACCGGAACAATAATTATCTGGTTGAAAAAAATAAGCTTAATAAAAATGAGAAGCCTATCCTTAAATTCAGGTCTTTTACCCAAGGGGCAAAAGCGGTGGAGTTTATCGGGAAAATTGAAGCTTACGCAGATGTCGCTTTTTTTAAGAAGACCATTGAATTGAAAAAGCGTAATGAAATTTGGCTGGGGCCGGGAAGAAAACTTGGAGAAAAGCTTTTTGTCATTATCGAAAACGGGAAAGCTGTTTCTTATGGATTTTATGAACTTTTTACGCAAATCCAGACCATGAGTAAAATTTCAAAATTAAAGATTGATCTTCAGTATCAGTCGGGTGACTTGGTCAATGAACTTCAGCTGGCCATTTTGCGGGGAGACTTTGAAACCTTGCCGCTTCCTAAATGATTAATATAAATAATTTATGGGAAATCATCACGACGATTCGTCTTGGAAATTAGGATTGTTCTATTACAACAAAAAGGATAAAAGACTGTTTCCACCAAAGCGGTTTGGTTTTGGCTGGACGGTAAATTTTGCCAATCCATTGTCAGTCATAGCCTTAATCGTTATAATTATTTTGCTTTTTTTAATATCAAGATTAATCAGAAGATAGTAAAATAAACTTTTTAAATCTGCTTTCGCGGATTTTTATTCTTTAAATCTTAAAATAAAAGAATAATGTTCTATGTATTTGATTTTAAATGATAAAGAAATTCTTACTACCTTTGTACTTTCTTAATAATACAAAAGAAGTTTACTTAATTAATTATGAATTCAAAAGAATTACTGAAGATTGCCAATGAGTTTGGTACGCCGGTGTATGTTTACGATGCTGAATCCATTAAGACTCAATACGAAAAACTTACATCTTCTTTTCTAAAACACACCAAGTTCTTCTATGCTGCAAAGGCGTTGACCAACATCAACATCCTCAAGTACGTCAAGAACCTGGGTGCTTCTTTGGATTGTGTGTCAATTAACGAAGTTAAACTTGGACTAAAAGCAGGATTTACAAAAGAAAAAATATTGTTTACCCCGAATTGTGTCGATCTTGCTGAAATTGAAGAGGCCATGACCTTCGGAGTGCATATTAATATCGATAACATTTCCATTCTCGAACAGTTCGGAAACAAATACGGAAATACCTATCCGATTCTAGTGAGAATCAATCCGCATATTTTTGCGGGAGGAAACTACAAGATTTCTACCGGGCACATTGACAGCAAATTCGGGATTTCCATTCATCAGGTTCGTCATATCGAAAGGGTGATGAAATCTACTAATCTTAATGTGGAAGGGCTTCACATGCACACCGGAAGCGAAATTAAAGATCCGGATGTATTCCTGCAGGCATTGGATATTATGCTTGAACTGTCAGAACATTTCCCGAACCTTAAATATCTTGATATGGGAAGCGGCTTTAAAATTCCTTATCAGGACACCGAAGAAGAGACCGATGTGAAAACCTTAGGAAAAAAAGTAGAAAAGGTAATCTCCGATTTTTCAAAATCTACAGGAAAGAAGTTTGAATTGTGGTTTGAACCAGGGAAATTCCTTGTCGGGAAAAGTGGGTATTTATTAGTTAAGGCTAATGTGATCAAGCATACGACGGCAACGGTTTTTGTAGGCGTAAACTCAGGATTCAATCACCTGATCCGTCCGATGTTTTACGATTCTTATCACGTTATTGAAAATTTATCCAATCCTAAAGGTGCAGAAAGGATTTATACCGTAGTCGGGAATATTTGTGAAACGGATACTTTTGCCTGGGACAGAAAATTGAATGAAGTAAGAGAAGGTGATATTTTGGCATTCCATAATGCTGGAGCATACGGTTTTGAGATGAGTTCTAATTTTAATTCAAGGCTCAAACCGGCTGAGGTACTTTTCCTGGATGGTAAAGCTCATCTCATCAGGAAAAGAGATGAATTTGAAGACCTGCTGAGAAATCAGATCGAAATCATGTAAAAGATATAAAGCTCCACAGAATATTGTGGAGTTTTTTATTTAAATTAATCAGTCATCCAATTTCGGATAATGATTATTCTTAAATTTGGTAATGGCATAATCTTTACAGAGATTAATGTTGATCCTATTCCGGTATATTCACGAATAAACATCAAAAAAATATTAATTATGGCCAAGAACATAGCAGAGCAGATTGTTGAAATGCTCGAAAATGCCAATGTGAAAAGAATTTACGCCGTTACCGGTGACAGTCTCAACCATCTGAACATCGCCGTGAAAAAAAGCAGCATCGAATGGATTCATGTAAGGCACGAAGAAGCGGGAGCCTATGCCGCTGCCGCTGAGGCCGAGCTTGACGGGTTCGCCGTATGTGCAGGAAGCTGCGGGCCGGGCCACGTGCACCTTATTAACGGGGTTTATGAAGCGCACCGATCTCACGTTCCGATGCTGGTGATTGCTTCCACCATTCCGAGTGAGGAAATGGGAATGGATTATTTTCAGGAAACCAATACCATCAAGCTTTTCGATGACTGCAGTCATTACAACCAGATGATCACCAGGCCAGAACAGGTTCAGCGAACCGTGCAAACCGCAATCCAGCATGCGATTTCCAAAAAAGGCGTCGCGGTGATCGGCCTTCCCGGAGATGTTTCGGAACTGGAAGCGCAAGAAGCTTTGACATCCAACAAAATCTTTAAGACAAATCCCGTTATACGTCCGTCAGACGATGAATTAAGCCAGCTGGCCAATCTCATTAATGACAGTAAAAAGGTAACGCTTTATTGCGGAATCGGTGCAGAAAATGCCAATGCCGAAGTAGTAGAATTGTCCAGGTATCTAAAAGCTCCCGTGGGATATTCTTTTCGCGGAAAAATGGCCATTCAGCCAAATAATCCCAATGAAGTAGGTCTTACCGGACTTCTTGGGCTTCCGTCGGCCTACCACGCAATGCACGAAGCCGATCTCCTTATTCTTCTCGGAACCGATTTCCCGTACGAAAAATTCATGCCTGTAAAAAACAAGATTGTTCAGATCGATGAAAGCCCTGAGAGACTGGGAAGGAGGGCCAAGCTGGAATTAGGACTAACGGGAGATGTCAGGGAAACTATCAAAGTTCTACTGCCTTTACTAAAAGAGAAAACAGACGTAAATTTCCTGAATCAGCAACTGGAATTTTACGGAAAAGTAAAAGAAAATCAATTGACCTACGTCAAAGATCCCGGTACGGAAAACGGTATTCAACCGGAGTTTGTAACATATACTTTGGATAAAATGGCAAAGAAAGATGCTGTTTTTACGGTAGATACCGGAATGTGCTGCGTGTGGGGAGCCCGGTATATCACGGGTACAGGCGAAAGAAAAATGCTCGGCTCATTCAATCATGGTTCTATGGCGAATGCAATGCCGATGGCCATAGGCGCTTCTCTGGCTTACCCCGGAAGACAGGTTATTGCAATGTGCGGCGACGGTGGCCTTTCTATGTTATTGGGAGATATGGCGACGATATTTCAGTATAAACTTCCTGTTAAGATCATCGTTTTCAACAACAGGTCTTTAGGAATGGTTAAGCTCGAAATGGAAGTAGGCGGAATGCCGGACAATGAAACCGATATGGTGAATCCGGATTTCGCGATGATTGCCCACGCGATGGGATATCCTGGCAAAAATATTCATAAGCCCGAAGAGGTAGAATCTGCAATCAGGGAATGTCTTGATTACAATGGGCCGTATCTTCTGAATATTTTTACCAATCCGAATGCATTGGCTTTACCTCCGAAAATAGAATTTGACCAGGTTCTGGGAATGACGAAATCTATGGCTCAGCTGATGTTGGGCGGAAAAATGGAAGAAGCCCTGGATACGGTGAAAAGCAATTACAAGCACATTAAAGATATTTTGTAAATTCTTGAGTCGGAAGAATAAGACAGTGGAGGTCCTTTATAAGGATCTCCCATTTTATTTTTATTGAATTATTGCCCTGCCATTCTGTCACAATATTTTGTATCTTTGCAAATTCAATATGTTCAGAAATAAAAATTCAGGGATTAAACACAAAATGAATTTTTAAAATTTGAACTTTAAACCGATCATCGTGCAGGAAAAATATATAGACGAAACCAAACAGGGTGAAGCTTTTGCCATTGCGGAAAAAGACGGAAACTCAAAGAAATTGTTTTTAGAGAGCTACGGTTGTCAGATGAATTTCTCTGACTCTGAAATTGTTGCGTCCATCCTTAATGAACAGGGTTACAACACAACACTGAAAGTTGAGGAAGCCGATCTTATTCTTTTAAACACCTGTTCCATTCGTGAAAAGGCAGAGCAGACCGTGCGCATGCGCCTTTCCCAATTCAAGAACCTGAAGAAAGAAAAACCGAATATGACAGTGGGCGTTCTCGGCTGTATGGCGGAAAGGCTAAAAACCAAATTTCTGGAAGAAGAACAACTGGTCGATCTTGTCGTGGGTCCTGATGCCTACAGGGATTTGCCGAATCTTCTTAAAGAAACGGAAGACGGCAGGGATGCCATCAACGTTATCCTCTCTAAAGAAGAAACTTACGCGGACATCAATCCGGTTCGTCTGGGCGGCAATGGAGTAACCGCTTATGTTACCATTACCAGAGGCTGCGACAATATGTGTACCTTCTGCGTAGTTCCTTTTACACGGGGCCGCGAGAGAAGTCGTGATCCACACTCTATTTTGGAGGAATGTAAAGATCTTTGGAACAGCGGTTATAAAGAAATCACTTTATTGGGCCAGAATGTAGACTCTTATCTTTGGTACGGCGGAGGTCCTAAAAAAGACTTCGCCAAAGCATCCGAAATGCAGAAAGCCACAGCTGTGAATTTTGCCCAATTGCTAGACCTTGTGGCGAAAGCCGTTCCGGAAATGAGAATCCGTTTCTCCACATCCAATCCTCAGGATATGAGCCTGGACGTATTCCGGATGATGGCGAAACATGATAATATTTGTAAATATGTTCACTTGCCGGTGCAGAGCGGAAGCAACAATATGCTTTTGGCGATGAACAGGCAGCATACCCGTGAAGAATACCTGGACTTAATAAAAAAAGCAAAAGAAATTGTTCCTGAAGTGGCATTTTCTCAGGATATGATCGTTGGCTTTTGCAGCGAGACCGAAGAAGACCATCAGGATACGTTAAGCCTAATGCGTGAGGTTGAATATGACTACGGATATATGTTTGCTTATTCGGAAAGACCGGGAACCCCGGCTCACAAGAAAATGGAAGACAATATTCCGGCAGATGTAAAGCAGAGACGTCTGGCAGAGGTGATTGCCTTGCAGGGGGAGCTATCCAGAAAAAGAATGGCTTCTTATGTCGGAAGAGTTCATCAGGTCCTGATCGAAGGGACTTCCAAAAAGAATGAAAACCAGTGGAAAGGAAGAAATTCCCAAAATGCGGTATGTGTTTTTGATAAACTGGAAGGCCAGAAAATTGGTGACATTGTGGACGTTTTTGTTTTTGATAATACACAGGGCACACTTTTAGGGGAAACTGTTTCAAAATAATCATGTTTAAGGGATTAACCAATGAACAGCTTTTAAGTAATATTTCCGCATTGCTCGAAAATGCACGGAATAAAGTTGTTGTTGCCGTTAATCAGACCATTGTGCTTACCTACTTTGAAATCGGAAGAATGATTGTGGAAGATGAGCAGAAGGGTGAAAGCCGGGCGGAATATGGAAAAGAACAGCTTAAGTTTCTTTCTAAAAATCTAACGGAAAAATTTGGTAAAGGTTTCTCGGAAACAAACCTTAAACAGATGAGGCAATTTTTCTTGTCTTATTCAATTTGTCAGACACTGTCTGACGAATCTGAAATATCAAATTTGGATACACAACCTATTAAATATCAAAATAAAGGAGATCAATTTGGAAATCAGACACTTCCCTATAATTTCAATCTCTCCTGGTCGCATTATCTAAAATTAATGCGGATTAAAGATCCGAACGAAAGAAGTTTTTACGAGATAGAAAGCTATAAAAACAACTGGAGTCTAAGAGAATTGCAAAGACAGTACGATTCAGCTTTATATACAAGATTGTCATTAAGTAAAAATAAGGAAGAAATTCTTCAGCTTGCCGAAAAAGGGCAGATTATAGAAAAACCGAAAGACCTGATTAAAGATCCGTATATTCTGGAATTTTTAGGCTTATCTGAAAAACCGCATTATTCCGAAAACGATCTGGAATCTGAATTAATTGATAAATTAGAGCATTTTCTCCTGGAATTAGGAAATGGTTTTACATTCGTCGGAAGACAGCAAAGGATAACTCTCGAAGAAAAGCATTTTTACATCGATCTGGTATTTTATAATAGGATTTTAAAATGTTTTGTATTGATTGATCTTAAAATCGGTGAACTGAAACATCAAGATATCGGCCAGATGCAGATGTACGTCAATTATTATGATCGTGAAAAACGTCTTGAAGACGAAAATAAAACTGTAGGAATTATTCTTTGTCAGGATAAAAGTGAGGCCCTTGTACAATACACTTTACCTGAGAATAACGAGCAGATTTTTGCCAGTAAATATTTTACGGTATTGCCAAGCAAACAAGATTTTATTAACCTTCTAAACTCAGACAATGGAAAAACTTCATAAATATTGCCTAAGTGTATTGTTGGTAATAATCTGCAGCAATATTTCAGCTCAAATTACCAATGGAACTGCTGAGAGTGAAGACTGTAAGCAGCTGTACGAGCTCTATCATCAGATATTGGGCCACCATGGTGAAGACCTTTCTGAGATTTCTGTAAATAAAAACACTGCACAAAATTTAAGGATTGGCCAAAAACAAAATGCTGCCGATCTTCTCAGGATTATTTTCCAAGGGAAAGAATATAAAAATTTTAATAAAAATAAATCGGAACCGGGCATTTTCCAGGAAGGAAAATACAGCCTGCTTCTCAAAAACTTCGAAAAACAGAGTAAAGAAATCTACTTTGCCCAAATTTTATATTTTAAAACAAAAGTTTCAAAAGTCAGAAACAAAGATTATTTAAGTGCAATTGGTTAATTATTAAAGAAAATCATTTAAAAAAATTAATCAGACCGCAGGAAGCTGCGAAAAATAATCTTAAAACTTTACTTATGAGCAACGAATTGCAAAATATAAAAAACCGTTTCGGAATCATTGGAAATTTTCCGGCCTTAAACCGTGCATTGGAAAAAGCCATCCAGGTGGCACCCACTGATATTTCGGTCCTCGTGATCGGGGAAAGCGGAGTCGGAAAAGAATTTATACCGAAAATCATCCATTCGGAATCCAAAAGAAAACACCAGCCCTATATCGTCGTAAACTGCGGAGCTATCCCCGAAGGAACCATCGACTCGGAACTTTTCGGGCACGAAAAAGGAGCCTTCACCGGAGCTACAGCTACCAGAAAAGGATATTTCGAGGTGGCGGACGGTGGAACCATTTTCCTGGATGAGGTTGGCGAATTGCCGTTGCAGACCCAGGTGCGTTTATTAAGGGTTTTGGAAAGCGGAGAATTCATGAAAGTGGGTTCTTCACAGGTGCAGAAGACCAACGTGAGAATCGTAGCGGCTACCAATGTCAATATGATGAAGGCCATTCAGGACGGAAGATTCCGTGAGGACCTGTATTACCGTTTGAATACCGTACAGATCGATATGCCGCCGTTAAGAGAAAGAAAAGGCGATATTCATTTGCTGTTCAGAAAATTTGCCATCGATTTTGCTGAAAAATACAGAATGCCGGAACTGGAACTGGATCCCAGTGCGGTGCATTATGTGGAAAATTATACGTTTCCCGGAAATGTTCGTCAGTTAAGGAATCTTGTCGAACAAATGACTGTGGTTGAGAGAAACCGGCATGTAACGGTTGAAAAACTGGCAGAATATATTCCGATGGAATCTCATCTTCCCATGGTGGTAAACACTCCGAACAGCCAAAAGCCGAACGATTTCGGCAGCGAAAGGGAAATCATGTACAAAATTCTGTTTGATATGAGAAACGATATTAATGATTTAAAATCCTTAACTTCGGAACTGATAAAAAACCGCGGAACATCTGATCTGAGCAGCCAGGAGAAAAATTTAATCAATAGAATTTACACGCCTGAAAAACAGCATAATGCAGCTCCGAATTCTTTGCTGTATTTTGAAAATAACAACAGCAGCAACAATTCATCCGTTCAGAATCCGACCATTATTTCGGAGCCGGAAAACAGCTATGAGGATATAGAAGATATAGAAATAGAAGAGCACAGACCGGAGTCTCTGTCACTGCAAAACAATGAAAAAGATCTGATCATCAAAGCGCTGGAGAAGCATAAAGGAAGGAGGAACAAAGCGGCGGATGAACTGGGAATTTCACAAAGAACATTGTACAGGAAAATAAAACAATATAATTTAGAAGACTAAACTATTAACAATGAATTTTGATGTAATCACAAACAAAGGCTATACTTTCAATATAGGGAAATATATTGCGCAAGGGTATGACCTTTTTAAAAAGGATATCGGAGGTTTCATACTGGCGACATTACTCACCTTTATTATGAGTATCATTCCGTTTTGCGGTGTACTTGCCTTGGGAAACTTTTATAAAATCTGCAAAAAAGCAGATCAGGGCGGAAAAGTGGAAGCCGGAGATATATTTGATTTTACGGACTTTGTGATGTATTTAAAGTTTATACTATTGGTTTTTCTGGTCGTTATCCTTTTGATGATTCCAATGCAATTTACATTAATCCCTGTTTTAATTGCTGCCTCTGAAGATGGTGAAAATATAAATGCCGCACTCCTGGCAGGAGGAATGGGGATCTGGTTCTTTGTGTATATATTGCTGATGATCGGCTTTTCAGTATCTATATTCTTTGTTCAGCCGCTTATTTCTCTTTACAGGGTTCAGAGTGTCAGAGAGGCCTGTTCAATTTCATGGAAACTTGTGAAAAAGAATTTCCTTTTGATTTTTCTGTTTACCATCGTGGTCGGCATCATTTCACAATTGGGAGCTCTCGCATGCGGGATCGGCCTGTTTTTTACCATCCCGATAGGAATCTGCATAAAGTATGCTGCGTATAAAGATGTCCTTGAGACACAATCCAAAAAAATTAGTTATGAATAAAATAAAAATAATCTTCGGATGTATTATTCTTACTCTGTTTCAGCAGTGTTACAGATTCACCGGCGTATCCTCCCTTACGGATGAAAAAACGATCCAGATTAATGAATTTCCGAATAATGCCCCTTTGGTAAACCCCACATTGTCTCAGCAATTCTCTACGGATATTCAGAACCGGTTTTTGCAGAGAACAACTTTAAAAGGAACTAAGGAGAATCCTGACATTCTCGTAGAAGGTGAAATTACAGATTATTCAATCACCCCTACGACGATCAGCTCAACAACAGTGCCTACAAATACAGGAGGTACTGTTCAGGAATCCCAGAATAAGCTGACGATCACAGTGAAAGTGCATTGTGAAAACAGACTGCACCAGGATTTGAGTTTTGACAGAACCTATTCTGACGAGGCGGTTTTCAACAGCAATTTGTCACAGTCTGATATCGAAGGCTCTCAGGTGAAAATTGCGACCGACAGAATTATTAATAAGATATTTAACGATATTGTAGCGAACTGGTAAGATGAATCATAGAGTTTTAGAATTATTAAAGACCCCGAAAAGTATTCAGTCAGAAGACCTTAATCTTCTGGAAGAGGAAATTAATTCTTTTCCCTATATTCAAAATATCAGGGCACTCTATTTATATGGAGTGCATCTTTATGATAAAGACAATTATCAGAAAGTGCTTTCCACGACAGCAGCCTATACCACGGACAAAAAGATACTTTATCAGCTTATTAACGGTAAAATACAGCAAAAACCCAAAGCTGAAATTCCTTCTGAAGCGGTAAGGGAGAAAACAATCCCTGCGGAAAACCCGCTTCAGGTTTTATTGCGGTCCAAAGTTTCAGCGTTTCCGTTAAAAAGACAGGATGATAGCTCGGTAGCTGAAGAAAAGCCTGAAATGCATGAGCAACTGCTACAGCCTGCCGGAGATAAAGACCGCTTTGGTATTGATCCGGCGCCGAAACCTGAAACAAAGGAGGTTTTCGTAAAAGGAGAACGCAACAGAATATTGTTTGAAGGAGAAGAAGACTTTCTTGAAAATAATGATGTCGAAACCATCGATCTTGAGTCGACGCTGGAATCCGGTTCTATTGTTACCCAGAAAATGGAGAAGAAGGAAGAACTTTCTGATGTTTCGGAAGAAAATTACCCGGCAGAAAATGTCCCTTCCGAAGCACTTGATGAGCATCCCGTTAAAGAAAATGAGGCCGCAATGGCAGAGCCGGTTGATCAGGAAATGGATACGGAACCATCCGAAGCGGATTTCCATGAAGTAAAAGTTATCCTGGATACGATGCAGGAAGAGGGTTCTGAAGAAGCAGAAAATACGGAAATTAGTGCTGATACTCAAAGTTCGGAAAATATACAGGCAGAAAAGACAGAGGAATTTACACCGGAAGTTATTATTGAGGAAGAAAGTATCAATAATGAATCCGTTCAGAAGGAAATTTCCGATGAATCATCGCTGAGTTTCCATGAAACCGAAGCTTTCATGCCTGAGATACAAATTGCTGATGAGAAAGAAGAAATAAAGGAACCTGAAACCGTTAATAAAAACCCAGAGGAAAACTCAGATGTAAATAACGCGCCGGAAGTTGCAGAATTCACGCCTGAAAAAATCATTAATGAGGATGAAATCTCATCTGAGAAAGTAGAAGAAGCGGTTCAGGATCAATCTGAATTAAGTTTCCACGGCACGGAATCTTTCCTGCCGGAAGTGAAAATTCATGCTAATGAACAGGAAACCATCACCCATATTCCTCAGCAGAACCTCAGCAAGCATGAGGATGAGATGCGCCGTCTCATTGAGGAAGTGGAGAAGAAAATGAAGGAAAAAGCGTCTTCCGAAGAAAATAGAAAGCAGAAAGAAGAGCCCGAAAATACAGGACATGACATCAGCTTTGCAGAAACACAGCATTTTGAAGTAAGACCTGCCGAACCGGAACAACCGGAAATTGAAGAAAAGCAAGCAGGTATTGAACCTGAAAATACTGTTGAAGCTAATAATATTAAATTAAAAGAAGAAGAGAAAACAGAGACTGAAACTCCTGAAAAGACCAGTGAAACTTCTCCAGAAGACCAGCCGGAAACAAGATCCTGGAAACCGATGTCTTTCGATTCAAATATTCCGGATTCTTTGTTGAATAAACCTGTTGAAACTTCTCAGCCTGTTTCGGAACAGCCTAAAGAAGAAATTACCCAGGGAGCAGCGCAATATACAGAGGCTGAAGGTGAAGAAGAAATTTCTCAGCGTGAGAATACAGCACTTGAAAATCCAGATGAAGTATCTGAACAACCTGAAGCTAAAAATGAAACGGCAGCTCCGGGAGATGCTAAAGAAGAAGTACCGGTAATGAATGTTTCGTTCTTCGGTTCCGGCTGGACGATTCCTCAGGCTGAAAAAAAACAGCCTCAACAGGAAAATGAGAAGAAAGCTGAATCGGAAAAAGCAGCTGAATCACCTGCAGGACAGCCATCGGAGCCAAAGCCAAATACTTTCGACAGTAATGTTCCCGGGTTTATCAATACCTGGCAAAGCTGGCTTAAAATCGACCGGCCGCAAGATGTTCAAAAAGACAAGACCGAGCTTAAAAACAAGGTGATTGAGACCTTTATTGAAACCAATCCGAAAA
Organism: Chryseobacterium sp.; assembly: GCA_048594965.1. Classification (GTDB taxonomy): domain Bacteria; phylum Bacteroidota; class Bacteroidia; order Flavobacteriales; family Weeksellaceae; genus Chryseobacterium. The sequence continues at coordinate 19,485 of JBMDXW010000387.1, forward strand.
TCAGCCAGCTTAAGGAAGAAAGCAGCTTTGTCATCAGGGAAAAAGGTGATGATATTTCGCATCTGATGACAGAAACACTGGCCAACCTGTATTTTGAGCAGAAACTTTATACAAAAGCCATTAAAGCATTTGAAATCCTGATCAGAAAAACCCCTGAAAAGAAAAAATATTACGAAGGGAAAATTCAGGAAATTAAAGATTTCCGAACCAAAGGCTAACCAAAAACAAATACCATGAATATATTATCGATTAATGCTTTTCACATTATGTGTGTTGCTGTAGCAGTTGTAGTACTCTATATTTATGCTATAACGCTATTATACAGGAATAAATCGGGCCTTCTGCCTTATCTGGCCGTTTTATTTCTCCCGGTTGTCGGACCTTTGGGAATCGTCCTGGGAAATTTATCCAAACCAAAGTAAAATTTACTTGAAATAAAAAACGGAGGAAATTTTTTCCCCCGTTTTTTTATATTGTCTTGGCTATATTTTTATTCTTTCTCAATCTCCGCCACAGCTTTCTTCCGAAAAAGACAATACCGATTATCAGGATCATGGCGCAGACTGCCGCAATAATCGGGGCTGCCATCGCCAGGAATGCCATAATTCCTGCTCCGGCCGTTTCCGTAGTTCCTACCACTGAATTTCCCAGTCCACCGGTTGTGGCCGTTGAAGCCGCACGGAGCCCGGCAAATCCCGAACTTATCGTAGCTGCAGTTCCACCACCAGCAATCAGTCCCAGTGCCCATTGTGGAAACGTTCCCAACTCAGTAAACTGGCTGGCAAATAAGATCGAACCGGCAATCGTAGCCATCGGAACAGAAACCGTATCCAGCAAATGATCGACAAAAGGAATGTAATACGTTAAAATCTCAACGACAGTGGCAATACCGGTAGTAATAAGTGTGGGAAGCCCGGCAAGCCATTCAAAACTTTCGTTCATCGGGATCCAGTGAAGATAAGAGGCCAGGCTTACGGCAAACATCGGGAGAAATACCCTGAAGCCCGTTGCAGCAGCCAACCCGATACCGATAAAGGCACTCAGGAGATAAGACAAATAGGGGACATGATCCAACATATTGGTTTTCAGATTAATTGTTTTGCCTAAAGATACAAAAAGTATAGTGACGAAATGTCTGAAATTCAAATTAGCCTGTCATTTATAGGCTGGAAGAAGAAGGTAGAAAGCCGGATGGAAGTGTCCTTTATGAAACGTACAATTAAAGATATTGATATCAGCTAAATGATTTTCATTTTATTTTTTTAATAATTGAATAGTTGCGGGCCAAATACGGTCTAATCCATGTTGTCATCCGGATATGTATAAATTTGTACATTTATTTGCGAATTTTGATTAGTGGAGGAAAGACAACGGTAGTGCTTGCCGATATTATGAGAGTTAACTATCTTTTTTAAAAAAATTAGGTCTAGGAAGCCTGTAAATTTTGTTGGAATCGTAGATCAATTCAGATCATCAGTATAAATTTAACTCTTAGGATTTGTTCTGAGCCTGACAAAGTTTGATGAACTGGACTTCCACCTCCTGAAATTTTTCCGGCATCTCAGAAGAAACCCAGAAAAGCATGGCCATTGTTTTGTCTCCGAAAGATTCTGTAAACAAATCTTTATTCAGACGGTAGCATTCACGGAGAAGTCGTTTCAATCGGTTTCTGTGAAAGGCTTTTTTAAAATATTTTTTCGAAACCGAGACCGCAAATTTTGTCTTTTCTACTGGTACCGAAGGTTTATCTTTAAGGATGATAATTCTCAAATTCCCATGCGTTTTCCATTTGCCTTTTTCAAAAAGCAAGGAAATCTCGGTGTTTTTTTTGAGTTTTTCGGTTTTGGGATATTTGAAATTTGTCATTTAACGATGTAAATATAGGAGGTTCGTTATTTAATTTTTAAACCCCGGAAAAAAAGTGATCTAGTCTTTTTTTACCAGATAATTAATGACTTCCGCCGCGGCATATAGCCCGAAAATCGCCGGAATATAGCTGATGGTGCCGTAAAAGGATTTTTTAAAATTGCTTCCGTCAGTCATTTTCAGGCTTTCTTCCTTCTGTATTTCATTGGAAAAAACGCACCGGATCCCTTTATTGATCTTTTCCTTCTTTAGCCTTTTTCTTACCTGTTTTGCGAGGAAACAATTGTGGGTTTTGCTGATGTCTCTTACCATCACCATGCTTGGATCCGTTTTTCCTCCGGCACCCATGGAGCTTACCACCTTTATCTTTCTTCTCCTTGCCGCAATAAGCAGCTTCAGTTTAGGCGTTACACTGTCGATGCAGTCAAGAATATAATCAAATTTTCCTTCGTCGAGAATCTCATCCATTCGGTCAGGATTCAGGAATTCATTGATTTTGGTTAAATGAAGATCAGGATTTATGTCCATAAGTCTTTCTGATACGACCTCCACCTTATGCCTTCCTACCGTTGAATGCAAAGCCGGCAGCTGCCTGTTGATATTGGTGATGTCTACCGTATCTCCGTCTACGACAGTCATTTTCCCGACCCCGGCCCTTGCAAGGAATTCTGCGGCAAAAGATCCTACACCTCCGAGGCCTACCACCAGAACGTTGGCATTATTCAGTTTCTTAAGGCCTTCTTCTTTGATCAGAAGTTCCGTTCTTTCCAGCCAGTATTTATCCATTTGTTATTGTGTCTAAATTTTCTAAAATTTGTCTGTTTACATTTTCTAAAGAAATTCCTTTGAGCTCCGAAACTTTTAGATATAATTCTTCAATATCAAAATCGTCGTTGTCGGTCTCTAAAAAGATCTTATTTAAAGGAGTAATTTTCAAAGTATTTTGCAAAGATAAATTATACAAAACTGCTTTTCCAAAACTCAGGTAAAAATTATTTTTAAGCAGGTCTCTTGCTATGCTTTCTTTTTTATTAAACCCGTGAATGATCATCGGTTGTTCGGCGTACTTTTTAAAAGAAATGACTTCATAGAATTTTCTTATGCAATGGATGATCACCGGTTTTTTAACGGCATTGGAAATTCTGATCTGTTTTAGGAAAACCTCTTCCTGGATTTTCAGATCTGCTTCCGCAAAAGAATCCAGACCACATTCGCCGATGGCCCTGCACCCTTCGGTAATATTCGCTTCCAGCCAATCAAATTGGTTTTGGATATCGGAGACATTAATTTCCCTAGGGTGAATACCTATGGAATAAGGAACGTCTGCAGGAAAAGACGGCAGGCCGAGATTATATATCCCGAATGTAATATTTTTCTTATGGTGATGAAAATCAAAAAAATCCATGGTCAAAAATACTATTAATTTAGATTTAATAGTAATTTCTTAAACGATCGTTTATAAATCTGTTAAAAATTTCTTAACTTTACTCAAAGTGCACGACATGAAGAAAAAATTTACCGAAAAGCAGATCCATATCTTAGACATCGCAGAAGAGCTTATCGCCAAAAAAGGCTATGAAGGCACTTCAGTGAGGGATATTTGTTCCAGGGCAAACATTAATGTGGCGATGATCTCTTACTACTTTGGATCAAAAGAAAAAATGATGTCTTATCTCTATCAGTACCGGGTATTAAAAACCCGCGAAAATTTTTCTGAATTTGCGGATACCATTAAAGAAGGAAAGCCGGAAATGCAGATGAAAGAGATTATTAAATATATTGTTGCCCAGTTGTTTAAGTATAATTATTTCCACGGTTTTGTAACGCAGGAACTTCGGCACACCGAAAATCTCAAGGACGAACTGATGGATTTCTATCAGCTGTTTGTCAAAAAGCTCGACGAGGTCATCAAGAAAGGTGTCACTTCCGGAGTTTTTACCTTCACCCCTAAGCCGGAAGATATTCTTACTACGATTATAGGGTCTACCTTATTCGTGATCCGTAACCGCAATTTTTACGAGTTGTACGTGCCGAACAAAAGCGAAGAAACCTATGCCAAAGAAGCAGAAAAAAAAGTCAGAATGAATCTTTTAATGAGCGTTTTTGCTATTTTGGGATACGCTGCAGACTAAAATTACGTTAAATATTCATAAAAAAAAATCTATTGATAAAAAAGTTATATTTTTGCAAATTAGTAGATCGGCTGTATCATCCGAAAACTGTTGAATTTTTTATATGAAAAAATATATTTTAGGTCTTTTTGCTGTAGCTGTAGTCGCCTCATGCGTAAGCAAGCAGGAAAGAGCAATGAAAAGTGCGGATAAAAACCTCATCTTAAAAACCGCTAATGAAAATTTTGCCAAAAAGAAATGGAAAAATGCATTGGCGCTGTACGACAGACTTACCAATTTAGTAGCCGGAACGGATGATTTTCCGAACGTGGCTTATAATACAGCTTATGCCAACTATTACGATAAAAACTTCAGGCTGGCTGGAAATCAGTTTAAAAACTTTTCAGTAAATTTTCCGAAAGATCCGAGAGCGGAAGAAGCAGCTTATATGGCAGCCTTATGTTACTATGAAGGCTCAATGGATTATAACCTCGACCAGTCGACGACACAGTCGGCCATTGCGCAGCTTCAGGAATTTTTAAATAATTATCCGAACTCTGAAAGAGCCAAAAATATCAATACCCTGATTGATGAATTGTCCTATAAAATGGAATTCAAAGGGTACGAAAATGCAAAACAATACTACCAAATGGCGGAATATAAGGCTGCCAATGTTGCATTTGAAAATGTATTGGAAGACTTCCCGGCTACAAAGCTGCGTCCCCAAATCTATGATTATATTTTGAAGTCTCGCTATGAGCTGGCCAACAAATCTGTTTATGATCTTAAGGATGAGCGTATTGAAAGTGCGTTAGCCTTCACAAGGCAGGTTGAAAAAGAAATGCCGAATACCGATCTTGCCAAAACAGCAGTGGATATCAGGGAAAAACTGGAAAAAGAAAAGAAAGATTTTGTTGTGGTTAAAAAACAGACCGAAGCTAAAATCGCAGCCTTGACCGAAAGACAGAAAAAACTGGAAGCCCAGAATGCTGAAAAGGCAAAAACGGAGCAGCAGATGAAAGATCAGATCGATGCAGAGAAGAAAGCAACCCAGATCAGAAGAGACAGCGCCGCAATTAATACCCCGCCGCCGGCAGCCACTTTCAAAATTCAAAGATAATTCGTAAATTTGCGAACTTAAATAAAAATAATATTCTCAAAATGAGTGTAAAAGATACAAAAGCAGAAGTAAATACCATTACTTACGATAAGGATAAGATTGAAGACAAAGTAGGCTCAATCTACGAAGCGATTGTTATCATGGGAAAAAGAGCAGAGCAGATCAACGCTGAGATCCGTACGGAACTTCACAATAAGCTTGATGAGTTTGCCGTTCACAATTCCACATTAGAAGAGGTTTTCGAAAACAGAGAGCAGATCGAGATCTCAAAACATTATGAAAAACTGCCGAAGCCGACTTCCATTGCGATTGAAGAATGGCTGAACGGAGACGTTTACTTCAGAAAAACGGAAGAGCGAAAATAAGAATCAATGTGTTTTTTATATATAAAGGTCATAAAGGAAATCTTTTCTTTATGACCTTTGTTGTTTGAACAGGTTTGTAAGAAAAAATAAGTATTTTAGTATTCTTAAAAAATTAAAATCGAATGAGTCTTTCCGGCAAAAAAATTCTCATCGCAATTTCCGGAGGAATTGCAGCTTACAAAATTCACTTTCTGATCAGAGATTTTATTAAAAAAGGAGCAGAAGTACAGGCTATCATGACGCCGGATGCAGAAAATTTTGTAACCAAACTTAGTATTTCAACATTGTCTAAAAAACCTGTATATTCAGATTTCTATAGCGACAACGGAACGTGGAACAGCCATGTGGAATTAGCTTTATGGGCAGATGTAATGATTGTTGCACCTTGTACGGCAAATACTTTATCTAAAATGGTTCATGGCATGTGTGACAACCTGGTTATCGCCACTTACATGTCCGCAAAATGTCCTGTCTTTATTGCACCGGCGATGGATCTGGATATGTATGCACATCCGTCTACCCAAAGAAATATCGACCTGGCGGAAAGTTTTGGCCATACAGTTATTCCTGCAGAAAGCGGAGAACTTGCAAGCGGATTAACCGGTCAGGGCAGAATGTCTGAACCCGGAACAATCGCTGAAGCCATAGAAGATTTTTTTAATGAAGGACGAAAAAAGACCCTCGAAGGAAAAACCGTTTTAATTACTGCCGGGCCTACCTATGAAGCCATTGACCCGGTCAGGTTTATCGGCAATCATTCTTCAGGGAAAATGGGCTTTTCCCTGGCGGAAGAAGCAGCATCAAGAGGCGCAAAAGTCATTTTGATCTCAGGGCCAAGTGCTCAGAAAACCGATCATAAGAATGTAGAACTGCATCAGGTAACTTCAGCAAAGGAAATGCTTGATAAAGTCTTTGAATTCTATGACCGGGTCGATATCGGGATTGGGAGTGCCGCGGTTGCCGATTACGCGCCGAGAGAAGTCGCTAAAGAAAAAATTAAAAAGAACGATGACCATTTAACTATTGAATTGGTCAAAAATCCGGATATTCTCAAAACCATGGGCGAAAAGAAAACCCACCAGTTTCTGGTAGGATTTGCCCTGGAAACCCAGAATGAAGAAGAAAATGCGAAAGCAAAGCTTGAAAAGAAAAACCTCGATATGATTGTCTTAAATTCTCTCCGCGATGAAGGCGCAGGATTTAAAAACGATACCAATAAAATAAAAATTTTTACCCGAACGGAAAAAAGAGAGTTTGATCTGAAATCGAAAGACGATGTCGCCAAAGATATTTTGGATTTTGTTGAGATTCAACTTTTAAAATAATTTTAATAAATTTCCGTTCTCAATCTTTACTTGAAAAATGAAAAAAATTATCAGCATATTTTTACTTCTGTTTTTATACAATCTCAGTTTCTCACAGGAGCTACTGGCTGCTGTTCAGGTGAATTCCCAGCAGCTGGGAGGAAGTAACCAGTCCGCGTATAAAGCGCTGGAAAAAAGCCTCCGGGATTTCATCAATAATACCAGCTGGACGGGAAAGAAGCTCCAGAACTACGAAAAAATAAAATGCAATTTTGCCATTGTTATAGATTCCAGGGATGCGAACAGGTTTAGCGGGAAAATCGTTGTTCAGGCGGTACGTCCGGTATTCAACACGACCTATGAATCTCCTCTGCTCAACATTCCGGATAACAGGTTTTCTTTCGATTATGTAGAAAACGAAAACCTGATCTTTAACGAGCGACAGTTTTCTGGGAAAAATTTAATCGACGTCATCAGCTTTTATGTATATGTCATTTTAGGTGTGGATGCCGACAGCTTCCAGTCAATGGCAGGAACCCAGTGGTTTCAGAAGGCCCAGCAGATTGCCCAGAACGGAGAATCCCAGAATACCTACGATGGCTGGAAACAAATCAATGAGCCGAGAAGCCGTTCTATTCTCATTAAAGAGATCCTGAGCCCCAACTGGAGCCAGCTACGCGCAACCATTTATTCTTATCACAGGGCAGGAATGGATAATCTTTTCAACCAGGATCAGACAACTGCCAAAAAAGTGATCTTTGATGCTTTAATGCAGCTGAAGCAATACGAAAATTCCTTTCAGCAGGCTTATTTCTTTAATCTTATCATGGATACGAAAGCTGATGAAATCTTTAATATTTTTAATTCCGGGAACAATGGTGGCATCGCCCTGGGAGATCTGAAAAATGAAATGATCATCCTTTCTCCTAAGAATACGGATTCCCGCTGGAACAAATGGAAACAGTAATCTTCGCTTGAATCCTGAATTCTAAAGTTCTATATTTGCAATAGCTAAAATAATCGCTATTATCAATGCTTTCGAGAATTTACATTAAAAATTTTGCGCTGATTGATACCCTTGAGGTCTCGCTGCACAACGGCTTACAGGTGATCACCGGGGAAACGGGTGCCGGAAAATCCATTATCCTGGGCGCTTTAAGGCTTATTCTTGGCGAGAGGGCAGATGTAAAGTCAATCTCTAAAGCAGAGGAGAAAAGCATCGTGGAAACCGAATTTTCCTTAAACAACCAGTTTAAGAAATTCTTTATCGAAAACGATCTGGATTACGAGCATCAGACCATTATCAGAAGAGAGATCCTGCCTTCCGGAAAATCGAGGGCTTTCATCAATGATGTTCCGGTTACCCTGGATATTCTGAGAGAATTGTCTTCCCAGCTGATCGATATTCACTCACAGTTTGAAACATCCAACCTTTTTACCTCAGAATATCAGTTTAAAATTATCGACGGCCTCTCTGAAAACAGGCGGATCATCAATGATTATCAAAACGAATTTTCTGATTTTCAAAGTTTAAAGATTCAGCTTAAAAAACTTCAGACACAACTTTCCGAATCCAATAAGGAAAGTGACTATAAGACCTTTCTTCTGAATGAGCTTGTGGACCTTTACCTCGATGAGGTAGATTATGATGATCTTCAGAACCAGCTTTCCATACAGGAAAATGCTGAAATGATTTCCGACAACCTGGCCCAGGTACTATCCAGGTTCCATCAGGAAGAAGTCGGGATTTTATCGTTCTTTAATGAGGCTAAAAATAAACTCTCTAGAATTGCGGAAGTTTCCGTAAGCTTTGCTGAGCTTGACGAAAGACTGGAAACTTCTTTTGTAGAATTAAAAGACATTATTTCCGAGCTTGAAGATGAAGCCGAAAGGATAGAAGTAAACCCGGAGAACCTGGCGTTGCTTTCCGAACTGAATAACAGGATCAATGCCCTGTTTCTGAAGCATAACGTCTCCGATATTACCGGGTTAAAGGAGATCAGGGATAATCTGGCCGGCGAACAGCAGGGGGCTTCAGACCTGGAAGCCCAGATCGAAGAGATCACGGCCCATATTTCAAAAAAGGAAAAGATCCTTCAGGAATTGTCTGTGAAACTTTCAAAAAACAGGAAAAAAAGCATTCCGGTATTCATAAAAAAAGCAGAGGAATTGCTTAAAAAGCTGGGTCTTGAAAAAGCCAGGGTCGATATTGAGCTGCAGGACGCTGTCGAATTCAATTCTTTTGGGAAAGAAAATATTCAGCTATTGTTTCAGGCGAATTCCGGATTTCCTTTAAAACCCATTCAGACAGCCATTTCAGGGGGAGAAAGATCCAGGGTCATGCTGGTGGTGAAAAAAATTATCGCTGAAAGTGATGAACTTCCGACGCTCATTCTGGATGAGATCGACACCGGAGTTTCCGGAAAGGTAGCCGAAGAAATAGGAAACCTTATGCGCGAAATGTCTGCCGATATGCAGCTGATCGTGATCTCACATCTTGCACAGGTGGCCGCCAAAGGAAACAACAACTATAAAGTTCTGAAACAGGACGTAGCCGGAAGAACGCAATCGACCATCGTTCCGCTTAGTGATGAAGAAAAACTCAACGAAATCGCCCAGCTTCTTTCAGGAAGTAAGATTACCGAAGCGGCACTGGCCCAGGCCAAAGAGCTGATCGGATAAGTTGAGTCACGATAATAAATCAAGGCTTCTGATGTTTCAGAGGTCTTTTTTTATAGTTAAACAATTAGATCCAATTTATTTGTCAGGTTTTTAGGATGGAGAAATTTTATCATTAAAAAAAATCTCCGGAGGTTCAAAACATAGGTGTTTGTAACCTCCGGAGTCCTTCTTTGGTTTCCCGCAACTTGCAGGAGACTTCCGGAGGACTCCGTTTGTTTAAAACAGAGGTGTTTTTAATCTCCGGAGGTCTTCGGAAGTCTCCCGCAGTTTGTTTAAGACCTCCTGCGGTTGCAGGAACTTACAAAACACTTGTTTTACAGGTTTTTTCAACTGCATGTGGTTCCAAACAGGATGATTTGTCCGTTATTGCATTTTATATTCATTGCTTTTTAATAATATTTTAATGCCGTACGCATTTGTAAGGAAATTATGTAACATTTTTACGGCTATCTTTACTAATATTAAAAAAGTAATTATGTTTTTAAAATTTCTCAGGCTTGAAATCAAGAGTTTTTTTCGGGGGAGTTCTTTAGGGATCAATCTCGCCATGAAGATTCTCAGATTTATCGGGATCCTTTATTTTATGGCTTGTCTCGTTGGCGGGGCATTCGGTGCCTTTTTCTATATTCAGGAAGAAATGCACCTGGATCCTTTAAAGACGGTTTCCCGTTTCCTCATCGCAGGCTGGGCTGTGGATCTTATTTTAAAATACATCTGGCAGGAAATGCCTACGCAGAATATTAAGCCCTTTCTTACGCTGAATATTCCAAAGAAAACACTGGTCAACTATATGTTTACCAAAACATTTTTATCTCCACTAAGCTGGCTCAATTCCCTTTTCTTTATCACTTTTTCCATCATTGCCGCTTTCAACGGATACAGTATCATTCACGTCCTGGGATGGCTTGTAGGTGCCTCTCTGCTGTTTTACATGAATAATTTTATCAACATTCTTTTCAACGACAAAGAAAAGATTGCGGTTGCTATAGGAAGTCTTATCGCGGTGGTCGCGGGACTTGCATACTACGAGATCATTCCGGTTCTGGATTATTCCGAAAGAATATTTTATAATTTCTATGCGCGTCCGTATTTCGCCGTCGTTCCTTTGATGTTATTTATTTCCTTATGGAAGCTGTGCTATAACCACATCAGAAAGGTATTTTATCTTGACGAAGGATTGGAGGTGAAAAAAGCAGTGGGAAAAACCGAAAACATCGCTTTCCTAAATAAATACGGAGCGATCGGCACTTTCATCAACAATGATATAAAAATGCTGAAGAGAAATAAAGTCACCAAAGGAATTCTCTGGGGAAGCCTGATGTTTCTTTTTTACGGAATGCTGATGTTTACTTCGCCAATTTATAAAACCCCGGCTATGACGATGTTTATGGGACTATTTGTAACGGGAGGATTCCAGTTTCTTTTCGGACAGAGGGTGCCTGCGTTCGACAGCTCCTATTATCCGCTGATGATGACGCTGAATGTTCCTTATAAAGAATACCTGAAAGCAAAATGGTGGCTGATGAATATCGTCACCGCCGTATCCATGGTTCTTGCGCTGTGCTATGCCTATTTCGGATGGAATATGTATCTGACGTTCTTTGCCGCAGGGCTTTATAACATCGGGGTCAACTCCCAGTTTACTTTATGGTCGGGCGCATTCAACAAAATGCAGATCGATCTTAATTCTAAAGAAAAAAGATTCGGACAGAAAAACAGCTTTAATCTGAAATCTCTTCTTCTGCTGATCCCTAAAATGTTTTTACCGATGGTGGTATTCGCAATCATGCAGTATTCATTCGGTATTGAAGCGGCTGTCGTGAGTGTGGCTATTTTAGGCCTGATCGGTTTTCTTTTACGCGAAAAAATCTTCAATATTATCGTTAAACATTATAAGGTAGAAAAATACAGTACCCTGGAAGCATTTAAAAATAAAGATTAATATGATTACAATACAGAATTTATCAAAAACATACGGAAAAGCAACCGTTTTAAATATAGAACATCTTGAAATTCCAAACGGCGAAACCTTCGGTCTTGTAGGAAATAACGGAGCGGGAAAAACAACGCTGTTCAGCCTGATGCTGGATCTCATTCAGGCGAGCACCGGCTTTGTGAGCATCGACGGCATTAAAGTAAACGAATCGGAAGCATGGAAAAACAAAGTATCTGCATTCGTAGACGATTCTTTCCTGATCGGATATCTTACGCCTGAAGAGTATTTCTACTTTATCGGCGAACTGAGAGGACAGAATAAAGCTTCCGTGGATGAATTTCTCAAGCAGTTTCATGATCTGTTCAACGGTGAGATTTTAAATTCCGGAAAATATGTGCGCGACCTTTCAAAAGGGAACCAGAAGAAAGTAGGAATTGTAGGAGCCATTTTAGGGAATCCGGAGATCATTATCCTGGATGAGCCTTTTGCCAACCTGGATCCTTCGACACAGATCAAACTGAAAAATCTTATTAAAGAACTTTCAAAACAGGACGGCGTGACATTCCTGATCTCCAGTCATGATCTTTCGCATACCACCGAAGTGTGTAACCGTATTGTTGTGGTGAATAAAGGGCAGTTGGTGAAAGATATCCAAACCAACCCTGAAACCCTGAGAGAATTGGAACAGTATTTTGCAGACCAGATTTCGAAGCCAACAGAAACGATTACGGTAACGGAGCATGTAAGCGAATAAATTTTACAACAATAAATAAGAATACCCTTTCAATTGCGAAAGGGTATTTTTTATTTACTTGTAAATCTTATGAAGTGAACTTTAAAGATTAAAATTCAATTGTCGGTTTCCAATCCACCACCGCTCTGATGAAGGCTTCTGCATTTTCCACCGGGATATTCGGTAAAATTCCGTGGCCCAGATTGGCAATGTAACGGTCTTTTCCAAAACGGTTGATCATTTCAGTCACCATCTTTTTGATTGTTTCAGGCGTTGAATGCAGCCTGGCAGGATCAAAATTTCCCTGAAGGGTCATCGTATGATTAGTCAGTGTTCTGGCAAATTCCGGCTTGATCGTCCAGTCGACTCCTAAAGCGGAAACCGGAGACTGTACCATATCTTCCAGGGCAAACCAGCATCCTTTCCCGAAAACCACCACGTGTGTCAACGGGCTTAAGGCTTCAACGATCTGGTTAATATATTTCCATGAGAACTCCTGGTAATCTGCAGGAGAAAGCATTCCTCCCCAGGAATCGAAGACCTGAACAGCGGAAACGCCTTTTTCTACTTTTCTCTTCAGATAAGCAATAGTTGTATCTGTAATTTTCTGCAATAATAAATGAGCGGCTTCAGGCTGTTGGAAACAGAAAGATTTGGCAATGTCAAAAGCTTTACTTCCTTTTCCTTCCACACAGTAGCAAAGAATGGTCCATGGAGATCCTGCAAACCCGATCAATGGAATTTCATTGTCTAATTTCTGTAAAGTAAGTTCAATAGCATCAAAAACGTATCCCAGGGTATCGTTTACATCAGGAACGGCCACATTCTGTACCTGTTCCATTGTTCTGATCGGATTATCCAGCCAAGGCCCTACGGATTCCTTCATTTTAAAATCAATTCCCATGGCCTGCGGAACAACCAGGATATCGGAGAAAAGAATAGCTGCATCCAGGGGAAATCTTCGGATAGGCTGCACCGTAATCTCAGAGGCAAGCTCAGGAGTCTGGCATCTTGTGAAGAAATCGTATTGGTCGCGAAGCGCGATGAATTCCGGCAAATATCTTCCTGCCTGTCTCATCATCCAAACGGGTGGTCTTTCTACGGTTTCTCCGCGAAGCGCTTTTAAATATAGGTCGTTTTTAATCATAATCTAGTAAATAGCACAGTTGCCAGTGAACAATTATTGCTTCAGTCGTTGTTTAAAACTTCTTTCCTTATCAGTTTCAGGACAGATAAGAGATTATTCCCTTCTGAGGTTAAAACATTTTCTGAAGTGTATTTTCTGAGCTCCCGGGAAGTGGTTTCCCCAATGGAAATCAGCTTCATCCCTTCCAGAGAATTCTGCTTTGCAAAACTACGAACTCCGCTCGGACTAAAAAACACGGCCGCATGATATTTTTCAGGAATCTGCGGATTGATTTCTTCCGTCGTGTAGACCACTACTTTTTTATATTTGATATTCTGTAATGGAAGATCCTGATCCAGAACGCTGATGGCCAGATTCCCGCAGAAATGCAGGAAATTCTCATGCTGGCACTTACCGGTGATGAATTTGGAGAGCGTATCTGCGTTTTTTAATACTTTAAAAGTTCCAAAACCATGTTTTCTTACTTCTTTTTTTGTTTTTTCGCCGACACAGTAGATCTTGTTGTAGTTTTTGGCGGTAAAATCTTCATTGGGAACGAATCCGTTTTTAAAAAACGAATCCACACCGTTTGTGCTGGTGAAGATCAGCGATTTATCTTTCAGCGCGAAGGGTTTTACCGGTAAAAGTTTTGTTCGGATTACCTCAATGCAATCAACCGCAATATCATCTCCCAGTTCTTTGGATATCATATTGCGGTCTATATTTTTGGTAAATAAGATTTTCATTTTAGGCGCAAAGCTTAAAGTTGAATAACGGAATTTTTAAATCTGATCTTTAATCTCAGCCATTAACTCCTTGCCTCCGTTCTCCAGGACCAGGTTGGCAAACTTCTTTCCGAAGTTTTCTTCTTCATTGTAAACGAAGTTTTCGTCGGTAGCAATGCAGCTTTTGCCGTCCAGTGAGCAGAGGGCTGCTTTAAAACGGATCTGATCGTCAAAAATTTCAGCAAAAGCACCGATCGGTGCCGTACAGCCTCCTTCTAACGTATTCAGGAAGTTTCTTTCCATTTCTACACAGATCTGGGTAGGCTTATGATTGATGCTGCTAAGAATTTCATTGATTTCTTTTTTGGCTGAATGGCCTGCAACGGCAATAACGCCCTGTGAAGGAGCAGGTATCATAAATGGGATCATCTCGTAATCGATATCCATTTTCATTCTTTTGATTCCGGCTAAAGATAAAATGGTGGCGTCGAAATCACCTTCTTCTAATTTCTTCAATCTCGTCTGGATATTTCCGCGAATGTCTGAAAACTCTGCATTAGGGAAATTTTTGAGCCAGAACGCTCTTCTCCTTAAGCTGCTGGTGGCAAGTTTCAGTTCGTGAAATTCTTTATCTTTTGCCGATTCTTTTCTTATTAAAACATCCTGTGGATAATCTCTTTCAAGGTAAGCGACGATTTCAAGATTCTCCGGAAGATTGGTGGGTACGTCTTTCAGGGAATGTACGGCGATATCGATTTCGTCATTCAGTAAAGCGATGTCAAGGTCTCTGGTAAAAACACCGGTGATTCCGAGGGCGTACAGTGGCTGATGAAGATTTTTGTCGCCTGAAGAGACGATGGGTACGATTTCCGTTAAATAATTGCTGTTCTGAAGATGCCTTGCAACTTCTCTTGCCTGCCAAAGTGCCAATGCGGAATTTCTGGTTCCGATTCTAATGCTTTTCATTGAATTCGTTGTTTGGTTGTTCAACTAATATTTCGTGCATTAATTTACTAATTTCTTCGGCTTTTAACGGATTATCGATGATATATTTTGCAAAACGGTTGGTGATTTTCTGAATCATTTTGTCGGAAAGTTCCATGTCCGTGATGTTTATATATTTATTTTTTTTGTAGAAATTGTGCATTTCATTGCGTTCCATGTTCTTTAAAACCGCTTTGAAATGATGGATATTGGGAGCCAGCTTTCGCTTTTTTTCCCATTCCAGGAAGTCTTTCATCAGTTCTTTGATGATCTGTTCGGCTTTCGGAATCTCTCTCTCCCGCTGCTGAATGGTTTCCTGGATCTGCTTTGACAGCTCATCGACATCAATCAATGTTACATTTTTATTCTCTGTAACATCTTTATCAACATTGTTTGGAATAGAAAGATCGATTACCAAAGTTTCTTTCCCGTTCGGAAAATGAGATTTGTTAACGATCGGATGTTTCGCACCGGTAGCGACAATCAGAATGTCTGTTTGCTTCAGTTCCTGATCAAATTCTGTGTAGTCAATATGAGGAATGCGATATTTCTCTGAGATCTTTTCAGCCGTTTCCTGCGTTCTGTTGGCGATTTTAATTTTAGGCTGATATACGTGTTTTACAAGATTTTCAACTGTGTTTTGTCCTATTTCACCGACGCCCAAAAGAAGGATGTTCTTTTCGGTGAGTCTTTTCTGATTATTTAAAATGTAATGAACGGCGGCATAAGAAACCGAAGCAGCTCCGTTGGAAATTCCCGTTTCATTCTTGATTCTCTTCGAAATCTGAATGGCTGCATTGATTGCTCTTTCCAGGTAAGGATTGGAATTCTGTCTTTCTTTTCTGAACCGGCTGTATGCTTTTTTGATCTGCCCGATAATCTCAAAGTCGCCGATAATCTGGCTTTCAAGCCCTGCCGCGACTCTGAAAAGGTGAATTAAAGCCTCTTCTTTCGTAAGAATATTCGCAAACTGAAGAAAATCCATAAGGTTTACGCCAATGGTTTTACAGTATTCTTCAGCCACCAGTAGATAATTGGGTGACGTGGTATAGATTTCGGTTCTGTTACAGGTGGAAACAACAAAGGCATCCCCAAGGTCTTCATTGTGAATGCGGGTGACAAAGTTTTTGATGTTTTCGTCAAAAAAAGCAAATTTACCTCTCGTTTCAACATCAGCCTTTTCATAACTGATGGAAAGTACGGCAAAATTAGATGTCTGATGTATGTTGGAATACTGTAACATAAGCGGGGCAAATTTACGTATTTTTTGATTAAGGACTTTCTGAAAATGTATATGATAATTATCGTAAAAAACTATTTTGGGATCATTCTAAATAGTATACATGGAAAAGTCTTATTATTTAATGACATGATGAACCAGATCGGATTACTGTTGATTAATTACCATTTTTTTTTAATTTAAAATTTATAAACAGGAGCAAAAAGTATTCTGGGTTTTGTAATCGCTCTCCTGATACGGGTTATCTTAAATCTGGTTTAAATCAAAGTCTGTAAATACTTAAAGTAAAAGTTAATAAGTGATTATAAATTTTAATAAAATTTTAACCAAATAAACTTCTCGTTAAATTTCTTTAGACGTCTTAAATTTATATCTTTGTAACTCTTTAAAAAATCAGAAGTAAAAGTATGAGTTTATTCGATATGTTTACGCAAGAGATTGCGATAGACTTGGGTACCGCCAACACCCTTATCATCCATAATAATAAAATTGTTATAGATCAGCCTTCAATTGTTGCCATTGAACGTTCGACAGGAAGACCGATCGCGGTCGGCGAACAGGCAAAGCATATGCAGGGTAAAACTCACGAGGATATCAAGACCATCCGTCCGTTGAAAGACGGAGTGATTGCCGACTTCCATGCTTCTGAACACATGATCAAAGAATTTATCAAAAAAATTCCGGGAATCAAAGGTAAATTCATTCAGCCGGCACTAAGAATCGTAATCTGTATCCCTTCCGGAATTACGGAAGTGGAGAAAAGGGCAGTACGCGACTCTGCGCAGAAAGTAAATGCCAAGGAAGTCCGTCTCATCTATGAGCCGATGGCTGCGGCTATAGGGGTTGGTATCGACGTGCAGAAACCTGAAGGAAACATGATCATCGATATCGGTGGCGGTACTACTGAAATTGCTGTTGTAGCTTTGGGAGGTATCGTTTGTGATAAATCCGTGAAAATTGCAGGTGACGTATTCACCAATGATATTGCTTATTACTTGAGAACGCATCATAATCTTTACATCGGTGAAAGAACTGCCGAAAGAATTAAAATTGAAGTAGGTTCAGCGGTTGAAGATCTTGATGTTGATATTGAAGATATTCCGGTGCAGGGTAGAGACCTTATCACAGGAAAGCCGAAAGAGATCATGGTGGGGTATAAAGAAATTGCCAGAGCTCTAGATAAATCCATCATCAGAATCGAAGATGCGGTAATGGAAACGCTTTCCCTTACGCCTCCCGAATTGGCTGCCGATATTTACAAAACAGGTATTTATTTAGCAGGTGGTGGAGCTTTGCTAAGAGGTCTCGCGGACAGATTACACAAAAAAACAGGTCTTCCGGTATTCGTTGCTGAAGATCCGTTGAGAGCGGTAGTTCGTGGTACGGGGATCGCACTTAAGAATATGGATAAATTCAATTTCTTAATAAAATAATTTTAACTTTTTTACGACACATATCTGAATGGGATTTTTGCTGAGATTATTTTCGAAGAATGCACTTTTTGTTTTCTTTATATTTCTGCAAATTATTGCTCTGATTCTGATATTCTCTAAAAATGCCATGCAGCAATCCTGGATCGCAGGACAGTCTGCCGCACTCAACTCATGGGTTTCAGGATATATTGATGAAGGCGTCTCTTATCTGAAGCTGAAACAGATCAATGAAGATCTGGTGGCTCAGAATAAGGCCCTCATGGTAGAACTTTACGGAAAACAGGGAGCAAAAAATCCTCAGTTCAGAAAAGTTCACGATACGTTGGGCGGTGGGCAGATCTATACCTTCGTGGATGGTGAGATCGTTTTCAACAGCATCAATCGGAGAAATAATTATTTCACGATAAACAGAGGCCGCAGGGATGGCGTGTTTCCACAAATGGGGGTAATGGCACCTAAGGGAATCGCGGGAATCGTCATCAATTCTACAGACAGCTATGCTTTGGTGCAATCGGTGCTGAGTGTAAATAAAATCCGGATCAATGCAGCGTTGAAAAACTCAGGGTATTTCGGTACGCTTACCTGGAACGGCGATAATTCACGGGTCATGCATCTGGCCGACATTCCGAAGTATGTTGCCCTGAAAGTCGGAGACACGGTAGTCACCGATGGGAAATCCGCTATTTTTCCTAAAGGTGTCATGATTGGTACCATCGCAGGGTATTCTGTGGACAACAAAACCGGATTCTGGGACATTTCCGTAGAGCTTAGTGAAAAAATGGGTGCTTTGAGTAAAGTATACGTCGTAAAAAATCTTAAAAAAGCTGAAGTGCAAAAAATTCAGGATACCATGCAATCTGTAATAAAAAAGGAAAATGATTAGCAGGACTTTATTTACGGACATATTGATCATGATTTTTCTGGTGGCATTGCAGATTTTTGTATTGAACCGGATTACTCTTTTCGGGAAATATACGCCGGTACTATATCCTGTATTCGTTATGTTTTATCCTTTCTTCAGAAATAAATTCCAGTTTTTGGCTTTAAGCTTTCTGATAGGTTTATCGGTCGATGCATTTCTCTATTCATGGGGAATCAATGCTTTTGCAACTACGCTGATCGCCTATTTCAGAACCTTGATTTTCAGAACTTCTACCGATACTTCTACTGATTTTTTCTCTTTTCAGTCCCTTCAGTGGGCGCAGTTTTTGCTGTTCTTATTCACGAGTATCTTTTTACACCAGCTTTTAGTACAGTATATAGAATTCTTTAAGCTGAGTAGATTTTTTGAAATATTATTTAATGTATTGATAACGAGCGTAATTTCGTTTGTATTTATAGTTATTTATGCATTAATATTTAAAATCAAACAAAAAGTTTGAACACACGTTATTTAAAAATTTTTTCCGTCATCATCGTTATCGCTGCCATTTTTGTAGCGAGACTTGCTTATTTACAGCTTTTTACGGACAGATACGCCCTTAACGCGGCCAATACCTCCATTAAAATAGAATATGTCATCCCTCAGCGTGGTGTTATTTTCGACAGGAACGGCAAAATAATGGTGGGCAATCAGCCTGCGTATGAAATTTCCTTCACCCAGGCTTTGATGCGGCCGGATTTTGACACCCTGGCGTTTTGCAGTTTAATGAAGATCTCTAAAAATGATTTTATTAAAACGATTGATGCTATAAAAAAGGAAAAGTACTATTCCAAGCTTACCCCGATGACGTTTATGAAGAACCTCAGCAGGGAAGATATTGCCAGAGTTCAGGAAATTATATTTAAGTATCCGGCATTCAGTATTGTTTCCAGGCCTCAGCGTCAGTACGAGGTTTCTACATCCGGAAATCTTTTAGGATACACCAGCGAAGTCAATGAACGTGAAATAAAGAAAGATTCTGCCTATTATCTCCCGGGAGATTTCATCGGTAAAACAGGAATTGAAAAAGCCTATGAAAAAGAACTCCGCGGAATAAAAGGAATGAAATACATTCAAAAAGATATAAAGCTGCGTAACGTAGGCCCTTATAAAAATGGCTCACTGGACAAAGATGTCGTTACCGGGAAAGATGTTACCCTCACCATTGATTATGATCTTCAGAGAATTGCCGAAGAAATGATGGTCAACAAACATGGTGCTATTGTGGCGATCGATCCCAATAACGGAGAGGTTCTTGTGTCAGCTACCGGACCGGATATCGATCCCAATCTTTTCACCGGACCTAATAAGTCTAAAAATCTGTATGCATTATCCAAGGACACCATCTACGAGAACAAGCCGACTTTCGACAGGGCTTTGCAGGCAGCTTATCCACCGGGATCGACCTTCAAACTGCTTACTGCTTTAGCGGCCATGCAAATGGGGGTAATGGATGAAAAGACTATTTTTCCCTGTGGCGGAGGTTTTTACTATAAAGGAAAAAGAATTAAAGGACATGGCGGGGCAGATCCGCTGATTCCTTCCATTCAGGTTTCCAGCAACTGTTTTTTTACGTATGCATTTATTGCCATCATCAAAAAATATCCGGGAAATCCTTCCAGAGGCGTTGATGAATGGAAAAAAATCATGAGCAGTTTTGGGGTTGGTGAGTTTTTAAATAATGATTTTGCGGTAGGTGCCAGAGGCAGAATCCCATCAGGCGATTTTTATGAAAACAGGTTTAAAGCCATCATGAAAGCCAGTGGCTCAAAGAGGACGGATTTTAAAAACTGGGACGAAATGTCTACCGGTGCCATCTATAATGGAATGGGGCAGGGTGATGTATTGGTGACGCCGCTTCAGCTGGCCAATTATGTTTCGGCTATCGCTAACAGAGGCTGGTACTATACCCCTCATATCGTGAAAGCAATTGACGGAAAACCAAATCCTGATCCAAGATTTAAAAAGAGACATCAGACCCTGGTTGATGAAAAATATTTCGGTCCTGTACTGAAAGGTATGGAAGCCGTGGTTTTGAATGGAACGGCGCGCGGTTTAAAGTCTAGTGATTTTACACAGCTTGCCAAAACCGGTACTGCACAGGTTCCTCAGGGAAAAGATAATTCGATTTTTGTATTGATCGCTCCTGCGGATAAGCCCAAGATCGTTGTTGCTGCAGTGATGGAACACGCAGGATTTGGAGCTACATGGGCAGGACCTGCCGCCACGGTTATTGCTGAAAAATACATTACAGGAGACATTAAACGTGAGCATCTTTACAAAAAAATGGTGACCTCCAGTTTTATGCCCGAATACAAAAGACAGTGGATTGCCGATCTTAAGCGCAAAGGTCTTTATAAGCCAAGCGAGGATTCTATAAAACAGAAAAGAATTCAGGATAGTTTAAAACTCGTAAAAGAGCAGAAGGCTAAGATGCAGAAAAAAATAGACGACGATAAAAAAAAGAATTCACAAAAAACAAAACCGGTTAAGCAATGAAATGGGCAGAGGGTATCGATAAATTAGGTCTTGGCTTATATTTCCTGCTTTGTGCTTTTGCCATCGCAAATATTTACAGCGTAGATCAGAAATTAGGAGAAAAGCAGTTGGTTTTTTTCTGCATATCCGTATTTGTAGGTCTCGTTATTTTTATCGGAAGGAGTAAGTTTTTTGAGAATATGTCCGGGATTATCTACATTGGCGGGGTGCTACTTCTCATTGGTCTGTTTCCTTTCGGGAAAGAAATTCTCGGTCAGAAAAACTGGTATAAGTTCGGAAGTTTTACCATGCAGCCAGTGGAGTTTGCCAAAATTGGTACCGCCCTGATGCTTTCCAACTACGTTTCCGGTCCTGAATTTAATTTAAAAAACAGGAAATCACTTTTGACGACACTGGCCATCGTTGGTATTCCGGCGGTGGTCGTTCTTGCAATTCCGGACGTGGGTTCCATGTTGGTATTTATCGCCTTTTTTATCGCTCTCTACCGTGAAGGGCTGAATGGGTTGTTATTTGGAATAGGCTTTCTTTTTGCCGGTGTTTTCCTGATTTCACTGGCGGTTAACCCTATTTGGGTGGCAGTCACCATTGTGGTTATTGTGGGAGGCTGGATTGCCATGAATTATTATAAAATGTCCTGGAATATTATTTCGATATCAGGCATTGCCGGTTCTGTGGTGCTTCTTTGTGGTCTCGCATTCGGATCTCCATATATCTTGGAAAAATTGCCAAAGCATCAGAGAGAGAGAATTGAAGTTCTTTATAAAGGAGAGAAGGCTTTCAGGGATACTTCGGGGTATAATTTGCTTTACTCAAAAACAGCCATCGGTTCCGGAGGGCTCTGGGGCAAAGGATACCGTGAAGGTTCCGTTACTCAGGGGAAATTCGTGCCGGAACAGGAAACGGATTACATCTTCTGTACCGTAGGCGAAGAATGGGGCTTTGCAGGCAGCGCAATACTCATTTTATGCTACATGATCTATATTGGAAGGATCTACTACCTCGCAGAACAACAGAAGTCCGGATTTAACCGGGTTTTCGGGTATTGCTTTGCATCGATCTTACTGATGCACTTTACCATCAATTTAGGGATGGTGATGGGTCTTTTTCCTACCGTGGGAATTCCTTTGCCTTATTTCAGTTACGGAGGGAGCTCATTACTGGCCTTCTCAATTATGACCTTTATTTTCTTTAAACTCAATTATTCGGATAAGAATAGTTTGGTTTAGGAATTAAATTGAAAAATTACACGCTTAGTCCGCTCATTTATTGGCATTAAAAATCTGCAAAATCTCAAAAAATCAGCTGGGACTCCTCTTATTTTTTTAATCATTTAATCGCTATGAAAGAAACATACTTCTTAGATAAGGCTTTTGAAAATGTAGATTTTTCTCAGATTCAGAAAGGTGAGTATGAGAACTGTACATTTCGCAATTGCAATTTTGAATACGCTGATCTGTCAGGTTTCAGCTTTAATGATTGTGAGTTTAACGGTTGCAATTTAAGTATGATCAAGCTTTCATCGACAGCATTTCGCGATGTTCATTTTAAAGATTGTAAAATGTTTGGTCTGCAGTTCAGCGAGTGTAATGAATTCGGAATGAGGTTCAGCTTTGAAGGATGTTTACTGAATAATTCCGTGTTTTATAAAACGACGGTAAAGAAGACGGTATTCAGGAACTGTATTCTGCATGAAGTTGATTTTTCCGAGTGCAATTTATCAGGCGCTGTATTTACTGCATGTGATTTTTCGGGCGCGGTTTTCGATCATACAAACCTCGAAAAAGCAGATTTGAGAACTTCTGTTAATTATTCGATAGATCCTACGCAAAACAGGCTTAAAAAGGCTAAATTCTCACTTTCTGAAGTACTTGGACTTCTACATAGATTCGATGTTGATATCGACAGGAACAGCTGATTTTAAATGTTATTTTCAAAAAGGCCTATTCAGGTATTAAAAAGCTGTTTGTCAATATTCATAACGAAGATAAAGCTGTTGAAAAAATAAAAAAACCATCAGATCATGATGGTTTCGTTATTTAAATCAATTATTTAAAATTAAAAACTTGTTCCGTTTGATGCCGGTGTTGTTGCTGCCAGGTTATTGATGGCTTCCCCGTTTTCATTGATGATTCTTTTTCCGAACCTGTACTTTGGTCCCCAATAAGAATCATTAAGCGAAGAAATCATGACCCCTTTTGATGTGGCGGCGTGAATGAATTTTACTTCCCCGTTTTCATCTACACTTTCTACGATACCCACGTGAGAAATTCTTCTTCCGTGCGAAAAGAAGATAAGATCTCCTTTCTGAAGGTTTTCTTTTTCTACTCTTTCACCTTCCTGCGATTGGGAAGCGGCTACTCTCGGTAGACTAAGTCCTGCAGCAGCTCCGAAAACAGAAAGAACAAAAGCTGAACAGTCGATCCCGTTTCTGGTCATCCCTCCGTATCGGTAAGGCGTCCCGATGTACGTCTGCGCTTCTGTTAAAATATTGTCGATGGTTTTATTGTGCAGGATCGCTTTTGCAATCTCAGAATTTTTAATAGAATTTTTAGTGTTGGCTAAAGAAGCTGCTTTTTCGGCTAAAAAGGAGTTGATAAGCTGCTGTTTATCCTGCTCCATCTTGTGGGTGTCAATAGAGGCCAGTTTGGCATCTGTTTTGTATTCTTTAGCGTAAGTTGCTGGTTTTGAAACTACGTAGTTGGTAACACACGATTGTAACGATACTGTAGAAACTAAAGCAACTAAATAAAACAAAACTCTTTTCTTCATATATATTTGATTACCGTGTTAAAGGAATAGTATTTTTCAAAAGCATTACAAAAATATGTATTCCGGCTAAAAGGACTCTGATATGGTTATTGTTGAGTTCTCTTTTTAACACATTTTAACATATTATTTAAGTATGTTAAAGAAAAATAAACCGCAGCCGCCTGTTTTGGGTAAGTCTGCGGTTTTTTTTATTAAGATTCTTTAACAAACTAATTGCTCATATTCTTTTTTATCCAGGTGATTAGTTAATAACTCCAATCTTTTATCCAAAAAAAACGGATCTTTGACGTGAATGTAATTGCGCTGATTTTCAACACCGTTTACAAAAACGATTGGAGTATTTTAACCGTAAAAAAAAACGCTCCGGTACTGAATTGTATCGGAGCGTTTAACTAATATGGAACTTTACAAATGTTATTTTGTAAACAACATTTCTCTGTACTTGGTCATTGGCCAAAGTTCGTCGTCTACCATCATCTCCAGAGCATCAGAAGCTTCTCTGATCACGTCGAATAACGGCTTCACTTTATTGCAGTAGTCTTCCGCCTGTTTCTGGCTTTCGGAAACAGATTTTGCTTCCTCTCTTGCTGCGATAAGATCTTCTACGCCTAATTTGATTTTTGATACATTTTCAGAAATGCTCGTGATCAGGCTCATTTGTTCTTTTGCTAAAGACCTGAATTCATTCTCTCCGAAAATATCCTTAAGACCTTTTACGTTTTCAATCAGTCTGTTCTGATAATTTAAAGCAGAAGGAATAATGTGATTTCTTGCAATATCACTGAGTACTCTTGCTTCAATATCAATAACCGTTGAATATTTTTCTAATTTGATTTCGTTTCTTGCTTCAACCTCGCGGTGCGTAAAAATTCCCATTTCTTCGTAAAGTGCAAGGAATTTCTCATCCATTTCCTGCTTAAGGGCTTCAGGAGTTGTTTTTAAATTGTTTAAGCCTCTTTTTTCCGCTTCCTTGGCCCAGTCGTCAGAATATCCGTCACCTTCAAACATAATGTTTTTACACTGCTTGATGTATTCTCTTAAGATATTGAAGATTGCTTCGTCTTTCTTAAGTCCTTTTTCGATCAGGGCATCTACTTCTTTTTTGAAATCACGAAGCTGTTTTGCTGCAATAGTGTTCATCACGGTCATTGACTCTGCACAGTTTGCAGAAGATCCTACCGCTCTGATCTCAAATTTGTTTCCGGTAAATGCAAACGGTGACGTTCTGTTTCTGTCGGTGTTATCCAAAAGGATTTCAGGAATTTTCCCTACAACATTCAGTTTTAAATCTGTTTTTTCATCCGGGGAAAGTTTTCCTTCCTTTACTTTTTCCAGCTCTTCCAATACTCTGAACAGCTGGCTTCCGATGAATACGGAAATAATTGCCGGCGGCGCTTCGTTGGCTCCGAGTCTGTGGTCATTACTTGCCGAAGCGATGCTTGCTCTTAAAAGGTCGGCATATTCGTGAACGGCTTTAATCGTATTAACAAAGAAGGTAAGGAACTGTAAGTTTTTCTTAGGATTTTTTCCAGGGCTTAACAGGTTTTCACCGGTATCGGTCGCCAATGACCAGTTGTTGTGCTTTCCGCTTCCGTTTACACCTGCAAACGGCTTTTCGTGGAATAAAATATGGAAATGGTGTCTGTGGGCAATTCTTGCCATAACATCCATTAATAAAGAGTTGTGGTCTACGGCAACGTTTACTTCTTCAAACATCGGAGCCAGCTCAAACTGATTCGGCGCTACCTCGTTGTGTCTTGTCGTTACAGGAATTCCCAGTTTCATACATTCAACTTCAAGCTCTTTCATGAAATTCATGACTCTTGTAGGAATTGAACCGAAATAGTGGTCATCCAGCTGCTGTCCTTTGGCAGGAGAATGTCCCAATAAGGTTTTACCTGTTAAAACAAGGTCCGGACGGGATTGGAACAATGCAGAGTCTACCAGGAAATATTCCTGTTCCCAACCTAAGGTCGGCGTTACCTTCGTTACGTTTTTGTCGAAATACTGCATCACATTGGTCGCTGCTTCGTCCACCGCGTTCAATGCTCTCAAAAGAGGTGCTTTGTAATCTAAAGTTTCTCCGGTATAAGAAATAAAAATCGAAGGAATACATAAAGTCGTTCCCATGATAAATGCCGGTGATGTAGGGTCCCAGGCTGTGTAACCTCTCGCTTCAAAAGTGTTTCTGATCCCACCATTCGGAAAAGACGATGCATCCGGCTCCTGCTGGATCAATAAATTCCCGCTGAATCTTTCGATTGCTCTTCCGCCTTCGATCGGTGTGAAGAAAGAATCGTGCTTTTCAGCAGTACTTCCCGTAAGAGGCTGGAACCAGTGCGTATAATGGGTTACGCCTTTGCTCATCGCCCAGTCTTTCATGGCTACTGCTACCTGGTCCGCAATGTGTCTTTGGATTTTAGTTCCTTTTTTTACGGCATCCATAATGGAATTGAATGCTTCTTTTGTCAGGTATTCTCTCATCGTTTCTTCAGAGAAAACATTCTGGCAGAATAATTCTGACAATTTCACAGGAACTTCAACGGAATTATCTCTTCTAAAGTCCTTGAATGGTAAAGTTTCTAACGCTTTGAATCTTAAAGTTGACATATTAGGTTTGATTTTTACGATGCAAATTTACAAAAAAAATAAACAGAAAAAATTTTAACCCTAAAAAATTAAGGGGTAACATTGAAATTAACAAAAAATTAAACGGTAATTTGACTTTTTTGATGGGGTGTATGCTAACAAAGGATGCAAGTGCTGAGTTTTTGGTTTAAGTTTAAGCCAAATAAATATAATATTAATAAGTGAAGACAATTTATAAATTAATATAGTAAACATGATAAAAATTTTTATTTATTTTAATGAATGGTAGGAAATTTTCCATTAATCTTTATTTAATTGAATTTAATACGTTTAATTAACCTTAGAAAATGAAAATATATACCGAACAAACTGCTCATCAAAAATATGCTGTTAAGCCATTTATTAAAAGACACTTAAAATGATTTAGGCCGATATTTTGTATATTTGTGTGAAATTTATTGTATGACAAATTCCAGAGCAAGAGAAACAACGGAAGCAATTGAAAGATTGTATATTTCTATGAGGCACCTCTTTTACAGAGGTTTTTTTAAACCTGCCGGTGTTTCGGGGGAAACGATAAGAAGTTTGTTAAAGACCATCAATCCGGAAATCTACGGAAGCATGAATGTGCCGAGTAAACTGGAGCTGAACGGGCTCATGTATGTGCTCGACAGACTTCCCGAAGGAATTGAAGAGTGTGCCTTTATTCATCTCACGTCGGATGAAGGTTTTGATAAAGGAAGTTTCGAGCCTATTGTTCCCAAAAAGAGAAGAAGAAACTGCTACAGGATCGATGAACACCAGATGAACATCGAAGTCCTTCTGGGCCGTTCGGAAATCTATGATATTCTGACCCATTTAACGTTTTTATTCATCGAGGCTGATAAAATCAGAGACCTGGCCTTCACTCAGGATGAAAACTGGAAACCTACACGTGCTTTCAAGATCATTGAAGAGGTCGTGAAAGGAGAGAAAAAATTCAGCAGAAAAGAAAAAGAAGTGGCCCTCATCCATCTTTCCTCTTTAATAGGAAGAACTTTTGATGAGACATTAAATGCCTACAACACTTTCGGTGAGGACAATAATCCGGACCGTCTTTTTAAAATCATTTACAACCTTGCAAAAGTAAGTCTTGAAGATGCAAAACAGACGAGGGAACGCGAGATCCATTTCAGTGCGATCTTAAAGGAAAGGGTAGGACATCATTATTTCGGTGAGAAGTGGGCTCATAAAGTAAAAGAAGTGCTTTATGAAAATGACCTCCACATGAGACCGCTCCATATTATTTCGGCAAATATGCATTCTGTAAAAAATATGCTTTACGCCAATGAGGCCCTGAAGAAAAAAGACCATAAGGTAGATTACAAATTATACGGAGAGATTTCCGATAAAAAGGAACTTCGCGATAAAGTTTCCAAATACGCTTTGGACGAAGGGATGATCTACATTAATGATAAAAGTGGCAGCAATATTGACGTTCAGATTATCGACCTCAGCAAAACCAATCTTAAAAACACACCGTTCCAGGATATTAATTTTGGCGGAGATGATGTGGTTATGGTTTTTGACTATGCTTTCGGAGAGCAGGCCTTTGAGGTGATGGATGAGCTGCTGAGACCTTTCGAACATAAAGGCGAGGTTTATATGATGAAGGTGAAATCGGTATCCATTATGGGGAAAGCCGGAATTCTTGCCGGTGGAAAAGGTGATATCATGATCCCTACCTCCCACATCTTTGAAGGAACCGCCGACAATTATCCTTTCGAAAATGCTCTGAAGCTGGAAGATTTTAAAGATGACGAACTGAAGGCGTTCGAAGGACCGATGATAACGGTATTGGGAACATCTCTTCAGAACAGGGATATCCTTTCTTACTTTATGAATACTTCATGGAAAGCAATCGGGCTGGAGATGGAAGGCGCCCATTATCAAAAGGCGATTCAGGTGGCATCAAAGATCAGACATCATATTACGCCGGATCTGTTTGTCATGTATGCTTATTATGCTTCTGATAACCCGTTGGAAACAGGAAGTACGCTTTCTTCCGGTGGTCTGGGACTTACAGGGGTGAAGCCAACCTATCTTATTACATTAAGAATCTTAGAAAAGATCCTGCAAAGCGGGAAAAAAGAAATTCCTCTTAAAAAATAAGTAGAATTATATTCAGCATTAATCCTTCAAGATCCGAAAATCCTGGAGGATTTTATTTTTCAAGACCTTCGTAAATTAAATCAGGGATCTGTCTATTGATTACTAAAATTACGCAGTCATCTGTTTTAATATGTGGCTCTTTCCAGGTACATCGACAAAAGCAAAAAATAATTATCTTTAAAAAAATAAACAAATGAGTACAACTTTACAATTAGCCAAAAGATTCAGGGAAGTAGTGCTGGATGGTCTTTGGATCGCCAATACCAATTTTAAAGACCAGCTTGCTGAGGTTACCTGGGAAACGGCCACAAAAAAGATAGGTTCTCTGAATACTATTGCCATGCTTACTTATCATATCGATTATTACATCGCAGGACTGATAAACGTATTTGAAGGCGGTCCTCTCGAAATAAAAGACAAATACAGCTTTGATCTTCCTCCTTTAGAATCCGCTGAACAGTGGGAGCATCTTAAAAATAAACTATGGAAAGACGCCGAAAGATTTGCGGCCTTGCTGGAGCAGATGCCTGATTCTAAGATGAATGAAGGCTTTGTCGACGAAAAGTACGGTACCTATCTAAGGAATATCGACGGAATGATCGAACATTGCTATTATCATTTGGGACAAATTACTTTGATCAGGAAGCTTTTGAACTAAAAACATAAATTGCACGAATAGCACCGATTTTTTTTGCTTAAAGATCTCCTGCAGATCAGGCACATTATGCAGTTGATTGCGCTGAAAAATCTGCAAAATCAGCGTGAGTATTTAATAATGAATGTTGCTGATTACATCCAGAGTATCAACAATAACTCCACATTTGAGTTCTTATTTTAAATACATATCTTTAGACAAAATAAAAAATTTTAAATGAAAAAATCGTTTGCAGTCCTGTTCGCGTTTATCATTTCTCAGTTTCAGGCACAGCAGGGGCCTTATTATCAGCAAAGTGCGAAATACAAGATGGATATTGATGTTAATGCTGAAAAATTTACTTATGAAGGCAAACAAACCTTAACTTATAATAACAATTCGCCTGACGAGTTGAATGTGGTATACTTTCATTTGTACTGGAATGCCTTTAAGCCAAATTCCATGATGGACCAGCGTGTGGCATCCCAGGGAAAAAACGGGGATTCAAGATTGCAGAAAGACGGAATTTCAAGGCTGGCATCAATTCCCAAAGACCAGGAAGGTGCACAAAACATTCATTGGATCAGGCAAAACGGGAAGAACCTGAAGTTTGAAATCCAGGAAACGGTTATGAAAGTGTATCTGGCAGAACCTGTTAAACCTAATTCATCCACAACATTTACCCTTGAATGGGATGCCGTGATCCCGCAGCAGATCAGAAGAAGCGGAAGAAATAACAAAGAAGGCGTCGATATGACCATGACCCAATGGTATCCTAAAATTGCAGAATACGACTACGACGGCTGGGCTACTTTCGACTATATCGGAAGAGAATTTCATGCGCCGTTTGCCGATTTCGATGTGACCATTAAAATAAATAAAGACTACGTCATCGGAGCAGGTGGGATTCTGGAAAATCCCACAGAAGTAAAAGGGTACGACACCAATGCGAAAGTAAAATCGGATAAAAATAAAGCCACCTGGAAATGGACGGCAAAAAATATCCTGGATTTTGCCTGGGCCGCAGATAAAGACTATATCGTAAAAAGTTTTGATGTTCCGCAGGGTCCGAAAGTGTTCCTGGTTTATCTGAACAACGATAAAACCAAAGTATGGGAGCAGGCTCAGCCTTATCTTACAAATTATTATCAGTTGATGAATTCTCATTTCGGGAAATACATTTACCCTACGTACGCCTTTATCCAGGGAGGCGACGGCGGAATGGAGTATGGCATGTGCACCATGATCCTGGGGGAGGCTAAAAATATTGAGGGTTTAATGGGGCTAATGGCTCACGAAGGTGCGCACTCGTGGTATCAGCAGATGCTGGCCACCAACGAACCCGTGCGCCCATGGATGGACGAAGGCTTTACAACGTATGCAGAAGATTATGTGATGAATCAGCTTTTTCCTCCGGCAAAAGAGCTTCCGAATCCTTTCATAAAGCTGCTCGACGGGTACCGGAAATTCATCAAAAAGGGCATCGAAGAGCCGGCCGTATGGTTGGGAGATCACCACGACAACGGGACTTCCTATACCTATGCCTCTTATATTAAAGGAGGACTTTACCTCGTGCAGCTCGGCTATATTATGGGCGAGGAAAACCTTGCGGAGACCCTGAAGCAATATTACGACCACTGGGCTCTCAAACATCCTTCCGACAGAGATTTCCTGCACATTGCCCAGAAAGTTTCCGGGATGGATCTGAAGTGGTTTCACCATTACTGGATCAATACCACAAAAACAATTGACTACGGAATAAAAGACGTGAAGTACAACGAAAAGTCGACCACGATTACTTTGGTAAACAACGGTCAGGTCCCGATGCCTATCGACTTCAGTATCGTCACAAAAGATAACAGGCTGATCAATTATCAGATCCCGCTCAACATGACCCATACCTGGAAGGAAAAGGATGCGTATGGCAATTTCCAAACCATGCCTTACTGGCCCTGGACCCAGAAAGAATATATCCTTACTGTACCTTACAGCAAATCCCAGCTGTCGGTAATAGGAATCGACATCAGCCAGCGACTTGCCGACATCAATCTGGAAGACAATGTTGTGGAAGTTAAGTAAACCTTTTTATAATAATCCCTGAAGCTTTTTTCAGGGATTTTTAGATATCTTTCATCATATTCTTTTGAACTTAAATTTCAGTCCATATTGTTTTCTTTTTATCGTCTATTAAATCTTTTAATCATTTAGCTCAAAATATCCTAAATTTGGAAGTTTTTTTCCTGATGGAACCGTTTGTGTTTATAAAATTCTGGTTAAAGTTCCATAATGGCTAAAAATAAAGTAATCATAAAATCAATCATAATACATAGGTTTTATTTTAATAATCTAATCGGGTACTTTGTTTTTCCCACATCGATCTATAGACAGAATCTTCGCTTAGAAGTTGGTTGTGGTTTCCCTGTTCAATAATTTTTCCGTCCTTCATTACCAAAATAGTATCAGCATTTGCAATAGTGCTCAATCGGTGGGCAATAACAATCATGGTTTTACCTTGATTTTTAAACTCCTGCAATGTATTTTGGATTACCATTTCCGATTCTGTATCAAGTGAAGAAGTGGCTTCATCCAAAATTAATATTTCTGGATTTTTGTATAAAGCTCTTGCAATCGCAATTCGCTGTTTTTGACCCCCGGAAAGCAAAGCCCCGTTTTCACCTAAGTACGTTTGAAAGCCATTTGGTAATTTTTCAACGAAAGTTAATATGCCCAATTTTTTTGTGATATTTAAAATTTTTTGTGTATCCGGGAAATCCTCTCCTAACGCAATGTTTTCAATGACATTTCCTGAAAATAAATCGATTTGTTGCGGAACGACAGATACCAAATTCCGTAAGGAATAATTAGAAATATAATTGATATCATAGTCGCCAATCATAATTTTCCCTGTTTTCAATGAATACAAATTCTGAATTAAAGAAGCCAGAGTGGTTTTACCACTGCCACTTTCTCCAACAATAGCAGTTGTTTGTCCTTTCTTTATAAGGCAGTTGAAATTTGTAAAAACTTCGGTTCTGCTGCCATAGCTAAAACTTACTTCTTTAAACTCTAATCTCCGATATTTTCTTTTGTTAATTCTAATTTATCGGTATTTTCCTCGCGTTCCAGATCCATGATTTCAAAAAGTCGGTCGGCGGCTATCAGAGCATTCTGAATCGTTTTGTTCATTCCGATCAATTGTGAAACCGGACTTGTAAAATACCCGATCAAAGCATAAAAAGACAGCAATTCTCCGGGAGTGATCACTCGGTCAATCACATATCCTGAACCAGCCCAAAGTAATACAATCGTAAAAATCCGGGATAAAAACTCTGATGAATTACCCGAAAATAAGGCATTCATTACCGAAGCATAAATTGTTTTCAATAATTTTGAAAAAGCATTATCCGTTTTATTATTAGCAAAGGTTTCTATTCCAAATTGTTTGATGGTTTTTACAGAAGTGATAGATTCGACTAAGTGAGATTCAAGTTCAGCACTTTCTTCCATTAATTGTCTTTCCGCTTTTTTATTCAATTTATTGGTAATCCAATACACAAGAAAATAGAATGGAATCACCAATGCCGTAATCAGAGCCAGTTTCCAATAATAGGTAAACATCAAAGCAAATGAAAAAATAATGATAAAAATATTGACAAAAATCTGTATGGAAACATCATTGATAAATGTTCGGATTTTTACGGCATCATTCACCCTTGAAATAATTTCCCCCACTTTCATCGTATCGAAAAACCGTTGAGGTAGCTTTAACAAATGTTTGTAGTAACCGAGAATGAGATGCTTATCCATTTTTGTCCGGATTGCAATACCAAAACACTTTTCATGGTTCCAATAAAGATTTGAAATAAAAGTATGACAACCATTCCCATAGAAAGTAAATTGAGCAGGCGTTTATTTCCGTCTATTAAAACATAATCTGTAATTTTTTCAATATAAATTGATGTGGATAATCCCAAAATAGTATACACCAATGCGCCTGATAAAGCCTGGATTAAAATACTTTTATGTGGCTGGACTAAGTTCCAGAATCTTTTATAGAGGGTTGTTTTTTCATCTCTTTTTTCAAAATATGCGTTAGGTTCAAGTAGGACAAGAACTCCAGTCCATATTTTTGAGAACTCTTCTGTTCTGTACTCCTCTAATTTTCCTCTTGCGGGATCCATTACCGTGATTTTGTCTTTTACAACTTTGTAAATGACTACATAATGGTGCATTTGTCCGTTAACGATAATATGTGCAATAGCCGGTAGTGGAAGTTCCGGCAGAGCATCTATACCTCCTTTTACGCCTTTTGCATTAAAACCCATTTGTTCCAGGCCCTGTATTAAGCCTAAAACATTTGTTCCTCTTGTATCCGTGTGGCAGATCTGTCTGATCCGGGCAATCGGCATTTTTAATCCGTAATGAACGGCAACGGATGCAAGACAGGCTGCGCCACAGTCTTTGATGTCATGTTGCTGAATCAATATATCTTTTTTCATCTACGCAATAAAGCTTGGAGTTATAGTAAAAGTTTTCATGGTATTGTTTTACGTTTTATTTTAATTTGGGATTAAACCAATCATCAACACGGTCAAATAATAACTACCATAATGTACGGTCTACGAGATGAAAGCGTGATGTAAAAGTCATTCCTTTATCAATTTGTCCTTTATAGCCGTTTTTCAACCGTAAATAGTTTTTATCCATTTGGCAGAGAACCCTGAAGAAAGCTTCTCCGGTTTGTTCGTTAATTTTAATATTCTGATCGATCTCAGAAACCTTCCCTTCCAATAATCCCCATTGGTTATAATTATAAGTGTCAATTTGGTATTTTACGCTCTGACCTGTGCGAATAAAACCTATATCTTTTGGTGAAACTAAACATTCTGCAACCAGTGAAACTTCCGGCGAAATTTGTCCTATGTCTTGTCCTTGCGTCAGAAAATTATTTTTCTGTATTCCAGAGAAATTAACAAGCCTTCCGGAAATAGGTGCTGTGATGATGTAGTTTTTTTGCTCCTGATTAATACGTTGTACTTCTGAACCTAACGAACGGATTTGTCTTTCCACTTCTCTTTTCTGTGTTTGCCATTGGGCAATTTGTTGTTCTCTTATTGCGGAAATCTGATTTTTAAGTCCTTGAAGATTGTAGAAAAACTTATCATACTCTGCCTTTGGAATAACCCCTTGGTTATAAAGCGTAGCTGCTCTGTCAAAATCTTTTTGAGCTAAAGACAATTGTGTTTGTACCTGAGCAATTTTTTCCTTCATGGCAGATAATTCTCTTTGGTATTGTCCGGTTTGTAAACCTGAAGTTTGTCCTCTTGTCAGTTTATTTAAGTCCTGCAATTGTGCTGAATAATCTAAACTTTGGCTGTTTTGTAAATTCTTTTGAATATCCAGCTGCTCTGCTGTTACGATGAGTAAAGTATCACCTTGTTTTATTTGTTGGTTATTTTTTTCCAGTTTACTATAAATAATTCTCCCAGAAACAATAGCTGAGATTTTAGTGTTCTCCTGAACAGATCTTATCACACCTCTTGAAGAAGAGGAAATTGGGACTTTTATTATTGGTAAAATGCATAGGAAGGTAATTACAAGAATTAAAATTCCTATATAAATTGATCTTTTAAACATTGAGAAGAAGTGATTTTTACATTATAAATAAAAAACCATAAAGATTAAATAATGAATGGAAAAGGACAGTCAGAATAAAGCTATATTTATTATTATGTTTATAATAATAGACATAAAGATTATTTAAAATTAATCCTCCAAAAAATGTCATAACAATATATAACCAATTGTAGTGATGCATTGATGAAAAAATTATGCTCATAACAATTATACAAAGTAATTCATTTTTTAATTTTATGCATTTTGTTAAAACTACGTACGGAAGATATTGAAATACCAGAGTTTCTATAAAAGGAGCGACGAAAATTGCAATAAAGTTCAATTCATTTTTTGAGATGTTTGGGTTTTTATTCTGATTTACATCAAAATGTAAATATGTATCATTGATGTAATTAAAAAAATATCCATTTAGTAGAGCAAAGACAAATGAAATTATAAAGAAAATAACTGGCTTTTTCATAATTCTTAGATTAGGCTACTTCAAGTGAAATAGCCTAAAATCAAATTGTGTGTTTAGACTGTTAATTTAGAAAAAAGCCAATAAAGGTAGCAACATACTTTCCATATTTTACAATTTTTCCAACTGTTTGCCCTGCTTCATAAGCGAGACCATCATGTCCTCCATTGTAGTCTTTCAGTTCATCGATTGTTAATAATTTCAAATTTTCCATTTTTTTTAATTTAAAGATAAATGTTGATTAGATTTACGAAACAATGTAATAGTATTCCCCATAAAAAGCCCAGCTTAAGTCTTATATTTGTAATAAAATATCCTATTATAATTTGCGGAATAACAAATATTGGATAAAATAAGATCAGTTGTAAATGGAACGGTTTTATGTTTGAAATATGTGCCAATCCAAATATCATGATAGAGAGAACGATAAAATATGTTTTATTTTTTTTTATAAATGAAACATAGAAATTGCCTTTTAAGTAAATTATAGTAGAAATAACAATTGCTATAGATAATTTTAGGTAAAATATCGGCTCTGTAAAATTTGCATTTGTGAAATTCCCATTTAACAAATAAAATGAAAAAAATAATGTAAAAATACCGACGTAAAACTTTTGCGGTTTCAAAATTAATCTAAATAAAATCTCTTCAATTACAGGGACTATAATTACAATTTTCAATATATTTTCTTTACCAATCTCTTTGGTTGATACTGATATTAGATTAACTATAGATTCGTACTTTAAGACATTTACTACAAAGTAATCTGCAGATGCTATCAGTAACAAACTTACCAAAATGCATAAGACTATTAAAGCATACGAACCAAAAAACAATAAAACTTTTCTGGCAAAATTTATATCTGAAAAATCAGATTTTGAGAATATATAAAACATTGTTTTTTAAAAATAGGAGTTCTGGGGTTATTCAGAACTCCTATGAATATTATTTACTGAAAAGATCTTTTATGGTTGCAGCTGCACGCACAATTTTTCCTAGCCACACTCCTGCTTCATATGCTACACCGTCATGGCCGCCATTTACAATACACAATTCCTCGTTATTTAATAATACTAGATTTTTCATAATACCTATAATTTTAAAATCCAGATAAAAATCCTCTGATAAAATCACCAGCTGCATGAACTACCATTTTCCAGTCGCCTGGATTTACAGTTCCATAACCAGTTCCTGGGCCGCTGCCTCCGTTGGTTTCCTTAATTTCTTGAACATTAAGTTCTACTAAATTTAAACTTTTTAGTTTCATTTGTTTAATTTTTTAAATTGATTAATTATTTTGCCATACAATCCCTGGCATGGGTCTTTTGCTGATCAGCGTTTTTATATTTACTTTTCATACTGCGCATTACGAAAAGAAAAATACTTGTGTTTTTACCTGAAGCAAAGATGCCGGAAATTAGAATGAAAATGCAAATGAATAGTTTATAAATTCAATGAAATTATTACTATTAAATCATTGAATTTATATAAATAAAATACTGTAAATTAGTTTTTTATGATTTTTAATGCTCTGTTTTTTCAATTTCTTTTAAATATGTCGAAAGTGTGATTCCTGTTCTTTTTTTGAATGCTAACGTGAAAGCCTGTTCATTATTATACCCTAATTCTTCGGCAATAAATGGTATTTTATAAGAACGAAATTTTCTATCTGTCGTTAATCTATTTATAGTATAATCTATGCGAAGATCATTAATATAAGCAGCAAAGTTTTTTCTTTTATGAATATTAATTACCTCAGACAAATATTTAGAGTTTGTTTTTATTTTTTTTGCCACATTACTTAAAGTAATTCCCTTATTTAAGAAAAGTTTCTTAGCTTCAAATATTTCTAACTCTTTTAGAATTGTTTGTGCTAAATCATCAGAAACAATATTTACTGTTTTATCTTTTGCATTTTCCTGTTGAAGAATCTTATTTGGAGAGCTTTTTTCTTGTAGGGTATTATCTTCCTTTGTGTTGTTATTTTCATGAACTGAATGAATCAGATCTTTTGCAATTTTTCTATGAATTTTTTCAGTCTTTCTGGATTTGTAATATAGCAATGTAAGTATTAGAAAGGCTATTGAGAAACCTCCGGCACAAATAAAGAAAATTGTTTTATTTTTCTCTAATTCATTTGTGATTGTTTCCTTTTCTAACAGCAATTTAGGTTTGTCATATCGTCTCGGAAGTTCTCGTGAAACATCTCGAAATTGCGAATCTAATATTTGATCAACCTTTAAAAATCTTTCAATATAATATAGCTGTTGTTCCTTTTCTTTTTTCTCTTTATAATAATCAACTAAAAATGTGTAAACTTCCCGGAGTTCAGGGAAAATATAATTACTCTGTTGAATGAGAGAATCAATCTGCTCAAAGCTTTGGGCAGCTTTTTTATTGTCATGGGTTGCCTTATAAGCTTGTCCCAAATATAATAAGGTGTAATTTTTATTTCTCTCATCGGTTGAAGTAAAAAAATATTTTTTTGCTTGTAATAGATTTTTAATAGCACTATTGTATTTTTTACTTTTCAAATTATAACATCCTGATAAAGCCATATATTGATTGTATTTATAAGGATCTTCATTCTTGAAAGCCTGTAAGCCTTTGTTTATTAATGTGTTGGCGGAGTCTAATTTATTGATTTCTATATATGCGTCTATAAGATTGAGTTTTATCTTTTCTATTTCATTTTCATTAAGATAATCTGCATGATCCAAATAGTATCTTAATATTTTTGCTGCTTCATAATGCTTTCCAATGTAACTATTCAAATAAGCAATATTGGTTTCTGCTAAAGCAATTTGTCTTTTATTATTTTTCTGTCTTGCGTATTTTAATCCCAGGACGTAATTATTTAAAGCCTCTTTCTGATCATTAAATTTAAAATATACATTAGCCTTCAATAAATAAATGCGAGTGGGATAAATATTTTCATTTAGTTTTTTAGCTGTTGCAGCCATGCTGTCTATGTACTTTAATGCATTTTCTTTATTTTCATTAATATACATGAATGCATAACCTTCGGCTATTTGAGAGGTATTGTTCTCTTTTTTTGCTTTAGACAAATAATATTGTGCAATACGTTTTGAAACTTCGGGCTTTCCATCGTAATTGTAATCATAGAATTTTTCCTGTAATTCTTCATAAGTAAAGTTCTTTAAAGAATCAGGACCATTATGTTTTTTACCATACAGTAAATTACATCCAACAAGTGTTAATGATAAAAGAAATTTAATTTTCATCGTGTTTTGAGTTCATTTAATCGTACAAAAATATCATTTATTTTTCTTAATAATACGATTATAATACTTTAGGTTCAACTATTTGATTATGAGTGTTTTATTCTTTTAAATCGATTTATAAATTCAGTGAATTTATGAGGTTGCTTTTTATATTAGTAAAAAAAATATTTTTTTCTTTGTACTTCATAATAAGATTTTAATTTGCAATGAAAAAAGAACTCAAAAAAGAAAAAAAATTATTTTTAAAAAAATTAAAAATTACTAAAGTCAAAAACCTTGGTGCAATACTTGGAGGTGGAGGACAACAAAAGATTGACAATTGTGGTGATCCCAATGAGGAGTAATCACCAAGGAGGTTTTGATACAGGAAGATAATTTATATTCATGAAACATTTAATATTTATTGTTGTTGTTTTTTTCTCCTTTAATGCAAAAGCTCAGAGGTCTAATTTAGCTCCATCAAAACCAGCTACTGATGTATATTTTGGAAATACGGTTATTGATGATTATAGAAATTTAGAAAATCTAAAAGATTCTAAAGTGCTGGAATGGATGCAATCACAGACCAATTATACCAACTCCTTGTTAGATAAACTTCCTAATAGAAATTACTATGTGGAAAAACGATTAGAGCTAGATAAAGAACAAGGATATTCTATATCAGATTTGAAAATTACGAATAGCAATAAATATTTTTATCTAAAAAAAAACGCAGAAGAAAAAACTGCAAAAGTATATTATAGAAATAATTTTGATGCACAGGAAACATTATTATATGATCCTGCTAGTGGTGGCAGCGACCAAATAGTTACTTTAATAAGTCCTAGCTGGGATGGAAAGAAACTTGCGATTTCTCTGTCTGAAAAAGGTAAAGAAATTTCCAAAATTATAATAATGGATGTTGAGGAAAAATATATATATCCACAAGTTATAAATCAAACAAATGCTGGCTCTGTTGGAGGTATAAAATGGCTTGGAGATAATTCAGGTTTTTTTTTTATTTATTATCCTATCGTTGATATAAATTCAAATTTATTTGGAAAGAATACTCAGTCCGTTTTATATAAGATCGGAGATGATCCTGATAAAAGAAATGACGTCTTTTCAAGTTCAAATAATCCAGATTTAGAAATTAGCAGTGATGTTGCCCCGGCTATATTAACATTTAATTCTAACGACCAATATTATATTGGAATGCTTGTTGATGCAGAAGATTTCCGAAAAACGTTTGTTATCGAAAAAAAAGCTCTATTAAATAATAAAAAAAATTGGAGAAAATTATATGATAAAAGTGATAAAGTATATTATATAAGATTATTTGGCAATGATCTGTATTTTTTATCAGGATATAATTCCCCAAATTTTAAATTATGTAAGACAAACATCACACACCCTAACTTTAAAAATCCCGAAGTTTTAGTTTCAGAGAAAAGAGATGAAGTTATCAGTGGATATGCGATCAATAAGGATGGAATTTATTTTACAACAGTTAGAAATGGTGTTGAAGCAAAATTATATTTAAAAAAGGGAGATGAAGAAATTCCAATTAAATTACCATATGCTTCGGGAAACATTAATTTACAATCTAAAGGTAAAGATTTTTCAGATTTATGGGTAACTTGTTCTGGGTGGATTAACCAAGAGCAACGATTTAAATATAATCTTAGCAATGGTACTTTTATTCCTGAAAACTTATCTCCAATAATAGAATATTCTGAATTCAAAGATATTTCCGTAGAGGAGCTTACTATAAAATCTAGGGATGGAAAAGAAATTCCGTTATCTCTGATTTATAATAGCAAGAATTTTATAAAGAATGGATTAAATCCAACACTCATTGATGCTTATGGAGCTTATGGAATTTCAAGAAGTCCCTTTTTTGCTAAAAGTTACTTACTGTGGGCGAGTAAAGGAGGTATTGTAGCAATTGCTCACGTTAGAGGAGGAGGAGAAAAAGGAGATATATGGCATTTAGATGGTTTTAAGGATACAAAATTCAATTCTTGGCGAGATCTTATAGATTGTACTGAATATCTAATAAAGAAAGGCTATACATCAAAAGATAAAACAGCTATATGGGGAACAAGTGCAGGAGGTATTACGGTGGGTAGGGCTATGACCGAAAGACCTGATTTATTTAAAGCTGCTATTATTGAAGTTGGAATGACCAATATGCTTAGGTTTGAAAATACTCCTAATGGAGAGGGCAACATCAAAGAATTTGGTACTGTTAAAAAAACGGATGAATTTAAAAATTTATTTGAAATGGATGCTTATCATCATATTAGAAAAGGAGTTAAGTATCCTGCAACACTTATAACAGGAGGTATTAATGATAATCGGGTTATTGTTTGGCAGCCTGTGAAATTTGCTGCAAAATTAATGGCTTACAATGTTTCTAAAAATCCTGTATTATTAAAAATCGATTACCAAGGAGGGCACGGTAATAATATTCCGGTAGCGCAAAGGTATTCAGGATTGAGTGATATTTTCGCCTTCGCTTTCTGGCAATTAGGTCATCCTGATTATCAGCCCAAAGGAAATACAATCATAAAATAATGGCTCGTTTTCCTTATCGATTTTTTGATGGATATGCAGTTCGTACTCCTTTATTTTCACTTAAAGAATTTCTGATAAAAACAGATAGTTATGAAATATCTAATGAAGAATTACTTATAATTAGTAAGAATCCTGTTTTTCAGGAAGCTATTTATCTGGCTTCACCGAATGTTTACGAAAGATTAATCAAATGGTTAAACTCTGAAGAAGAATTTTCATCAAATGATTTCCAAAAATTAAAAACTACAATTTTAAAATACTTTAGCAGAACCAGTACCCGATGCACTCCTTTTGGATTATTTTCAGAGGTCGGTCTGGGTAATTTTAATAATGCGCCAAATTCGCAATATAATTCTGATAAAAGAAGAGATTCTAAGTTAGATATGCATTTCCTCGTTGGTTTAACCCAATATTTTGTACAAGTTCCAGCAATTAGAAATCAACTTCTGTTTTTTCCTAATAACAGTATTTGCAAAGTTGGAAACAATATACGATACATAGAATATGAGTATACGAAGGAAAAACGTGAATATATAATTTCTTCTGCTCAACTTACTCAAGAATTGAACTCAGTATTAAA